>NZ_JAHPIV010000028.1 GCF_019039105.1 Desertibacillus haloalkaliphilus | reverse complement strand
TATAGAATATAGAGCTAAAGCCGCTTAGGTCATTTTTATTATTTCCACTGTCTACTTGACAGGGGGCAGTTCAAAAGACCAATAAGCACAGCCTCTATTTAATAGCTATAAACGCTACTATTACTTATTTTTGTTGCTGAAAACGAAGGACTGGCTTCCTTGCAGCTGTTGTTTCATCAAGACGGCTAATCACCGTGTGATGTGGTGCCTCTTGAACAATTTCAGGCTCCTCTTCTGCTTCACGAGCAATTTGAATCATTGCATCAATAAACTCATCTAGAGTTTCTTTCGATTCTGTTTCCGTAGGTTCGATCATCATACATTCATCGACATTGAGAGGAAAATAGATGGTTGGTGGATGGTAGCCAAAATCCAACAGTCGTTTTGCCATGTCGAGGGTCCGTACTCCTAATTTTTTTTGTCGCTTGCCGGACAACACAAACTCATGCTTACAATGCTGTGTATATGGTAAATCAAAATGTGTTGCAAGTTTTCTCATCATATAATTTGCATTTAGCACTGCATGCTCTGATACGTTTCGAAGCCCTTTTGGTCCCATCGTCCGAATGTACGTATAGGCACGAACATTAATTCCAAAGTTACCATAATAAGGCTTTACCCGTCCAATTGAATCCGGTCGATTATAGTCAAACAAGTAACGGTCATCAATTTTTACAATTTGTGGTTTTGGTAAATATGGCGCTAAATCAGCTTTAACACCCACTGGTCCAGATCCTGGTCCTCCACCGCCATGTGGCCCAGTAAATGTTTTATGCAAGTTTAGGTGGACAACATCAAATCCCATATCACCAGGTCTAGTGATCCCGAGAATTGCATTTGAATTGGCACCATCATAGTACAATTTCCCACCGGCATCATGAATAATCGTAGCCATTTCAATAATATCTTCCTCAAAAAGACCTAACGTATTTGGGTTCGTTAACATGAGCGCAGCGGTATCTTCACCTACGACTTCCCTTAAGTGTGAGAGGTCAACAAGTCCTTTGTCATTCGTCTTTACCGTTACAGCCTCAAACCCTGCAACAGTTGCTGATGCTGGGTTCGTACCATGTGCGGAATCAGGAACAATGACTTTGGTACGGTTTGTGTCACCATTTGCTTCATGATAGGCACGAATTAACATCAACCCTGTCCACTCTCCTTGCGCCCCAGCTGCAGGCTGCAACGTCACTTCATCCATTCCTGTAATTTCCGCTAACGATGTTTGTAACTCATAGAGTAGCTCAAGTGCCCCTTGTACTTGCTCTTCAGGCTGATAAGGGTGAAGTTGCGAAAAGCCTGGATACCTTGCTACATCTTCATTGATTTTTGGATTGTATTTCATCGTACAAGAACCTAATGGATAGAAACCTGAATCAACACCATGATTCCGTTTTGAAAGTGCAGTATAATGCCGCATTAATTGCAATTCGGAAACTTCAGGCAACTCCGGTTCTTCTTTGCGTATAAATTCAGTAGGTAGTAAGTCGTCTAGCGGTTCTTCCGGTATATCTTGTTCCGGTAAACTATGACCAATTCGGCCTTGCTTACTTAACTCAAAAACAAGTGCTTGATCTTTTTGTCTCATTTTATTGCAGCCCCCAATTCTCTTACAAACGTATCGATCTCAGACTTTGTACGAATTTCAGTAACAGCGACTAGCATATGTCCGCTCAGTTCAGGGTAATCACGACCTAGATCATACCCACCAATAATCCCCTTGTTAAAGAGCTTTTCATTGATATCGCTTATTGGTTGATCGACTTTGATTACAAATTCATTAAAGCTTGGCTGGTCAAAAGCAACCGTCAGCCCCTGCCTACGCAATTGCTTTTTAGTATAAGCAGCCTTCTGAATATTTTGAATCGACATTTCTTTAACACCTTTTTTCCCGATCGCACTCATCGCGACAGATGAGGCAAGTGCATTTAACGCTTGGTTGGAACAGATGTTAGACGTCGCTTTTTCTCGTCGAATATGCTGCTCTCGTGCTTGTAATGTCAACACAAACCCTCGCTGCCCCTTATCATCAGTTGTTTGACCAACTAAACGCCCAGGTACTTTTCGCATTAATTTCTTTGTTGTCGCAAAATAACCGCAGTGTGGACCTCCGAATTGAGATGGAATCCCAAACGGCTGTACATCACCAACAACGATATCAGCACCAAAAGCACCTGGTGGCTGTAAGACACCTAACGCCAATGGATTGCTAGAGACGACAAAATGTGCCTTTTGCTGATGAGTAATGCGCTCAATCTCAGCAAGGTCTTCAATTGATCCAAAGAAATTCGGATATTGGACGATCACACAAGCGGTGTCCTCATCGATTTCTTGTTCAAGCTGGTTGAGGTCAGTGACTCCATTAACAGTATCAATGGCAACGACGTTAAGATTTTGTCCATATGCATTCGTATAAAGAACGTCACGAGCTTCTGGGTGTACAGCCTTAGAAACAATGATTTTTTTTCTCTTCGTTTTTCCTGCACTCATCATCCCTGCTTCAGCAAGAGCGGTTGGACCGTCATACATCGACGAGTTAGCAAGCTCCATTCCTGTCATTTCACTAATCATCGTTTGAAACTCAAAAATTGCTTGTAGCTCTCCTTGTGAAATCTCAGGCTGGTATGGCGTATAAGCCGTGTAAAATTCTGACCTAGATATGACATGATCAACAATTGAAGGTATATAATGTTGATAAACACCTGCACCTAAAAAGGATATCTTTTGTTGCAAATGAACGTTTTTATTAGCTAACCCTTGTAAATATTTCACCAGTTCTGGTTCTGTTAATGCCTCTTTCAGCTTTAAATCACCTTTAAAACGCACCTCATCTGGTATATCAGAAAATAATTCTTCAATCGACTCTACGCCGATCGTATATAGCATTTCTTTTTGATCCATTTCAGTCATCGGCAAATAACGATGTGACATATGTATCCCCCTCAATGTTTATTTTTCAGAACGCTTATAAAATGGCGTTTTTATGACTTTTGCTAAACGCTGTTTGTTGCGAATATCAACTGATACCTCTGTACCTATGTCGGTATAAGCCTTATCTAACAGAGCCAAACCGATATTTTTCTTCAGTGTTGGCGACTGTGTCCCCGTTGTGACAGTACCGACCTTTTTATCACCTGAATAAACGGGATAATCAGTTCTTGGAATTCCTTTATCAATCATTTCAATTCCGACCAATTTACGTTCAGGTCCTACTTCTTTTTGTTGTTTTAATCGCACTTTACCAAAGAAGTTTTCCTGTTTTTTAACCTTCACAGCGAAGCCAATCCCTGCCTCAATCGGTGTAATTTCTTCGGTTAACTCCTGACCATAAAGCGGTAATCTTGCCTCAAATCTCAAGGTATCACGGGCACCTAATCCACATGGTACTACCCCCTCATTTGCCCCAGCATCAAGGATTTTCTTCCAAAGAATCGGCGCACCTGCATTGTCACAATAGATTTCAAAACCATCTTCACCGGTGTAACCCGTTCGTGAAACGAGTGCATTCACACCAGCAATGTTTACCCCATCTTGAAATCTAAAAAATGAAATATTACTTAAGTCAGTTGCTGTTAACGTTTGTAGCACCTGTTCGGCAATTGGTCCTTGCAAAGCGAGTTGAGCAACCTCTGATGAGCGATTGGTAACCGAAACCCCTTCCCACTCGTGAAAATGTAACCACTCAAGATCCTTTTCAATATTAGAAGCATTAATCACAAGCAAATAGTCATCATCTGCTTTCTTATAAATAATAAGGTCATCAACGGTTCCACCATCCTCGTAACACATCGCCGTATATTGCACTTGACCTTGTGATAACGCTGAAACATCATTCGTCATCAACAGTTGTAGAAATGGAAGGGCTTCCTTTCCTTTTACTTCTACCTCTCCCATATGAGAAACGTCAAACAAACCAGCCTTCGTTCGAACCGCCTCATGTTCCTTTTTAATGCTAGAAAATTGAACTGGTAATTCCCAGCCTCCAAAATCAATCGTCTTTACACCTGTTTCTTGATAAATCTCATACATGGGTGTTCGTTTTAATTGATTCAAAAGATCCCCTCCTAAACGTAATTACAATGTATCTAGATTAAAAAACTCAAAAGAACAAAAATATTCTGACTTAGTGTTGTAAAAAAAAGACCACCCGCCCTCTACTTCAGTCAAAGGCGGTGTAAGTAAGATTCCTTCTATACCCGTGCTTCTTTGCTGGCGCACTCCGTCCCTCGACCTTCCTCGAACCAACTTCTTTTCCTCAGTGATTTGACCATAAAACTTAATCCCAAGGCGGTGCGAGTAGCGTTCTTCTCTGATTACTTATCCTGTTCACGCACTCCGCCCCTTGACCACAAAAAAAGACAGAAAAGTAGTGTGGATCACACGTACTTCTCTGTCCTTAAACCAGAAAGTTTCTTTCCTATGATCTCAGGAAATGTCTTCGTGGGTGGCTCTATGATGAGCACTCTCCAGAGGTGCGTCAAGCAAGAGTTCTTTTGCCTGAGAGATTCACAATCATCATTGCTTGCTCCTTCGGCGCTGCTTCACATTGTCTACAGTCTCTCCCCTTGCTTTCATTCGCAAATATATCAAGTTAATCGAATTCTTTACATGAATGATTCATGAACAGGAAACAATTAGGTCATACTAAATATATTAATATCCTACCATTAGCAAATCATGATTGGCAATAATAATTTTCAGGAAAGGATGATCGCCATGAACGTCGACATCGAATATTCTACTGATTGGCAAGATGAATTTTTACAAAGAATCGAAGAAGACGGTCCATGGGCAAACTGGGAATTATTTAAATTAGCCTATGAAACAGAGCAGCATCTATCAATCCCTGACTTCCATGGCCTTCAAGCGCCAAAGCACTTACCACACTTAAAACCGTATCCACATCAGCTTGAGGCAGCCAACACAGTCATTGAAAACATGAACGGTAAAGCGATACTAGCAGATGAAGTCGGCCTTGGAAAAACAATCGAAGCAGGGCTTATATTAAAAGAGTATATGATTAGAGGACTAGCAAAAAAAGTGCTTATCCTTGTCCCTGCCTCACTCGTTTCGCAATGGGCGATTGAACTCAATCAAAAATTTTTTATTCCCGCAGTCGCACAAAAGAAAAGCTATGTATGGGAACAATGCGATGTCGTCATCGCTTCGATCGATACAGCCAAACGAAACCCACATCGCGATATCGTTTTAAATCAACATTATGATATGGTGATTATTGACGAAGCCCATAAATTAAAAAACCCTAAAACAAAAAACTATGAATTCATTAAACACTTAAAGAAAAAGTTTTGTCTACTATTAACTGCGACACCTGTCCAAAACAAACTTGAGGAAATTTTCAACCTCGTGTCACTGCTTAAGCCTGGACACCTTGGGGATGAATCTTCCTTTCAACAAGCATATAAATCGAACAAACGAACACCAAAGAATGACGAACAGTTACGTGAGATTATTAACAAAGTTATGGTCAGAAACCGGCGTGAAGAAACAGGGATCGAATGGACAAAACGAATTGTCAAAACAGTGCCTGTTACGCTAAGCAAAGAAGAACGTACACTATATGATGCGGTCACATCCTTAAAGGATGACGAAACGATCCGTGCAAACCACTTTTCACTCTTAACGTTACAACGAGAAGTTTGTAGTAGCCGTGAAGCTGCATTTATGACATTGAAAAATATGATTGAAAAAGCACAAGCCGAAGGAAGAGATATTCCAATTGCCCAAGATTTCATGAATATGATAGGTGCAATCACGAAAAACTCTAAGGCTGAAAAAGCATTAGAAATTATTCAGAATATCAATGATAAAGTGATTATCTTTACTGAATATCGTGCCACACAGCTTTATCTGCAATGGTTTTTAAAACAACATGGGATTTCATCGGTTCCTTTTCGTGGCGGATTCAAACGTGGCAAAAAAGATTGGATGAGACAGCTTTTCCAAAATAATGCCCAAGTCCTTATTGCCACTGAAGCCGGTGGTGAAGGGATTAACCTTCAATTTTGTAATCACATCATTAATTATGATCTGCCTTGGAATCCAATGCGTATTGAGCAACGAATCGGGCGTATTCATCGTCTTGGTCAAGAAAAGGATGTTCATATTTATAATTTTGCTATTGAAAACACAGTCGAACAACACATTTTACAACTACTCTACGAAAAAATTAACCTCTTTGAGCGTGTCATCGGCGAGCTAGACGACATCCTGATGAAGATCGAATTGCCGTCACTTGAAGAACACGTCACTGACATCCTTCTTCATTCAGAGAGCGATGGAGAAATAAAAATCAAGATGGATCATCTAACAGCAGTAATTAATGAAGCTGATCATTTGGAAAAAGGAGCTGAAGAGGAGCATGCAGCAACAAGACATTCATGATTACCTAGAACGCTACTTTATAGCCAATGACTGTCAAGTTATTGACAAGACTGATGGTCACCTGCACGTACAATTATCCATTGATCTTGACAAACGGTTAATGAATCGACCCTTTTATTGGCACTACCTAGAAAAAACAGGTGGTGTCCCAAATCCAATGCAAATGCAAATCATCACAGACGAAGCAAATGCGCCTGAACAACAGAAAGGTGAAAAAGTACATTTCGGTTCACCACGTCTCCATCAAATCTTTCAGTCAACAAAAGAGTTAGGTGGGTTTATTCGCTTGTATGAGAACATTGATCGTGGGAGTAATCAATCCATCCCACTTCAACCTTGGCTATGTTTAAATGTTAAGGTTTCTTATCAATGTGACCGAAAAAAGGATGTGATTTACTCTCTAGGGCTAAATTTGATTCATGGACAAATTGTAGATGGATTTTTTGACCAATTAGTCGATCGTTCGTTAACACCAAAAATTCCAGATTATTGTTTTACATTATCTCCATTAATCAAACCAAAAAGTGGACTCCTTCGACTTGAAAAGTTAATCTATAACTTGATTGAACAAGAAGATGAAAAGTGGGCCATTGAAGCAAGAGAGCGACTAGCCGAAGACCTAAACCTACTCGATCGCTTTTATGAAGAAAATGAGGAAAAACCCGAAACATACCATCGCGAAAAAGAAGCAATTGAAAGTCAATATAAACCAAAAATTAAAGTTAATGTCATTAATGGTGGCATGTTTTATTTACACCAGCAAGTATTTTAACCACTACGAACTAAAGAAAAAAAGCTTCTCCTACTACAGTGTACCACCCTCATCTTCTAATCTAAGGTGGTACGAGTAAGCCTTCTTCAATAATCATCATCCTTGCTGGCGCACTCCGCCGCTTCCCAAAAAAAAAAGAACCTATCTATTAGGTTCTTTTTTTAGCTTATACGTCTATGCACCGCCACCAAGAATCGTCATGATTGAAAACCAACCAAAGACAAGTAGTGATGCTCCAGCGAAAGCAACTCCAATAAAGTTCTTTCTGCGCATTTCTCGGAGTACACCGAACGCGCAAAGAATTGCAACTAATAATAAGTTAATAGCAAGAAACATACGACAAATCCCCCCTTTTATGTACAAGTAATTGAGTTACCCAGACATTTGTCCAAATTTATTATACTCTTCTAGGAGGAACGTTTCATCCATAATTTTTGACAAAGATGTCACAAAGACATTCCTCACTACTCATAGCTTGGGTATTTTAGTTACATTTTACTCTTTTTATAATGTTTTGTCGAGTTTTCCTTTGATTTACTTCGTTATGAATTTAACCGTAATCTCATAGGCATTCGCATATCCTATGATTAGATCCTCAAATTGGCGATCAACAAAATAAATAACATCACCTTGCTTGTCTTTTGCAATGAGGTCCTCAGCCATTTGTAGCAAGGACATGTCGATTTGTTCATGTAAACCACCTGTTATTTTAAATGGGATCGTTGTTTCTTTATATAAATAAGATTGTCCACTGTTTGAAACAAAACCATAATCAGAAAAACTCTCTTCGACTTCTGGGTCTTCTAAATAATATACCCCGAACTCTTCCTCTAACATGTCATTTTCATCATAAAATGCAGCTAACGCCTTTGCCTCCTCATATGTTTCCACAACTGCTAATTGCTGGTCTCGATCAATAATCTTTGCGACTTCATTTGTCTTTCTAATCATTTGTGAAATGAAGCCCGGTGATTTACCTTCTGGACTTTTCATCTCAACTCCATAACGAATTTTCATATACATCCCCCCTAATGTATGCCATGACTTCTTTTTTGAATGAAAGATGTATTAAGTGTAAAATAAGAAGCAAATGGATGCAATGGAGGCGATAGGATGAACTGGGAACAAATCCCCTTAGGACCGTTACAAACAAACGCATATGTACTATCAAATAACGAAGGAGAAGCTATTATTTTTGATCCGGGTGGAGAAGGAGAAAAACTAATCACATATTTAAAAGAAAAAAAACTTCGTCCGCTAGCGATTTTATTAACACATGCACACTTTGACCATATCGGGGCTGTGGATGATGTTAGAAACGAATATGTCATCGATGTTTACCTACATGAGAATGAAAAAGATTGGTTACGTGATGGTAGCAAAAATGGTTCAGCCCTCTTTCTAGGGAACCAAGAAATTTCTATTGGTGAACCCGACCAACTGATCACAGAAGAAGGAAAACTGACGATCGGCTCTTTTACGTTCTCAACCTACGAAACACCTGGCCATTCACCGGGGAGTGTTTCCTTTTACCATGCAGAAAGTAACACCGTTTTTTCAGGTGACGCCCTATTTTCTGGTAGTATTGGTCGAACTGACTTGCCAGGTGGTGATCACCAACTATTACTAACGAGTATTCATCGAAAACTATTAGAGCTACCTGAGGAAACGACAGTGGCCTGTGGACACGGTCCAACTACAACGATTGCTCAAGAAATGGATGCGAACCCATTTTTATCTGGGTTCTAAAAACGAACCTCAAGTAATTAGGCTGTCGTTTATGCTTTTGCTATAAAGACAGCCTAAAGCTTCATCTGGAGGGGAGTTTACGATTGAACCAAAAAAAGAGACCTCCATCAGGAGATCTCAAGGGGAGTAAATCGTATTGATTAAATGAACTATGAGGGGGAGGGGGACTCCCTTTAATCATTGTATTACCAATGTATAAATAGTATAAACTACGCTTAATACCGTGTCAACAGTATTAACCTACAGAGATTAGATCTCTAGATCAAATTACTTTGTAAAGAATCTATAAGTGTCTGTTGAAAGAGCAGGACAAGAAGAAGCGGTCGGTTAAAGTTGCAGAGCCGACACTAGCACGTCCTGTATGTCGAAAGTTCGAGACGAGGTAGGTAGGAGGTGCGGAACGTATGCTTTTCATACATGAGCGCACACGAGCAAGTCAACGAAGAAATTCGACAATCTTTTTTACCTGGCTTTTTGAACACCCTCTAGATATTAATTTTGTAATCAAGCCGTCAGTCATAAAGGAGCCGATTCATGAAGACTTTATTAAGAGATAAAATAGAACGCAACGGTGGTAAAATCACATATGCAACCTATATTGACACTGTTTTATATGCCGAACAAAAAGGCTATTATATGAAAGAGAATCAAAAAATTGGAAAACAAGGGGACTTTTATACAAGCTCTAGCATTCACTCGGTATTTGGCAGGGTCTTCGTACCTCTTTTCCATGAGATTCTTACGAAGAATCAATTACCTATACATATTTGTGAAATCGGCGGAGGAGATGGACGCTTTGCTTACGCCGTATTGAAAGAATGGCAACAGCACTCCCCAGAAACGTTTTCAACACTACGCTATTCAATCGTAGAAACAAGCCCCTATCATCGAAAAATACAACAACAGTACTTATCGGAGTTTCCACAAGTACAGCAATTTTCAAGCTTAGAGGAGATGAAGGGCTCCGTCCCTCACTTCTCGGGAGTTCTGTTTTCAAATGAACTATTTGATGCCCTCCCTGTTCATGTTATCGAGCAACGTAATCATACCTTATATGAAGTATTTGTAACGATGAATGAAGATCATTTAGCGGAAGTGAAAGAATCTTGTACGAACAAAGACATCCTAGGTTGGATCAATCAATTTGGTCCCAACTTACGTGAAGGACAGCGAATTGAAGTCCCATTGGTTATGAATCATATGGTCGATTCCCTAGCTGATTGGATGGAAAAAGGTGCACTTGTCACGATTGATTACGGGTACACAAAACAAGAATGGGAACAGCCGGAACGGATGGACGGAAGTTTAAGAGGGTATTATCAACATCAACTGATTACTAATCCACTACTCCATCCTGGAGAAATGGATTTAACGACGCATATTCATTTTGATGCTTTAATCGAACAAGGAAATCGGAATGGACTAACGACTGAATCGTTCATGCGCCAAGACAAGTTTTTACTCGCTGCCGGAATCCTTTCATACCTCGAGAATCATTATGATCCTAATCCTTTTTCAGAGCAAAGCAAGAAAAATCGAGCCATTCGCAGCCTCATCACTGATAATGGCATGAGCCCTTTTTTCAATGTCCTTCTCCAGCAAAAAAATTTGAAGTACAATGGAAATTATCAATCACTTAGTCATAATCCCCTACATAAGTCTTGAACCTCACATGACTTAAGTCACGAGTGTTCTCGCCCGATTCATGAAGAAAAGCGGTGCAATAGCACCGCTTTTCTTATTGTGATTTTGTGTCAATGTATGTAAGACACATTCTTGTTTTTAGTGACCACCAACACCCGGCACCATAATAAATGTTGAGTAGTAGGTAAAGCCGACAAAGAATACTGTTAAATACGCGCCAAAGATGTACATATACATACGCTCAGATAAATTCAAATAACCTAAAGCTAAGAATGCGCCTGTTTGAGCGAAAAATAGCAAAGCCATGTTTAACATATCTCCAACATAGAATAAGACAGAAAAGATCCCTGTCCAAAAAGCTAGTACTCGAAACATCCGATCCATACATTTCCCCTCCTTCTCGTTAATGTTTCTTCCTGCCTTCCACATGATCAAGTGGGTACAGGTAAAATAAGCTTATCATAGTAATTATATATGACAAAATATTCTGTTGTAAATGATTTATGAGTGGCAAAATCGTGTCAAATACTCAGCACATAATTACTTCGGTAATAAAACTGTCGAGTATGAGCATGCCCGTTGTTCAGGGTCAGTCATTAAATGATTTTCTTTTAAGTTAACATCCCCAAAGAAATACTCAAATATACCTTTAAGCATCTGGTTATGCATGTTACATAACGCTCCCGTATACTCTTTCACTAATTCTTTAAAGGTACAATTATAAATCTTAAAGTCAATCGTTTGTCTCTTTTCGTCAAACTCAATGTCAGGATTTAAGCCTTGGTTAATTGCAATTTTTTCAATACAACTGACTTTCTCCTCAACAGTTAACTCTTCAAGTTTTTGCGACGTTCTCGCTAAGAATTCCTTTGCTGCTTCCTTTCCGTACTTATGCCCTAAAGCCGTTAAGGCAGCTTGACCTTCATCTCCTAATGAAACAAGCGCTTCAACAGCCATTCCCGCTAACTTTTGGTAATCACGGTAAGGAAATTGTAAGTTAATCACTTCATCAGAAATTCGATAAAAACGGCTAGGACGGCCGCCCTTACCATTCTTCTTTGTCTCTGACTCGAGCATATTTACATCCTCAAGTTTCGTTAAATGTAATCGCGCGACATTTGAATGGATGTTAAACTGCTCGGCAATGGCTTGAACTGTCACATCTTCTCGCTGTCTAGATACATACTGATAGATGGAAAATCGTGTTGGGTCAGATAAAACATTCGTAATTTTTAGCGTTTGTTGCTCCACCATACTTCACTCCTTCTCTCTATCCATTATAATACACAAGCATATACAAATAAATCTATATCCACCGTTTAAAAAGATTGAACTTAACATTTCCTTGTTTGTGACCTCTTACATTTAAAGAAAACAAGCGAAGTAACGATGGTATTTTATACTAGAATATTTTACTTATAGTGTATACTAAATTGGTAACTTAGACTAGGGATTTTTCATGTATAATGAATAAGATATACTAGTTAACACACAACAACGCTCAAAGAAAGGTTTTCTTTGAGCGTTGTTTTTTACTACTTTTAAATTTTTTGATAAATATTGAGATGGATAAAGGTAACAAACCAAACCAATGATAATGAAATGGTAACTTCATCGCTTTTAACTCTTCTTTTTTGGCACGTTGTTCTTCCTTAGGACGATCGACATACGTAACGAATTGCTCCGTCAAAAATTTTACATAATCATTGAGTGACATGAATCCACTACACTCCTCAATTGCTCTTTAAAGCCCCCAAGATTCGTATTAATCAGTGTACCCAAGTCACTCTTCTATTATTCAACCTTCTTTTTAATCGTGTATACAATATCTTCTAATGATTGATTCGTCGTATCAACGACATGATTGGCATCTTCATAATGAGGGAGCCTGTCAGCAAACAAAGTAGCTACTTGTTCTTTATTTTTTCCTTTCAAAAGCGGTCTAGACTCGTCGCCCTCAAGCCTGTTAAAAATTTCTTCAAGTTCACAATGCAAGTAAATAATTACACCTTTCTTTTTCATAATGTCGCGATTTTCTTTTTTTTGAATAATGCCCCCACCTGTTGTCACAATAAGACTTTCACCAGTGATCTCATTTAAAGCCTCAGTTTCATACGTGCGAAATGCTTGTTCTCCTTCTTTTGCAAAAATGTCTGGAATCGTTTGACCCAACTTATTCTCAATATACTGATCCGTATCAACAACCTCAAAGCTTAGAAATTCAGCTAATTGTTGACCAACCGTTGTTTTCCCTGCTCCCATAAATCCTGTTAAATAAATAATTGCCATCCTAGCTAATTTACCTCCCACCATGCTTTCATTGTTAATGTTTCTAAGTCATAATACAATCTTACTAGACGCTTTCTTCCTTCAATCGTTTCAAGCGTCAACCTTACATATAATGTATCATCTAGTTGCTCCTGAATCCAATACGACGCTGTACCAATTTCGTAATGAAATTGACCATTTGTATCAACAGTATCTTCCCTTAACACATCATCAAGGTCATGAGCCCCCATCTGTGCAAGTTGTTCAATTATATAAATTTGTTCTTGTTCATAAAAAAATTGTTTTTCATTTAAATATTGTTGCAATTGATGCAGGAGCACACCGCTTACGATAAACGTTAACACCATCGTAAGTGGCATAATAAATCCTTTTTGTTTACAAATCGTTGGCTTATCTCGTCGCCGTCCGGTCATATCCCATCGACATCCTTCGTTGAAAAACATTATCATCCAAATCAATTAAAGTAATTACTACACCATGGTGTACAAGCTGAAAATTGACATCCTTTATCTTACGGGCAATAATGTCATTGCCTAATGTATTCACTTGACGACGAATCCGCTCACCCCGTTGCTTGAAAGAAACCTCTTTCCCATCAGCTAGTTCTAATATTAGTTGATGGTCAACGACACGAATATCCCTTGCTTCCCTAACCTCCATCGCCAGCTGATTTAATGTCAGTGTGCCTTCTACTAATGATAATGAGTCAGGTTTATTCGTATCAATGACTTGGACAATCAGCGGAAACAAGGAAGCAATCATCACAAAAATTGTAAATGATATAATGGTCTCAATGAGTGTAAATCCACCTTCCTTCATTTTTTTGCATATCCACACCTTTCATAAGAGCGATTGTTACTGCCATGCCAAGTCACACATACTTGTAATGTTTCATGAGCAATCGTTTTAGATTGGAGATCATATAAAGTACCATTTACATCCACTTCTTCTGCATTTACTGAATTGTATCGATCATATAACCAGATCTGCAGTCTATCATCAATCAATGACAAGGCTTGTTGTTGCTCTCTAATCGTCACTCTCTCTCCATAAACAATTGTCAATGTTGGAACGATCGTCATCGCTAAGACAGCTAAAATTGATAATGCGACCATAACCTCAATCAGAGAGAAGCCTTTATGACACTTGTTCAATGTAAAACCTCCCCTTGCCTAATAAAAACACCATTCTGTACACGTGATTATCGATATAGATATGAATTGTTCGGGGATTTCTGATATTTCCAGTCGGTAAGTAGGTGATTTCTGACGTTGATATTCCGGGATCGATAATAATCGATTGATCATAATCACGCCTAACCACTGGTTCAGTGTATTGACGAAGTTCATAGGAGTTTGAAGCGAAATGAAATCGTATCGTTGCAGATGTACCTGTACTTAAAGCCAATTGTTGGAGGTAATGAATATCACTTTCTAATTGTTGGAGGAATTGCTCAGCTTTTTTTGCACTAGCAAGAGGTTGAAAGGAGACCAGTGTAACACTAGTGATAATTCCGAGAATCATTAATACGATCATCATCTCGACTAGTGTATATCCTTTACTCGCTGTCGTCATTTGAACCGTCAACTTCAGGAGGATTTTCATCATTCTTTATTACGACGATTCCATCATCCAACTCGAGTTCCGTACCATCCGGACATTCCACTCGTTGAACATACTTTTCATCCTCTAATAGAGTTAAATCTGTTAACTCCGCATTTTCTTCAATCTTATATGCACCAACTTGAGACTGTAACAAATCAATCGTTGCTTCACACCCTTTTGAACTAGCTACAGAATTATTTTTAGTCATGTTGGGCACAGCAACTAATAACAAAATCGAAATAATCATCAAGACAATCATCATCTCAATCATCGTAAAAGCAGCTTGTTCTTTTAATTTTTTCATTTGTCATACACTCCTTAGGAATTGAAAGATGAGGGAAAATAACATAAAGTACTAGGGTGAACCACAACATGAGGTAAGGAAAAAGTGGAGAACATCAAAGTGGGCAGCCATCGCGCTAATAAATGAAGTGGCTTACATAAATTATACGCGGATAACAGGGAATCAATAAGATACGTGTTTTTGAGAGGTAATCACTCCTTTACTTGAAGGTGTGAATTTGAGGTAAGACATAAGAGGTTATTTATGCAATTTGACAAAAGATTAATTA
The DNA here is from genome assembly GCF_019039105.1 of Desertibacillus haloalkaliphilus. Lineage (NCBI taxonomy): Bacteria > Bacillati > Bacillota > Bacilli > Caryophanales > Bacillaceae > Desertibacillus > Desertibacillus haloalkaliphilus. The sequence goes on along the minus strand of NZ_JAHPIV010000028.1, from coordinate 165 downwards.
TTCCTTCTTTTTCTGACAAAAAATAAAAAAAAGAACTAATTATAGTTCTTTTGATCGTGTCGATAAATTGATAATTATTTAATCAAGTAATGGTGCGGGTGAAGGGAGTCGAACCCCCACGTCATAAGACACTAGATCCTAAGTCTAGCGCGTCTGCCAATTCCG
>NZ_JAHPIV010000027.1 GCF_019039105.1 Desertibacillus haloalkaliphilus | reverse complement strand
AAGTATATAGGACAGTAAGAGTTACGTGTTTTTTTATGCCCAAATTTTCACGAAACCCCAACAAATATTATAGAGCCTAATTAATCGTAACATCAAAAATAAAAAACTCACAAACGTTGATTTAACAACAATCGTGAGTTTCTAAAATTCAATAAAAGTAACGTAATTTAGTTAGAAGTACCGGTGGTCGGGGTCGAACCGACACTCCAGAAGGAACACGATTTTGAGTCGCCAAATATACCATATAGCCCGTTAGGTCAATCATATCAACGATTATAGAAATTATCTTAATTATTTGGTAACACGATTCCTGTTAATTATGCATTTAACTCTCCCTAATCGTCAAGTGATCAACCAATTTTCTTATTAAATTTTACTTGTCCTATTTGCCTATATCTTTGAATAAGTTCAATTTCGTGAACCCTTGCATGCTCTTCTTTTTCGTACTCTCCTACAAAACGGTAATCGAGTTTTCCTGACTTCATCAACCCTACATGTTCCATGTTTCTTCTATTAGTATATCTTCTGCAGCGATACCAGACACCACTCCCTACATAAACAACTTCTCCATTGAGCCAATGTTCGTAGACAATATATTTATTTACTTTTCGTAACTCGTTAGGGTTTAGATCATATTTCTTTATAATATGAATTATTTTTTGAAATGTTGTTCCATATATTTTTGCAATGTCTTGGTTTGTCATTTTATTTGATAAATGCTCTATTAGTTGCATTTTATTTGGTAGCATAAAAAAATCACCTCGTTCTTCTTATATCTAAGAAAAACGAAGTGTAAATCTTAATTACATAAATCCTCATACCTAAATTCAACAAATTGTAGAACTACTATAAAAGTGATTCTTACTATGTAACAAAGAATAATTAGTAAAAAGTTAAAGTAAAATGTTGAATCTATTACAAAATTTATTCATATATTAGTTCCACTAGCTCGTAATCAATATTTTCTTGACCTGTAAAGTCATTTAATTTAATTTTTATATTTAGTTTAACTCTTGCGTCTTTTGGAAGTCTATATTCATCAGTATTAACATTTTCACCAATTAATCCACTTATTGTCTCATCATCATCAGAAATAAACTTAAATGTTTTATTTGTTGTGTCTATTGCGACAATTCTCTCCTGAAAAGTATCTTCTTTAGTATACTCTTTTATTTCAGAATCTAATGCTTTTATACTCTTTTTAATATCGTCAATTGATATATTTATATGTCTATAATTTTCATTTGGAAATGCACAATATGTTTTCACGGAGACATTTTCATTTTTTAATAAGTTTAAAAAGTTTTTATAATGATGGATAACCGAAGGGTTTAAATCCTTTATTATTTCCATTATCTTTTTCGTATTTGATTTTGATTCTAACAAGTTCATAAAAATGGTCAGACTATCTTGTAAATCTGATTCATTTAAAATGTTAGCTAAGTTATTCGATTTCAACCTAAAACCAAATGAAGCAGCAAAATCCCCACTATATATTAGTTTATTTTCTTCTTTTATGTGTTTAGGTACCTTGCCGTTTACACCTTTTTTATGTCCTATTATATTTACAACATTTTGGGTGCTTTCTAATACTTTTCCTAAAAACGCTGCTTCTATCTCATGAACGTGTGATTCACCCATTTCTAAAGATAAATCCAAGAATTCTCTTCTTTCTTTAACAGAGTCTTGTACAATACTATTTCTTTCATCACTCTTTATAGAAAATACTTCTTCACCATAAACATCATATACAATATCTTTATCTGGTAGATCATCCTCATATAATTCGCTTGATTGGATTCTTTTAGCCTTTCCAAACGAATAGTTATTAGCTTGTAAAAATACCTTCCACAAGAAGCCTGTTTCAGGATTTTTAAAAGCATTATATGCTGTTATGCTACCTCTTAAGACTTGTGTGAGACGTGCTTCACTGAGGGGTAAAAACAGCCATTGTTCTTCCTCCTCTAACTCAATACAACTTGCAATATATTGATTACCAATATCATTTTTACAAGTGAATGTTAATGGCTTATCATAATATATTATTTCATCCATAATATAGATATTACCTAACAAATCTATATTCATATAGCTGTTTTCACCCTTCATCACATCTCACCTCACTCTATTTCAAAGTAATTTTCTGGGGAAACATTCTTACATAGCCACCATGTATAATGATTCTTTTGTATCTTAGACGGTGTTGACTTTAATACACCTGTATATTTGTAGGTAATTCCAGAAGCAATATTTTTATACTTCTTCTTTAGAGCTGCATTACCTCTCCAATATTTTTTTATTTCGTCGTATTTGGTATTTACAGATAAACCATATTCTACAAAAGGAAATTTAGGATGTTTATGGAAAACTAAAAATGTAGGTGATGGCGCTCCTTTTATGTAGGCCCCCCACAGGGGGGGCCTACATAAAAAAAGCCACTTGCTAACACCCCCAAAAATTCACTACACTTCCTGTTGGACCCAATAATCTGGCAGGAGGTAGCTTTAGGAGATGTTAGAAGTGGACGAAATTAAGTATATCAGAAATGAAGTTAATTCAAAAGGTTATTCCTATTCGGACGTAGCTAGGAGAACAAATACCGATTACCGCACAGTGAAGAAATATGCGGATCTGGACGAATTCCAACCAGAAATGAAGAGGAAAAAGGCTCAGCCGGCTCCAGTAATGGATCCAGTTAAAGATCTGGTAGACCAATGGTTAAAAGATGATATGAAAAAGAAAAAGAAGTACCGAATGACTGCCAAACGTATTTGGCAATTGCTTAAGAAAGAAGTAGGTTTCCAAGGGGCGGAGCGAACCGTCAGAGAGTATGTCTCTAAACGAAAACAGGAATTACTAGAAGAAAGCGGTGACGCAGCTCTTCCGTTAGAATCAAAACCGGGAGATGCCCAGGTAGACTTTGGAGAAGCCCCATTTAAAGTAAAGGGGAAGGTTGTTGACCTACCGTATCTAGTAATCTCCTTTCCGTACAGTAACGCCTTCATAGTTCAGGTGTTTAAATCTGAGAACCAGGACTGTTTTCTCGAAGGTTTGAAACGTTTCTTCCACTACCTACAGGGGGTGCCAAGAAGGATTCGCTTTGATAATTTATCACCTGCTGTAAAAAAGGTCCTGCCTCAAGGGAAGCGTGAGCTGACGGAAGGCTTCAAGCGCTTTGCTTTACATTATGGATTCGAGTATGAATTTTGTAATCCAGGTGCAGGAAATGAAAAAGGCCACGTTGAGGCGATGGTTAAGTATGTGAGGAATAATTTCTTTCTACCAGAGCGAGCTGTATATCAATGGGATGACTTGAACCGCCGATTGTGGGCAGAAGTGGAAAATGATCGAAACCGACCTCATTACGAAAAGAAAGTAGAGATTGCCAAATTATTTGAAGAGGATAAAGAGGCGCTCATGTATTTACCGCCAAGGGAGTACTCTTGTGTACGCTATGAAACTCTGAAAGCAGATAAATACGGCTATGTTTTAGTAGATACGAAAAGGTATTCTTCTTCGCCTCGTTTTTCTAATCAAAAGGTTTTGGTTGGCATAACATATAACCGTGTGGATATCCTTTCGGATACGTATGAGGTGATTGTAAGCCATGTACGATTGTATGGTGAAGAATCCAAATCAATGAACTGGCAGCCCTATCTGTCCTTAATGGCAAAAAGGCCTACTGCGCTAAAGTACACGGCTTTTTATGATCAACTGCCTGTAAAATGGCAAACCTATCTAGACGATTGTACGCTGGAAGAAAAGAAAAAAGCACTTCAGTTACTTTCGATCCTGTTAAAAGACCATAGTCTGGAAACAGCCAATAAAGCATTAGAGATTGCTTCCGAGAGATGCCATCCTTCTTCGGAGTCCATAAAACAAATCTTCCATCAACTTATCCATGGACGTGGCTATAGGGAGACCATGGATTTGAAGAGCACCGTTCCAATCATGCCGATAGCCAAACGAGGGATGAATCAGTATGATGCCGTCTTCTTTAAAGAAGGGAGGCAGGCCTGATGCAGGGTAAGATCCAAGAGTATGCCAAGCGCTTAAAACTCAGCTGGATTCGTGAACACTATCGAGAGGTACAAGCCGCGAATACAGAAGAATATCTACTGAAGCTTTTTGAAAAAGAAATAGAACAGCGTGAGGAACGAAAGGTCAACCTTTTGTTCAAGGCGGCAACTTTGCCGAACGTATCTGGCAAACCTTTTGATTGGAAGGACATTCAGTTGGGACAGGGCCTGACTCAACAATCTCTATTGGACGGTGATTTTATTGAAGAGAAAGAAAACATGATATTTTACGGAGGTGTCGGTGCGGGAAAGACGTATCTATCCACGCTCATCGGCATCAATGCCATACAAAAGTCTGGAAAACGAGTGAAGTTCTATACGATTGCCTCCCTCGCTAACGAACTATTGGAGGCAAATGAAAAAGGGACACTCAATAAGCTGTTTAAGAAAATCGAGAAGCTTGATCTACTGATACTGGACGAACTGGGCTACATTCCCCTTCACAAACAAGGGGCAGAGCTGCTTTTTCAGGTTATATCACTCTGTTATGAAAAGCGGAGCATCATCATTACTACAAACCTCCAGTTTGGTCAGTGGAACCATGTCTTTGGAGATCCTATTTTGACTGAAGCCGTGGTGGATCGCCTGATTCACCACTCCCATTTAGTGCTCTTTGGAGGAGACAGCAACCGCATGAAAGAGTCATTCCTGTTAAATAGTATGTAAGAAACGAGTGTTAAAATGAGTGGCTACAAAAAGGCTTGCCGTTTTATACATTTTTCTCTTGCCAAATACAATTTAGGATTTCTTGCATCCCGACCCTCTTCAAAAAAAGATTTAAAATCACTGTTACTAATTTTATCCTTTTTTACCAACCTATATACTTTGAGTTCTTTTGGCTCGGCATCATTAGGAGGGCATCCATCCGGGAAAAAGTTAGGATATTCATGTTTTTTTTCACTCAACTTTATTCCCCCTATATATATATTAATCAATATGCAAAAGAATTCGAAAATCATCATTTTTATATTTTTACATTATTTTACCAAAACTAATACTAGATTAGTAGTATATTCACTGAAATAAAAAAATTATTATTTACCTCTTCCACCTATTCAAGTTAATAGATACTAATAGTAATTTATAGAAGAATAGCAAAACCACTATAAATTCTATAAAGTTTATTTCTTATTTCAAAAAAAAAAGACAGCATTTAAGCTGTCCCTTTTGATAGCATTTCAAGATGATTAAACTTACTTTTATTCCTAGAAGTTCGTGGCTATATTTTTTTGTGACATCTACTACTTTTTCAGCCATTTAATTCCTCCTAGTTTATTTCAATTCGCTTAATACTTCTATTAACTTATCTAGCTCATCTTTCGTTAATGTAACTCCCTTACCCATCTTTTCATGATTTGGAGCCCAATCCCTAAGATCGTATTTAGGTTCCCGACCATTCCAGCTAATAAGATTTAACTCTTTGGTCCATCCTTTTGATGATTCTGAAAGGACAGCTACTGTTTCTTTGATTTCATATTTCAATTCTGCCATGTCAGACCTCCTAGCAGTTTATTAGTTTTAGTTGTCAATTCTAGGACTATCATTAAATGGTTCACCCTCTGGATTATAGGTTACTGTGAATACCATGTCTGATAACCATTTTTTGAATGAATCATTATCATTATACTGTTTAAAGATTTCCATATTATCAGACATAAGGTTCATTACAGCTCTACCTAGTGCCTTTTCACTCTCAATCCTAGCGTTCTGCTTGTCTGAATTCTTCATTGCATTTTGGTAATCCTTATCTTTCGAAACAACTTCAGGAATAGAAGCAATATATCTTTTTACTTGGTCCTCATCATTCCATTGAACATTACCAAAAAGATCATGAAAACTTGTAAGAATATTACTTAATAAGTCAACCTCCGGGTCAGTTTTTCCACCGCCGCCAGATGTCGGAGCTGGATCAATTTCATACTCTGGTGAATCTTCTAGTACTATAGACATTTTCGTTTGAGCCTCAGCCCTATAACTGTCTAAATCAATCGCTTCAAGGACACCTTTAGATAAATCTTCCTCTTTCGGTGTAGGTAGTTTAGAAATTAGGAAATTTAAAAATATCGATAACTTTTCCCAATCTGTATTACCATACGTTAGTATAGATGCTAAAAAGCCATAAGTTCGTGTAAATGCCTTTGCTTTGCTTTTAAAATCTACTTGTTCATCTTCATCAAGTTCTTCTTCATAATTTTTAACACATACATCCAAAATCGGATCAAGTTTATCACGCTCTGCTCCATCTATATAAAGCTGCACTAAATTGTCTATATGATGATCTGTAAATACGTGATATCCCCTAATGTCACTTTCTAAATCATTCAACTTATCAGGATCTGTTTCGTCAGATAAAATAGTAGTTTGATAATATTTCGAAAAGGAATCTTGAATAGTTTCTGTCTCATTAACAAAATCCAAAACAAAAGTATCATACTTTTGTGGGTGTGCTCTATTCAACCTAGATAATGTCTGAACTGCTTTTATATCCGTTAAAACTTTATCAACATACATGGTATGAAGAAGTGGCTCATCATACCCTGTTTGAAATTTATTAGCAACGACTAATATCCTATAAGGATCTTTCTTAAACTTCTTCTCTATCTCATTACTAGGAAAACTGTTAATCGAGCTTTCGGTTAGTTTCTTACCTCCGAACTCCTTTTCACCAGAGAAAGCAACAATTGCTTTGTACTGACTCTTTCTCTTTCCTAGATAATCAGTTATTGCATAATAATATTGTATAGCCCTTTCGATACTGCTAGTAACTACCATCGCTCTAGCCTGTCCACCGATTTTTCCTTTTGCAATTACCTGTTCATGGAAGTGGTCTACCATAATTTCAGCTTTTTTACTTATAGCTTTTTCATTTCCTTCTACATACTTTCTAAGCTTCTTTTGAGCTTTCTTCTTATCAAACATTGGGTCATCTTCTACAACCTTAACAAGCTTGTAATAACTCTTTATTGGTGTATAGTTTCTTAAAACATCAACAATAAAACCTTCTTGAATTGCCTGTTTCATCGTATATACATGGAAAGGTTTATGTTTTACCTTCCCATCAGATGGATAAGGAACACCAAACATCTCTAAAGTTTTATTTTTAGGTGTTGCAGTAAATGCAAAATAGCTTGCATTAGTTATCATCTTCCTGCCCTCAATCATCTTAACTATCTTATCCTCAAAAGTCTCATCATCATTTTCCTCGTAGTTTTCTGATAAAGCTATATTCATCTTGGCAGACATACTCCCACTTTGACTAGAATGAGCTTCATCAATGATAATAGCAAAGTTACTTTTTCTATGCTGATTGCCAATGTCGTCAAGAATAAAAGGGAATTTATGCACAATAGTAACAATAATCTTCTTACCATCTTGGAGTAACTTTTTTAAATCTCCAGAACTTTCAGCATGCCCTACAGTATTAGAGACTTGCATAAAGTTCTTTATAGTATTTTTAATTTGCTTATCTAGGTTAACTCTATCTGTTACTACAATGACAGAATCAAAGATATCTTTGCCATCTTTCTGTAATGCAACAAGTTGATGACTAAGCCAAGCAATTGAATTGGATTTTCCACTACCTGCACTATGTTGAATAAGATACTTTTGCCCTACACCTTTTTCTCCGACATGAGCTAATAAAGATTTTACTGCAGATAATTGATGATATCGGGGAAATATTTGAGTTCGCTTTTTCTTCTTAGTTTCAGTATCTTTTTCCTCAACAATCTGGGAATAATTTTCTATAATATTAGTAAGTTCGTCTTTTACTAATATCTGTTTCCAAAGATAATCAGTTTTTATTCCGTCTGGATTAGGTGGATTTCCTGCTCCATTGTTATACCCCTTATTAAAGGGGAGAAACCAAGATTTCTTCCCATCAAGCTTGGTACACATTTTCACTTCATTTTCATCAACTGCAAAGTGAACCATACATCTACCAAAATTAAATAATAATTCTCTTGGGTCCCTATCAGTTTTATATTGATATACTGCATCTTCAACATTTTGTTTTGTTAACCTATTTTTTAACTCGCATGTGATTATAGGTAATCCGTTAATAAATATTGCAAAATCAAGTGCGAGTTTGGAATTGTCTTTAGAATAATTTAACTGTCTTGTAACGCTAAAAATATTCTTATTGTATAATTCTTTCGCTTTTTTATTTGCTTCTGAAGGTGTTAGATAAAATAAATCCAAAGTTACAGGGTAAATTTTAACACCACTTCTTAGCACTTCGATAACACCGTTTTTTGTAATTTCCCCTTGTAACCGATTCAAGAATTTAGTCTTGTTTATTTCACTTTTGTAAACCCCTAATTTTTCAAGTTTGTCTGGTTGAGTGTCTTTTAAGAATCTTAACAAACGCGTTTCATCTATTGCATAATCTTTGTTGTAATCTTTACTGGTTCCATATTCATAACCATTATTTTTAACAAGATAATTTACAATAAGTGTTTCTAGTCCGGATTCTTTGGTGTTAGTTGACATTAAGCATCACACTCCTAACCTCTTTTATTCCACACCTACATTTGGTTGTCTAATTTAATACCTGATACATTAACTTGACCAGTTACGACATCTGAAATAAGACGACTGCGATATTCTGTTATTAGTTTAATTTCATTTTCTATTTTGGATATCGTTTTATTAATACGAGACAATTGATTATTGATATAATCAACTATTTTGTCTTGTTCTTCTTTCGGAGGTACTATATAAACTAAGTTAGCCACTTTATTCCACCGTAGATCACAAGAACGTTCTCTTATTCCGGTAGCTAAAGCTAAGAAAACATCATTCATAGCTAACATTCGCAAATAAAATGTTATATACTCTAAGTTTAAGTCAACTATATTTGTGCAAACATTATAAACTGGAGAACATTTACCCTTATCTTTTGAAATTCCAATGGCTCCTGCAAAGCCGTCCATACCGTGTATTACTAAGTCCCCTTTTTCAACACCTTGATAACCAATTTCTTTAAATGAAACAGTGAATCCGTCTTCTCTACGCTTACTCCTTAACACAACCTCGCCATCTCTAAAGCAAGTTACAACCTCATCATTATCAGATATACCTCTGTCAAGTTTTCGTAAAATCTGCTTTCCACGTTTTAAATCCCAATTTTCTGGTATTTCACCAATCCACTTTATTCCACTTGGTTTCATTTTCACTTCAGGATTTAGCCCTTTAGTAATTACATCATTTATCAAAGTTATTTTTTGTTCTTTTAGAGTTTGTATTAATTTAGTTTTTATTTTAATAAATCTATCTATTTTAGATGTTTTAAAATTTAGAAATTCAGCAATCTTTTTCTGCTCTTTTTCAGGTGGTATTGGTACTATTGCTCTTTTTAATGACGGATAATAAATATTTCTTTGAATACTTCCTACTCCTTTAGATGAAAGAGCAAATTGATTTACCATAACAGAGTCCCTAAACAAATAGTTACCAAATTCCGGTTCGATGAGTTTAGACAAATCAAATACATAGTACGCTGGACTTACTATTCCTTGATGACTTGATACTCCGACTGATCCACGCCAAGCCTGTTGATTGTTTAACACAAGATTTCCAGGTTCCACCAATTGATAATTTGTTAAGTCTTGGCTTGGTTTATGAACTTGAACACCTTTGGTTTCATTATATTTAATTACACCTCTATCTAAGAATACAGATAACAAATCTTCATTAACCTTATTAGTGACTGACTTAATGTTGGCAATAGCAAAGAACGGGTATTCCATCCAATCAAAGGGAATATGCGTATTATAAGGAATTTTTGAATATTTATATTTGTTATATGGTTTTAATTTATTATTCACCTTACTCCCCCCCCAATGATATCTAATAGTAACCCTTCAGTTTCTTTTTCAAGTGATTTAATTTCACTTTCTATTTCATCTAAAGTTCTTCTTTTTACTGGTTGATAAAAATGTTTTGTGAAACTTATTTCGTATCCAATTTCCGTTTTACTTTTCTCTATCCATGCATCAGGTGCATATGTTAACACTTCTTCTTTAAAAAACTGTTCAATTCCACCTTCATATAACAATGGTATTTGCTCTGAATCCCTAAGGTCACTATCAGCCTCATATTCCACAAAACGCTGGCTTCCATCTATTGAAGTTGTAAATATTCCATATAGACTACTTTCTAAGGATTTTTCTTGCTTGTGTATTTTTTTTATAACCTTTTCAGCAGTTTCATCTACTTGAGCTAAATTATTTTTAATAAAATTCAACTTTTTGACATTTAATTTTATGTTTAAGCTCTTTGCTTTTTTTGATAACTCTTTTAAGAAAAGGTTATAATCTTTCAAAATAGTGTACTGAAATTTATTAGCTAGTTGTTCTATCACTGGAACCAAAGTCTCTTCTTTCTGCTCCTGACATTTCAAAGTAAATTTTTGAATAATTTCTTTTGAAAAATTCACGCTTAAACGTAAAGGTCTTTCGACAGTAATCTTATGGTATCCAAACTCTCTATTATCAAAAATCTTTGAATACTCTCCTTGTTCAAACTTAATTAGCAAATCTGAGATCTTCTTCCGGATTTCTTGAGTCAATTCACTACTTTTATTACCCAAATGCTTCCTAAGAGGACTCTTTAGCTCCGTTGCATTAATTAACTGGACTTTACCCTTTCGATGAGATGCCTTTCTATTTGTCACAACCCAAATATATGTGTATATCCCTGTGTTGTAAAACATATTTTCAGGCAATGCTATTATGGCTTCAAGCCAATCATTTTCTATAATATATCTTCTTAAATTACTTTCACCTGAACCTGCATCCCCAGTAAATAAAGAAGATCCGTTATGAACTTCAACAATACGGCTTCCCAATTCAGTATCATGTTTCATTTTACTGAGCTTATTAGCAAGGAATAACATTTGTCCATCACTAGAACGTGGAACCATTTTAAATTCAGATTCTCCATCGTGATTCACAATAAAGCGTGGATCGGATATGTTCTTTTTCCCACCTAGACGGTCTAAATCGGTCTTCCAACTCTTACCATAAGGAGGATTCGATAACATAAAATCAAAGTTATAAGTCGGAAATCCATCATTGGATAAAGTAGAACCAAATGCCACATTATCATTTTGTAGTGACTCACCCTTAATAAGTAAATCGGCTTGTGTAATTGCATAGGTTTCTGGATTTATTTCTTGTCCATACAAATAGGTTGTAATGTTTTTATCATGCTCATTTGCTAATTCTTGTAATCTTTCATCAGCGACTGTTAACATCCCTCCAGTTCCACATGCACCATCATAAATAATGTATGGTGCATCTTTGATTTTATCTTCTATTGGTAAGAATGTAATGTCAGCCATTAGCTCTACTACATCACGAGGTGTGAAGTGCTCCCCAGCTTCTTCATTATTTTCTTCGTTAAATCTACGTATTAGCTCTTCAAAGATAACTCCCATTGTATGGTTATTTAGTCCCGGAAGCCTCACATCCCCATTATCATCAAATACGGGTTTTGGACTCAGATTAATTGTAGGACTAACAAACTTTTCTATTACTGCACCTAGTATATCAGCTTCCACCATAGTGTCGATTTGATTTCGAAACCTAAACTTTTCTAGTATTTCCTGAACATTTGGTGAGAATCCGTCAAGATATTCAATAAAGTCAGCTTTCAACTGTTGCTGTTTCGATCTTGATTTTAAATCTTTTAACGTAAAAGGAGACGAGTTTACAAAAGATTGGCTCGCCACATTACAAAGCGCTTCAGTCTGATTTACTATATCAGCTGCATCCAATTTTTCTTTCATTTCTAGTACCGCATCTTTAGTAGGTTCAAGGACAGCATCCAATCTTCGAATTACAGTCATTGGTAAAATAACATCCCTATACTTTCCACGTACATATACATCTCGTAGGCAATCATCAGCAATTCCCCATATGAAACTCACAATTTGATTATAGGTATTATTATCCATTTTTGTTCCTCCAAAATTTTTTTGTATTATTATATTCTATCATAGTACTTCTATTTTAAGTGATAGCACTCATGCAATTACCAGTATTTTTACAAATTTATAGTTTTACTAATCCCCATCAATTTATACTGCTTTAGATATGCACATTTCCGATCTTCTTCAGCCTTTCTTATTGCCTCAGAATACAATTGGTCAGTTTTTCGAAAAGACTCTCCTATTAACTTCTGTTCCTCAATAGAAGGTATTGGAATTAGAATATTTTCGAACTCTTTCATAGCCAAAACTTTTACTGCTGAACCTTTTTGGATTGATAGAAGATGATATTGCCCTAAAGGACTTTCTAAATACCCTTTTATATAATAAGAATTTATGTCCACCTTAGGCCTTAAAGCAATGAAATTATGAGATAGCACAATATCTTCTTCTAATTTTGGTACAATAGCAATTTTCACAGTAGCACCTCTAGAAGAGATTAGAACATCCCCTTCTTGAATAAAATACTGCTCAGCTTTTTTCTTATCTTTAATTTTCAACTTTTGAAGTGAATCCACCTGAATCTGACCATCTTGAACATCGGTTAATTGAATCACTTTATAGTCCTCTCCAGACGAATCTTCACTACCTTTTCTTGGCATATTCATCCCCCGATATATAGAAGCAATATCATTTAGAGTTTTTTTGGGTACAGATGATTCTTTAAATTCCTTACTATTTACAGTGAAAGTACCAATTGCAGAATCTACCTGATCAACATCGAAATACCTTGGGATAGTAAGTACATCATCCTCTAGATTCTCTAGTTTAACAAAACGACTGTAGGATTCTAATTCAATACCCTCATGGTAAAACTCCTTGATTTTCTCAATATCCTTATTTCTCAGCTCGTTTCGACCACGTCCCTTTTTAAATTCCTCCGATGCATCAAAAAAGAAGATTTTACCCTTTCTTTCTTTTTCTTTCTTTTTATTAATAATAAGAATTGCTACTGGAATCCCTGTATTTGAAAATAAATTAGATGGTAATCCAATTACAGCTTCTATCAAGTCAGCTTTAATAATATTCTCACGAATCTTACCTTCAGCTCCTCCTCGAAATAACACACCATGTGGAACAATTAGTGCTGCTTTTCCATTTTCCGAAAGTGATGCAATTGCATGAGATACAAAAGCCATATCAGCATTTGTATCACTAGGTAAGCCATATATAAAACGACCATAAAGCTCGTTTTCTACTTCTTTACGTCCCCACTTCTTTATCGAAAATGGAAAATTCATCAAAATATAATCAAATTTCTTAATACCGTGACCTTCTTTAAATATTGGATCTAATAGTGTATTTCCTAATTGATAATCAAAATTACGGATACCATTAACAAATAGGTTTAAGCGTCCAATAGCCCATGCTTTTTTATTTATTTCTTGACCATAAAGTTTAACTTCACTATCTTTATGGGTTGCATACTCATAGGCTTCTTGCAATAACAATGCCGAACCAGCTGTTCCATCATAAACACTTCCTGAACGTATATCTAATAATTGAGGGATTAACTCTGTAATTGAAGGCGGAGATATATGCTCTCCTCCTCGCATTCCTTGCAACTCCATTTGGCGATACAATATCTGCTTAAAAACCAATCCAAGCTCGTTTTTGTCTGGTAAAGAGTATCTATTTAATGTTGTTATAAATTTATATAAAACTGTATCAGGTATCTCAGTAAAATCAAGAAAAGTAAATGCTCCCTCTAGAACTGGAAAGGACTTCTCTACCTCTTTTGTTGCTTTTTGAAGCCTTGCACTTATTCCATAGCCACTTTGAATTATATTACTCCATAGATATTCATCATGAATTGTAGATTCATGTCTAATCTGTTCTGAATACATAAGGGTAATACTTACTAATGATAGGTCGAAACCTGTTTCGCTAAATAGTTCCCCTCGTATTACATCTAATCCTTCCCAAACAGCACTTATAAATTGAGTACTACCCACAAAAACCAACTCCTTATTCACATTATTTACAAAAGTAATCAAATTACTTTTTAAAATCCCTTTTAAAAATTCCCCTCTTTCAGGGGCATCATTTAAACTATTAGGTATATAAAAAGTTTTTTAACACTTTCCATAACTATTCCTAGTATTCAATCAAACCATGGTTATAAAGATAATCGTCTTCTTTGTCCATAATCCTATATATCAATAACTTAGAATAACCAGTATTTTGAAATATATAATTGACCAAATCATCAATATTTATACTCTGTGTGACACTATTTTGGTTTTCTGGCTTTTCACATGCAATACTTTTGTCTTCCAAAAAGTTCAATTCTTTATCCAAAACCTCACTGACTATTGAAGGCTTACTCCTAATTGTTTTGCTATATATTTCTCCATATGATCAACATCAATGACAACTTCTTCTTCGTTACGTTCCATTTTTTACACCTCCAGAGTTGTTACTTAACTTTAATTTGTTAACTACAATATAGCAAAGTAAAAACAAAACGTCAATAAATTTTATTAATTATTTTTAAAAGTAATTAAATTACTTTTATCAAAAATAACTTCCTATATATAATGTTTAGTATCGCCTCTCCCTTTAGAAAAAAAGATTAATTCAATGTAAATAACTGGGGAAGTTGCATTCACACACATGGTCCCAAAACTCGAAAAACCCGTGAAATAACATTTACATATTTGGTAATTTTTATATAAAGATTCGAGCATTTTAACGTCCTTTAAAAAAACATGTACGCAAACAAATGTTCTGTATATTATTAATAATGAGACATTTAATTGTTGATTTTAAGGAGCTGAGAGGAACAAATGAAACGGCATTATGATATAGCTCAAGAAGAGTTAAGTTTTTATGGAAATGATAGTACTAGCCTACAAAATATTTTAGCAATATTAATTGGCCCTAAAGCGGACCCTACCGTCACAGGTCAATTAGCAAGTTTAGGTGTTTATAGATTAGCTGATTTAAATATGGAGGAATTAAAAAGGTTTAATGGAGTTGGAGATATAGCTGCTAAAAGAATTGCTTCTGCTTTCGGATTAGCCAACCATATAAGAAAATATAAGAAGGAAGAAGACTATATTATTCGTAGCCCTGATGTAACCGTCAAGTAGAATTAAACAATTTTCCACAAATAACTTCAAACAACTTTCCACAATTAAGATTCAACAGTTT
>NZ_JAHPIV010000026.1 GCF_019039105.1 Desertibacillus haloalkaliphilus | reverse complement strand
AGAATATAGAGCTAAAGCCGCTTAGGTCATTTTTATTATTTCCACTGTCTACTTGACAGGGGGCAGTTCAAAAGGTTTTTTACCTTTTTGCCCAGCCTCGATTTAACTAGTTTTGTCCCTACACCTTTTATTGTTTACTTAAAAGTTCGCCTTTAGCTAATCGGCTTTGTATATGAATTTTCATAGAATTGAATGTCGGGATACTTATCTTGCGCGGTCCGCATTTGAAATTCATTTTCAAATAAGCAGACGATGCGACCGTCACGGTCTGTGACAAGGTTTCGTTGCATCCGTTTAAACTTTTCAAGCGCCTGTTCGTCTCCTTCAATCCAACGTGCAAATGAAAACGGAAGTCTTTCTAACTGAATATCGCTTTTGTATTCATTTTTCAGACGATATTCTAACACTTCAAATTGAAGGACGCCAACAACACCGACAATTTGTTGTTCGATTGTTTTGTTATACGTTTTAAATAGCTGAATCGCACCTTCTTCAGTTAACTGTTGAACCCCTTTTTCAAACGATTTGTGTTTCATCGCGTCTTTAACCGTAATCGCAGCAAAGTGCTCTGGAGAGAAGTGTGGCATTTCATCAAATTCGAATGATCCATCCTCTACCAATGTATCACCGATTCGAAATGTTCCTGGATCATATAAACCAATAATATCACCAGCATATGCGTTCTCAATGATGTTTCGTGATTGTGCAAGAAACTGTGTCGGTTGTGCGAGCTTCATTTGTTTACCTAGCCGGACATGGTTGACACTCATCCCACGATTAAATACACCGGATGTAACCCGTAAAAATGCAATTCGATCACGGTGAGCTGGGTTCATGTTCGCTTGGATCTTAAAAATAAACCCTGAAAATTTTTCGTGGTCAAATGGATTGATCTCACCTTGGTTACTTTCTCTTGGTGTCGGAGCAGGTGCCATTTCTAGAAAGTGATCAAGAAATGTTTGTACACCGAAGTTAGAGATGGCACTTCCCCAAAAGATTGGCGTTAATTTTCCTTCTGCAATTAACTCTTCATCAAAGGAATCACCAGCTACATCTAAAAGCTCGATTTCCTCGCGAAATTGTTCAACTAATCCAGGGTCTTGGATAATTTCATCAATTAAAGGGTCATCAGGACCGTTCACATCACGGACTTCAATATCTTTTGGGTCATCAGGGTTAAAGAGCTCGATTTTCTTTCGGTGACGATCATATACACCGGAAAAATCTTGTCCCATACCGATCGGCCAGTTCATTGGATACGAGCGTATTCCAAGGACATCTTCTAGCTCTTCCATTAATTCAAACGGGTCTTTCCCTTGTCTGTCTAATTTATTCATAAAGGTAAAGATCGGTATGCCACGCATTCGACAGACCTTAAACAGTTTCTTCGTTTGGGCCTCAACACCTTTAGCAGCATCAATTAGCATCGTTGCTGAATCGGCTGCCGTTAGTGTTCGGTACGTATCCTCACTGAAATCCTCATGACCGGGGGTATCCAAAATGTTGACGTGATAACCACTATAAAGAACTTCTAATACTGAACTTGTAACAGAAATCCCCCGTTGTTTTTCGATCTCCATCCAATCACTCAAAGCATGCTTTGAATTTTTTTTCCCTTTGACCGACCCTGCTTCTCTAATGGTACCGCTATAATAGAGTAATTTTTCCGTTAGTGTTGTTTTACCCGCATCCGGGTGTGAGATGATTGCAAAGGTTCTTCTCGATTGCAATTCTTCACGATAATTTTTCATAGTACGTTCCTCTTTCTACGTGTAGTTCTTACTTTTCTATGAGATTATTCGTATATTTTCTTTTCCGATCACATACATCATCTATACGAATGATAACGAGCTAGGATAAGCGTAGTATATTTAGTATGCATTTTCAAATGTTTTTACAGTGGGCGGAGAATCCTTTTTGAATTCATACATGAAAACAAGAAAATTATGTCTATTTACGGTATAATAGTTACAGTAGTAAAGGAGTGCATTTGGAATGACAATGAATCGAGTGTTTCGTGGACTTATTCTTTCTTTTATTTTATTTATGATCACAGCATGTTCGAATTCGCAAATCGCAATGACAGACTCATCTTTACAAAAAGTAGGCTTACTGCTCGAGGATACGATTGATGATCAAGGCTGGAATAGTAAGGGGTATCAAGGGTTATTGAATATTCAATCAACCTTAGGAGTGGATGTCTATTTTAAAGAAAGTGTTAATAGTTCTGAGGGTGTAAAAACAGCTGTGGAGGAGTTTGACTCAGATGGTGTTAATTTAATTTTTGGACATGGACGTATGTTTGCGGATTTGTTCTCTGATATCCAAGGTCAATACCCTGATATTCATTTTGTTAGCTTTAATGGTTATGTTGAGGGGGAGAACATTACGAGTCTACACTTTGATGGTCATGCGATGGGTTTTTTTGGTGGCATGGTGGCTGGGAAAATGAGTGAGTCTAACAGAATTGGCGTGATCGCTGCTTTTCCGTGGCAACCTGAGGTTGGAGGCTTTATAGATGGTGTCGGCTATGAAAATAATAATGCCGAGGTTTTTGTTGAATATGTATACGATTGGGCAGATGTAGACCAAGCTTTAATTAATTATGAGCAGATGGTTAACGAAGGTGTGGATGTTTTTTATCCGGCAGGGGATGGTTTTCATGTACCTATCGTTGAAGAGGTGAAGCAAGATGGTCTTCATGTTCTTGGTTTTGTCAGTGATCAATCCGATTTAGGAGAGACAACGGTTTTGACGAGTACAGTACAGCATGTCGACGATCTTTATCAGCTGGTTGCCGAACGTTTCAATCATGGTGAACTTCAGTCAGGCAATATTTATTATGATTTTCAAGATGGTGTCATTACGTTAGGCGAGTTCAGTTCACTAGTTCCAACAGACTTTCAAGAAGAAGTGAAGGATTATGTACAAGAATATATTGAAACAAACGAACTGCCTAGCCATCATTGAATAGGCATGGCAAACAAAAATGGTTCACTCAAGAAGAGAGTATCTTTCGAGTGAAATAGTTGAAATATAGGTAAAAAATTTGTATTGTAGATAAATAGAAAAAGTGTGAAATAGAGGTGGCGAACATGGATATGGATCAAGAAATGAGTATGAAATTTATGCAAATTGCGATGAAGCATATGCCGGAAGGGAAGGCTTTCCTTGATGAAAAGGGGATTGAACTTGAAATGGAAGACCTACAGCCGATGTTAGAGTTACTAATGAAGGTGATGGCTGAGGCTTATGAACTTGGTAAAGAGAGTGCAGAGACTAAGTAGGAAACTGAAAATGGCGGCTGTCCCGTAAGTGATTAGGTGACTGTTACTTGACTTGGGACAGCCCCATTTTTTTAATTTTTCAGTAAAGGGCGTGAATGAGTTGAGTGGAACTGAAAACATCCGAAAGCTTACGGAGGAAATAAAAGCAGGATATCAATTAGTCAAAGAGAAAAAGTTTGAAGAAGCAAAACAGAAGTTAGAGCCTTATGTTCAAGTTCTTCATTCAAAAGAAAAACCAAATGTGCGTTTACTAGTCAATTATAGCATTGCGCAATTTGGTACAGGTGACTTCGAAGGTTTTTTACAAAGTTATACAGAAATAAAGGAATTAGAAGCAACCAATTGCAGTGAGGAGCAGCGTATTAAACAATTGGATA
The DNA here is from genome assembly GCF_019039105.1 of Desertibacillus haloalkaliphilus. Lineage (NCBI taxonomy): Bacteria > Bacillati > Bacillota > Bacilli > Caryophanales > Bacillaceae > Desertibacillus > Desertibacillus haloalkaliphilus. The sequence continues at coordinate 19,423 of NZ_JAHPIV010000026.1, read as the reverse complement.
ACTTTTTCCATCAAGTGATGGATCATCTATCAAAAGAAGATTGACGATCGTTTAAGACAAAGCAGGGTTGAACATGCTCAATCTAGGTGGGTGGTTCATAGGATACTAACGAAAGAAACTGACGTAAAGGAGTTTTTTGATATGAGTTATTATCCTCACCACCACCATCCTCACCACCACCCACATCAGCGGAATTTTCCTGTTCTTCCGTTCTTAGCAGGGTTGGCGGTTAGTCCATTTCTGTTTGGCGGTGTTGGAGGCTTTGGCCCAGGATTTGGCCCAGGTTACGGCCCAGGTTACGGCCCAGGCTTTGGCCCAGGTTACGGCCCAGGCTTTGGCCCAGGTTACGGTCCTGGCCCAGGCTATGGTTATGGTCCTGGCCCTGGCCCTGGCCCAGGCTTTGGCCCAATGTGGTAGAAAAGAAAAAGAAGTTCGATTGTTCATCCCTGAGAGCACCTTGCTTTCGGGGGTTTTTGCGTTTTTATTAGTGCAATGGGGAGGGAAGAAGTCCGCAAAGCAGGTGATGAAGGACTAATGAAGAAGCATATATAGGGCCATTTGGAGTACTGGAAAGAGAAGTGGTGGTGGTTTGTTTTGTTGATAGGTAGACATCAACAGGAAAATCAAGTAAAATTAGTATCAGGTCTTAATAATAACTTATAATGTTGAGGTATGAAGAGTTTGGCCCAGATTGATAAAGGGGGAAATGATTTCATGGGAAACGCAGGAATCTTAGGGATAGGCAGACATATCGCCGAAACGGTAATTACAAATAAGGATTTTGAAAAAAAGTTAGATACATCGGATGAATGGATTCGAACAAGAACTGGGATCGAAGAACGCCGGTTCGCACCTGATCACATTGACACATCTGATATGGCATACTTTGCAGCAAAGGAAGCACTAGAAGATGCGGATCTAACAGCGGAGGATATTGACTTAATTCTTGTGGCTACGGTTACACCGGATCGTCCTTTTCCATCTGTTTCAGCAGTCATTCAAGAGCGCCTGGGAGCAAAGAAAGCTGCAGCAATGGATGTTAGTGCAGCTTGTGCAGGTTTTATTTATGGCATTGCGACAGCTCAGCAATTTGTACAGACAGGGGCTTACAAGAACATTTTGGTTGTTGGGGTTGAAAAGCTTTCGAAGATTACCGATTTTACAGATCGAAATACAGCTGTATTATTTGGTGATGGAGCAGGGGCTGTTGTCGTTGGACCAGTTTCGGAGGGAAGAGGAATTCTTTCTTTTGAATTAGGTGCTGACGGTAGCGGAGCCGAGCATATTCATCAAGACAAAGAACATCTACGCATGAATGGACGCGAAGTGTTTAAATTTGCCGTTCGACAAATGGGTGAATCGGCAGTCAGTGTTTTGGATAAAGCTGGTTTAACAAAAGAAGATGTAGACTTTCTCATCCCGCACCAAGCAAATATTCGTATTATGGAAGCGGCCCGTCAACGTTTAGAGTTACCAGCCGAAAAAATGTCAACAACAGTGAGAAAGTTCGGAAATACGTCATCGTCATCAATTCCACTTGCACTGGTAGAAGAACTGAAAAATGGTAAAATAAAAGACGGAGATTTGATCGTGCTCGTTGGATTTGGTGCTGGTCTAGTATGGGGAGCTGCGGCGATACGCTGGGGACGCTAAACTGAGAACCGGACTGGGAGAAACGTACATCAATTCTACAATAGCAAACTTAACCATGAGTAAAGGAGAGAGATAAGAGCTTATGAAGCAGAAACGCGTAGTGATTACTGGCTTAGGAGCAGTGACACCATTAGGAAACGATTTAAAGACAACATGGGAAAATGCAATAGCTGGGGTTTCAGGTGTTGGAGAATTAACGAGGTGTGACCCTGAACAATTCCCAATGAAAGTAGCTGCCGAGGTTAAAGAATATGATCCAACGATTCACATGGATAGAAAAGAAGCGCGAAAAATGGATCGCTTTACTCAGTTTGCTGTGTCATCAGCTTTCATGGCTTTAAAAGATGCGAACTTAGAAATTACAGATGATTTAGCTCCTCGTGTAGGGGTTTGGATTGGGTCTGGTATTGGTGGAATGGAAACATACCAACAACAGTTCCGCACGTTTGAAAAGAAAGGGTATCGACGTGTTAGCCCATTTTTCGTACCGATGATGATTCCTGATATGGCAGCAGGACAGGTATCAATCATGACTGGTGCAAAAGGGATCAATTCTTGTTCCGTTACAGCATGTGCTTCAGGGACGAATTCGATTGGGGATGCGTTTAAAGTTATCCAACGAGGCGATGCTGACGTGATGATCACAGGTGGAGCTGAAGCGCCAATTACGGATATGGCTGTTGCTGGGTTTAGTACGGCTAAGGCGATTACAACCAATGACGATCCTCAAACGGCTTCACGTCCATTTGATGCCAATCGTGATGGATTCGTGATGGGTGAAGGAGCAGGGATACTTATTCTAGAATCACTGGAATCTGCTGAGGCACGTGGTGCTACTATTTACGCGGAGATTGTTGGGTATGGTGCAACCGGAGATGCTTATCATGTCACAGCCCCTGCACCAGAAGGAGAAGGTGGCGCTCGTGCAATGAAGCAAGCCATTGAGGATGCAGGCATCGATATCAATGAAATTGATTATTTAAATGCACACGGGACAAGTACACCTTATAATGATAAGTATGAAACGTTAGCAACTAAGAGTGTGTTTGGAGAGCATGCGAATAGATTGGCGATTAGTTCAACCAAGTCAATGACTGGCCATTTGCTTGGTGCGGCTGGAGCAGTTGAAGCCATTCTTACGACAAAAGCAATTAAAGAATCAATCGTTCCACCGACAATTAATTATGAAACGCCTGACCCAGATTGTGACCTTGACTATATTCCAAATGAGTCGCGTCAAATGGAAGTACGTGCAGCGGTAAGTAACTCATTAGGGTTTGGCGGTCATAATGCAACTCTTGTCTTCAAAGCTTATCGGTCGTAAAAAAAAAGCGCAATCTGCGCTTTTTTTTTACGTATTATCTTCAGTATCTTTTTCTTTTTCTCTTTCTTGATCATTAACAGCTGATAGCGTATCGTCTTCAATCGAAAAAAAGTCGTCTAACGCTTGTTTATTTTTTTCCAAGTCAGGTTTGAGAATTGCACCAGCATGTGCAACGCGGTCATCTACATAACCGCCATCGATTGGAATTGTTAATGTCTCAACTTCTTCGATCGGGTTTAGGAAAAAATCTCTACCTAAACTTAAAATTTTTGATCCTTGTATATTTGTATCAACATACGGGTCAATCGTGCCAACCAACTTAGGGATTCTCGTAATGCCACTAAAGCTTAATAGTTCATCCTTTAACAAATCGAGAACTTCTTGCTGTCTACGTACTCGCCCAAAGTCATTTTCACTGTCGCTTCGAAAACGGACATAGTTTAACGTTTCTTGTCCATCTAGTGTCTGTTCACCAGGTTGGAAATCTATCGTCAAATCAGCGTAAGGATCGTGATAGTACATTCGATTAGCAATATCAATGTCGATACCGCTTGGTGCAATTGTATCAACCACTTGTACAAATCCATCAAAATTTACCATCGCATAATACTCCACATCGATATTGAAATTCTCTTTAATTGTTTTACGTAACAATTCGGGTCCACCAAAGAAGAAGGAAGAGTTAATTTTATTATCTCTATAGCCCGGAATGGATACATATGTATCCCGCATAATCGAAACTAATTTTGCAATGCCTTCTTTCGGGTGATATTGTGCAACCATAATGGTATCCGTTCGCGCTTGGTTGCCTTCCTCGGCATCGACCCCTACTAATAACACATTTATATACTCATTCTCATTTTCTATATGATCTGTGTTAAATTCAATTTCGTTCGTTTCGTTGTCTTCATTGGATTTGCTTTCTCCATTAATGTTTGCAGAGCTAATTTGCTGAAGGGATTCCTTACGTCCACTGTCAAATTGATAAACGACAACCACAGCAAAAAGCATAACAGTTAAGAATGCCAATAATAGGGCTTTCTTTTTTAACCTTTTTCTCCTTTGTTTCTTCCTTTTTATGCGAGAATTTACCAAATTTCGACCCTCCCTAAACATACAAAAGTTATTATAACAGATTTCAATGAACTTTAGGGGTATATCATGATAACTTCGGTCGCTTATAAAGACATTTTTTGCATTTTTTTCTGACCGAATCCGTTATCATATCTGAGCAATAAAACAAAAGAGAAAATGTATCAATAGTATGTGACACCTTTACACTTTTTAAAAGGGAACAATGAAGCAGACTTTGTGGTGGATGAATGATCCTGACAGAAAAGGAGATATATCTTTTAATTATTTATTGTTTAAATTTTAGGCTCTGTTATCGTTGAATGTTGATATTGGGCTCATTTTATGGGAGGTATGAATGAAATCCTATGAGAAAATAAATTTTCTCCATGATTTCATTCATATCTTCCTACCTTTCAGTACCTGAAAGGCGTACGAAACTAAGGTTTCGCACGAAATGAGCCCAATATCAACGAGCATCAACACTAAGCTTTAACACAGCCAAATTTTTAAGTAGCTAAATGATCCTTTTTTTGTTACATTTTACGTATATGTGTTTGTAGTATACACGAATGGTCCTTACGATCATTCGTGACGAATCGTAGCATAAAGAAAGAGGTTAAGTATGTTTAAAAAAAAGGGTATGATTGCACTCATTGCACTGTTGACGATTGGAATTGTCATGATTGGCGTCTTCAAATTAGTTGAATATATGCAGTTGCAAGATTTGGCTGGTGAACATTTTGAAGTGGCGCCTTATGAAAAACAAATGGAAGATACGGACTATGATGTCATTGTAGTCGGTGGAGAGCCAGAAGGTGTTGCAGCGGCTGTAGCTGCTGCACGTAATGGGGCAAAAACATTATTAATTGAACAACGAGATGGGCTTGGGGGCTTGTTTACCTATGGTATGTTAAACTTTTTGGATTATGATCAAGACCTTAATGGAGATATTGCAAATGCTGGAATCTTTGCAGAATGGCATCAATTGGTTGGTGGACGTGTGACCTTCGATATTGAAAAGGGAAAAGAAGCATTTCTATATTTGGTGCAAAATGAACCGAATCTAACCTTATCATTAGAAACTGAACTTCATGAGGTTATTGTTACGGATGAAAAGGTTACAGCGGTTACTGTAGAGGATGAACATGGTGAACATACATATAGTGGTGAATATTTTATCGATTCGACTCAAGATGGAGATTTAGCGGCGCTAGCAGGTGCTCCATATTTTTTAGGTGGTGCCGATATTGGGCTTGCTGATCGGCAAATGGCGGTTACGCTGATGATGCATTTTGAAAATGTCAATTGGAATAAAGTCTTACTAGCCACAGTTACAAATCAGTTTGGGCCCTCGCGAGGTGATTTTACGGCAGCTTGGGGATTTGGTGATATCCTTCATATGTATGAACCAACGCAGCCGGATACACGATTGCGGGGCTTAAATATTGCAAGGCAAAGTGATAAGTCCGTCTACATTAATGCTTTGCATATTTTTGAAACGGATGGTCTTGATGAACAGTCGAAGCAACAAGCGATTGAAAAAGGAAAAGAAGAAACGAAACATATTTTAGAGTTTTTGAGAGCTGAATTTCCTGGGTTCGAACAAGCAGAGATTGCAAGTTATCCGTCTGAATTGTATGTAAGAGAGACACGTCATTTTCTAGCGGAATATCAACTCCCGATAACAGATGTATGGGAACAAAATGACCATTGGGACCGAATCGGTTTTGGTTCGTATCCAGTCGATATTCAAGCAACATCGATCCACGATACGGGCTATGTTGTTGTCGATCCGATACAATACGCGATTCCATTCCGTTCGATAGTTCCTTTAGAGGTCGACCAATTATTAATAGCAAGTAAAGCTTCTGGATATTCTTCATTAGCCGCAGGTAGTGCACGGATTGTACCGACAGGGATGACAGCAGGTCAAGCAGCGGGAACAGCGGCAGCGTTATCCCTAGAGGGTAATTCGACGTTCCGTGAGTTAGCTGCAGATGAAGGATTCATGAAAGAGTTGCAACAAACACTTGTTGACCAGGGTGCCTTATTATATGAATTTGATTTGGACTTTCCATATGAAGGCGAGTGGTACTATCCAGCGATTCAACAGTTGTTAACGTACGGATTACTATCAGGAGGTCATGAAAATGATTTTCAAGTAAACGAAGAAATGAATGAAATGGCGTTTTTGAATTTATTAACAAATGGAATCATGCGTATGGACGAGCAAACATACGAACAACAAAAGGATCGGATTGTCGAGGTGCGTTACCAAGCAGATCAGACAACAACGCTAACCAAAGATCGAGTCGCATATTTTATAATGAATGCATTTGATATTGATGGTGTTGATCAATCATGGACAGAGCTTGAGCAAATAGGAATTGTCGATGACGTTTTAACTGAACACATGCAATCAGATCAACGATTGTTACGAGCAGAAGCATACCATCTCGTGGCAAATACGTTGGATTATCTTGTCAACCGTAATTAAATAACTAGAAAATGGCTGTCTCTGAAGTTCTCACCTTGATTTGTATGAAAGGTGACTGTTCTTGGCTTTAGGACAGCCAATTTTTGTTTCATCTAGAACTGGATACACAAAAAAATTGTAAACTATTCCACTGTTCTTAATTTTTCATAATCGTTTAAATTTGTTTTCATACTAAAAAAGATACGTTATGATGATACACTAGGAGAGGATTATTAATGTCGTAACAACTACGATATGCAGGAGGACATTATGAGTGTTTACGAAAAATATAAAGATAAATTAAAAAACAGCAGTTTGGAAGCGGTTCACGTAGTTGAAGCTGGGGATGACATCATTGTACCATTAGCGCTAGGTGAACCACCTTCATTAATAAAGGCATTAACGCATCATGAAGGTTTAAAAGGAAACCGCTTATTCCAAATGCTATCCTTACATCCAGTCATTGAAGTGGACCCTGAGAAGATCAAGGTTATATCGATGTTTTTGAATAAAGATGAACGCCGTGCTTTCTCTACGAATGAAATTGATCTACTACCCAACCATTTTTCCGACCTGCCAAGCATTTTGCGTTTGGCGACGAAAAATCGAGTACTAATGGCAACGGTTTCGCCGATGGATGAAAATGGCTATTTTTCGCTTGGGACAAACTGTGATTATATTGCTCCACTTCTAGATGAAGCGAAAACGATTATCCTTGAAGTCAATGAATATATGCCACGTACGTATGGTACGAATCAAGTTCATATTAATGATGTCACGTCGATTGTTGAACACCATGCACCACTGGTGGAAACGCCAGAAGTTCCAGTACGAGAGGAAGATCGAATCATCGGTAAATCAATTGCTGGTTTAATCAATGACGGAGATACATTACAAATTGGTTTTGGCGCGATCCCAAATGCGATCATGGACTATTTAAAGGATCACCGTGACTTGGGCATTTATACAGAGATGATTCCTGATAAAGTCGTTGATTTATATGAGAGTGGGGCGATCAGTAACAAGTCAAATCCGCTAGCACTGGGGAGAACAACGGCAACCTTTGCGTTTGGTACGAAACGGCTTTATGATTTTATGCATGAAAATAAAGATTTCTGTATGTTACCTGTCGATGAAACGAATGATGTTCATAACATTGCAAAAATTGATGACATCGTTACGATTAATGCAACTGTTGAAGTTGACTTTCTAGGTCAATGTAATTCTGAAACGATTGCTGGTCGTTATTACTCATCGACAGGTGGACAAGCTGATTTTGGGATCGGTGCTCGGATGTCGAAGCGTGGAAAAGGAATTATTTGCTTGCACTCAACAGCCAAAGAAGGTACGGTTTCAAAGATTGTACCGACACTTGCTGAAGGGTCTGTTGTGACAACGTCAAAAAATGATGTAGATTATGTTGTGACTGAATATGGGGTTGCTCAACTTCGCGGTAAAACGATTCGTGAAAGAACAGAGGCATTGATCGGCATTGCTCATCCGAAATTTAGAGAAGAGCTTCGTTCGAAAGCAAAAGAGCTTGGATATTTATAAATTAGGAAGAACCACGTGCTCACAGATTTCTAGCACGTGGTTTTTATTTCAACAAAATGTTATTTGGTCGTACAATAATCGTGGTTGTAGGGCTGGTATAATTAACTTGTAAAGCGGTGGAGATGCTCATGTAGCCATTGGATCGCATCGTTTTTTGTTGAAATTTGATTTTGTAAGTATGCCACTTCGACGGCGAGTAAGATCTTAGAAAAGATCGGCCCAGGCTGTATACCGGCTTGTTTTAAGTCAGTGCCCGTTAGTAAGGGAGAGAAGTCGTTCCATTTTTTGACGTATGTGATAATTAGGTCGTGAACGTCTGAATTTTCTTCTTTAGCAGCAATAAATAGGATAGCTTCATCGTGAAAATGTTTAAAAAGATAGTGTAAGTTAGCAAGAGTGAATGCCCCTTTAGCTTTTTCTTCATCAAAATGGACAATTTGTTTGATCAACTCTTGATGTTTACGGTGCATCGCATAAGCGGCTACTTTATGTTCCCAACCCTCATGCCCATAAAAAAGACTAATAAAATAACAGAACCAAAGCTCACTCGTTTTTCCTTCTTCATGCTGTGGTTTAAGATTCTTGCACTGATTCTTGGATGTCTTTTGAATCTGTTTTGCTAGCGTAAGTGTATGATTTAAAACGAGGTTTTGGCCGATCAAATGATCCCAAAATCCAATGACTCGCAGGCGCTCAATCGCTGTAATAGGTTCATTTTCGGTAAGCAATGATTTTAATTCGTGAATCACTCGCTGTTTAGATAGTAATGCTACTTGATCAACTGACGTCTCGGCAAGCTCAAATGTGTGTTGATCCATTTCGAAGCCGAATCGGAGTTCAAACCGGACCGCACGCAAAATCCGAGTTGGGTCTTCAACAAAGCTTAGGTTATGTAAGACGCGAATACGCTTTTCTGTTAGATCATCGATCCCATTAAAATAATCTAGAACGTCACCAAAGGAATGTTCATTTAATTGAATCGCCATAGCATTGATCGAAAAGTCACGACGATATAAATCTTGTTTGATGCTTGAGCGTTCGACGGTTGGTAAGGCTGCTGGGTGCTCATAATATTCAATCCTTGATGAGGTGACATCAACCTTTACCCCAGATGGACTGGTCCATGTAGCTGTGCCAAAGTTTTGATGTGCTTTGATGGTCCCCCCATAACGCTCCTGTAACGCTTCAGCAAATTCAATTCCGTTGCCGTCTACTACAATATCAATATCCTCATTATTCAATCCAAGCAGTAAATCACGAACAATTCCACCAATGAGATAAGCATCTACATCGTTTTTGTCAGCTGTTTTACCGATGCATTGTAATAAATAAATGGTGGCAGAAGGTAATTGTTTTTCAATCTGTTTGTTCACATTTTCGACCGCTAGTGATTGTTCATTCGTGTGAGTTGTTTGATTATGGAGAACTTCGATGACATTGGTTCTTGAAACGATCCCAACAATTTTTCCATCATTAGTGACAGGTAAACGGCCGACATTGTGTTTGATCATAATTTTTTGAATTTCTTCTAGTGATGTTGTGCTCGTAATGGAAATCGGTGATGTACTCATATAAGCTTTTACAGGTGCATGACCAAGCCCGTGGTGAGTCGCTTTATCTAAGTCACGGCGTGAAATAATTCCTGCTAATTGCTCATCATCAACAATTGGAAAACCGGTGTGCCCGTAGCGTATCATTCGTTCTGCAGCCTCATCGATCGTTGTCTCTGGTGAAAGGACCTTCACTGGACTTGACATCATTTCTTTTGCTGTAATCGCAGGACGTATCGAATCGGTTAGTTTTGTTTTGACTTGCTCATAGATGTCACTGATGTTTCCAGTTTTAATGGTGGCTGAAGCAGCTTGCGCATGGCCCCCTCCTCCAAGACTTTTAATAATAGGGAGCACATGTATACGTTCAGTGCTGGATCGTGCGACGACGTAGATACGTTTTTGCATCGCTACTATCGTAAATACAGCATCAGCGCCTGATGTCTCCATTAATTTCCGCGTTAATGTTGCAAGTCCCCCTTGGAATTTACTATGCTCGTACCAGCTGATCAGGAAAGTTAGACCATCGTGTGAATATTCTTGGGAGTTAATAAGTAATGAGTTAAAAATGTCTTGCTGTTGATCAAACAACATTTGGTCAGAAAAGCGATTAATGAGCTCAAGGTTCATTCCATTTTTAAGTAAGAAACTAGCTGCATTTAAGTCACGAGCTGTTGTATTCGTATAGGAAAACGAACCGGTATCCGTATATAAGCCAAGGCCGAAAACGGTCGCTTCAAATGAAGTAATCGGGATATTGTTCGCAATGATTTCTTCAATTAAGAGAGTAACTGTTGCACCGACTGCTTCGATTTTTGCATCAGTCGGCTCGATGTCATCTTCCTTAGGTGGATGGTGATCAAATATCGTCACGGTTGTCTGTTCGAGGTTAACCTTCTCCATGAACGGCCCAACTCGTTTGGCATTTGCGACATCGACCAAAATAAGGTGACGAACGTCACTCCAATCGATCTGTTTTGCATCTGATAGTTCAATACTGTCACGGTATAAGGCTAGAAATTGTTTGACAGCAGCATTTTGTTTATCCGTGATAACAAGTTTCGCTTCGGGATACAGCTTTTTTGCTGCGAGCATCGAGGCAAAACCATCAAAGTCAAGTGTTAGGTGTGAGAGAATAACTTGCAAAAAAAGACCTCCTCAATTATATCAGCATTTGTATCTATTGTATTTCTATCGCTTTCTTTCTATTGTAGCGATCATTTTTAGTGGATGGAAGATATTGTTTTTATCATCACTTATAGTTCACTGCTTATGAAGACATGTTAGATGACAAGAATTGAGTGGTTTTCCAGTGCTTACATGTTGAAGTTTCTTAAGAAAGCATGTATAGTTAGTATTGTACTGCTGATGCAGTCATACTCATTCAAGTAACTAGTTGCTTTACTAAGTGGGGAGGTAGCGGTGCCCTGTACTTGCAACCCGCTAGAGCGAGACTGAATTCCTGTTTGAGGCTGGGTAATGGTAAGACGCCTCGTGTAAGTAGTGTTGACATTTAGGTCCTACGCAACAAAAACCTATAAATTCTGTCAGGTCCGGAAGGAAGCAGCAGTAAGTAGACTTTTTTGTGTGCCGTAGGGGTACCGAAATCGAGCAAACTGCATGAGAAACGATTACGATTATGCTGTCGAGAAGAGGTGTAGAGCAATTGTTATTGATAGAAAAAACTCACTCGTTTTGCGAGTGAGTTTTTTTGCTCTATGGATTAGTAGTCACTTCTATTCATCTGTATTAGAGGTGCACAAATGACTCATAAGTTTACGTGTTCATTGTTCATTACACCGTAAATGTTTACAGGAAATCTCCTAATTTGACATGACCTTTAAGTAAATTTCTAGCAATGATCATTCGTTGAATTTCATCCGTACCATCATAGATTCTCCAAAGTCTTGCTTCTCGGTACCATCGTTCAATTGGCATTTCTTTTGTATAGCCCATACCACCATGGATTTGCAGGACACGATCGATCACACGGTTGCCCATGTTGGCACCATATAGCTTTGCAATCGAAGCGAGATGGCGGTTGTCTTCGCCTCGGTCTAATGTATAGGCTGCGTTAAAGACAAGCCATTTTGCGGCTTCAATCTCGACAGCTGAATCAGCAATTTGCCACTGAATGGCCTGTCTTTCAGCGATCGGTTTACCGAATGTAATGCGCTCTTTTGCATAATCAATGGCCATTTGTAGTAACCGTTCTGACGCTCCAACGGCTCGAGCACCGACAATCCAACGAGCGAAGCCGATCCACTCTAACCCTAGTTTGTACCCGCCATTCAATTCCCCAAGAATATTCTCTTCTGGGACTCGGACATTATCAAAGATTAGTGACGCAGGGCCCCAATCTCCCATCGTATCAATGTAGTGTGATTCCCACCCCATATCACGATCAACTAAAAAGCATGTAACCCCTTCTGGACCTTTTTCTTTATCAGTAACTGCCATAACCATAACGAAATCGGCTTCGTTACCACCAGTAATAAAGGTTTTCTCCCCGTTTAAAACGTAATGATCACCATCTTTGACTGCAGTCATTTTAATACGTCTTGTATCAGAACCAGCATCAGGTTCTGTCATCGCAAAACATGACTTTTTCTCACCGCTAATCGTCGGAAGTAAGTAGCGTTCTTTTTGTTCATCATTACAATAGTAAAGGATGTTATCGGCATAGCCACCAAAGCTAAATGGGACGAAGGTTTTGCTCGTTTCCATTGTTACGAGGGCTAACATCATTTGTCCGAGATCGGCGCCACCATATTCTTCTGGTGTGTTAATTCCCCAAAAACCAAAATCTGCTGCCTTTTGGCGCAGTTGCTTAATCTTTTCTGCTGAGATCGATGGCTTGCCTTCACGTTCATTTCGTAACACTTCTGGTTCTAACGGCATTAATTCTTTTTCGACGAATTGGCGAATTGTTTTTTGTACCATTTTTTGTTCATCAGTTAAACGTAATTCCATATGAAAAACTCCCCTCACTTTAATACTGACCGGTTGGTATCCTTAAGGTGTACTTACCACCCAGTATATTTATAGATTCGCGATTCATTCCTATAAACCTTCAAAAAATTCAGAAATTATTACTGTGATATTTTTTAGGATGTGATTAGTGAAAGAAATGAAGTATAATCATAGCAACGTAGCAAAGAAGTGAGGGGGTTATCTATGAAAGTTATTATCGCCGAAAAACCTGACCAAGGTGCGAAGCTAGCTGCACCTTATCGACATAAAAAGAAGCAAGGGTATATTGAAATTGAAGCAAATGAAACATTTCCAACTGGGGCATTGCTTACGTGGGCAGTGGGCCATTTATGTGAATTGAAAGCTCCCGAACACTATGATTCGAAGTGGAAAAAATGGTCGCTTGAAACATTGCCAATCATTCCTGAAAGATTTCATCATCAAGTGATGAAATCAAAATGGAAACAATTTTCTGTGATCAAGAGTTTGTTGCAACGCGCAGAGGTGAAAGAAGTTGTCATTGCTAGTGATGCAGGACGGGAAGGTGAATTGATTGTCCGAGTGATTTTATCACTTTGCCGGGTTCAACAGCCGATCAAACGGCTCTGGATTTCATCGTTAACGAAAAAAGCGGTTGAAAATGGATTTGCTAACTTGTTAGATGAATCACAAACGAGGGCACTTTACTATGAAGCGTTGAGTCGAAGCTGTGCAGATTGGTTAGTAGGAATGAATGCATCGAGAGCGTATACGTTATTATTGCAGCAACAGGGACTGTCTGAAGTTTTTTCAACAGGACGAGTGCAGACACCAACATTAGCTTTGATCGTACAACAGGAGAGGGACATTGAGCGCTTTAGATCTGAGCCTTTTTGGGAAGTCACTGCACGCTTTCAGGTTGAAGGTAATACTTACCTTGGTAAATGGCATAAAGATGGTGATACCCGTTTAAAGCAGCAAAAGCAAGCGGAAGCAGTTACCGCGTTTTGTAAAGGGAAGCAAGCTGAAATTACTGAGGTAAAAAAAGAACGTAAAGAGTTTAAACCCCCGCTATTGTTTAACCTTTCATCCTTACAAGCCGTAGCGAACAAGCGCTATAAGTATTCACCTAAAAAAACATTAGATATTGCGCAAAAACTCTACCTAAAAGGGGTCATTTCTTATCCGAGAACAGATGCTAGTGTCGTAACAAAGGGCGAAGCCGTAACGTTTCCTGATATTTGTAAGAAGTTAGGCTCTTATCTTGACTACAAGCGATTCGTTCCAGTGCCGAACCGATCCATTCTTCACAATAAACGGTTTGTAAATGAAAAAAAAGTAACGGACCACTACGCAATCATCCCGACAGAACAAGTACCAAATCTTGAAAAATTAACTGAGGAAGAGCGGAAGATCTATGACCTAATTGTCCGACGCCTTTTAGCCGCACATTATCCATCCGCGGTCTTTGATTATACAACGATTCATACTCTTGTCGGTGAACGTGCAGCCTTTTTGTCTAAAGGGAAAGCTGTCGTCGACCAGGGATGGCGCGAAGTCATCTATGGAGATCACTCATCAATAGAAGATCAGGATGAACCGATATTGCCACAAGTTTCAAAAGGGATGAACGGAGATGTGGTTGAAGTAGAAACGATCGAAGGGAAAACGAAGCCGCCGAAGCGTTTTACAGAAGGGGAACTGATTACGTTAATGAAAACGGCTGGTAAGACGCTTGATGATGGTGAGCTTGAAAAAGTGCTACGTAAGACAGAGGGGCTAGGTACGGAAGCGACTAGGGCAGGGATTATCGGTATTTTAAAAGACCGTTCTTATATTACCATTCAAAAAAACCAAGTCTATGCAACAGCGAAAGGTAAGGTGTTGATTGAGGCTCTTGGAGAAAGTGTTCTAGCTTCACCAGAAATGACAGCTAAGTGGGAACAGCGCCTTTATGACATCGGTCAGGGAGCGGCCTCACCGCAAGCATTTATGGAGCAGTCGAAAAAGTTATCTGTTCATTTGATTGATGAAGCAACGAAACAGTCAAAGCAATGGTCCTTTGACGCTGAAACAATAGCAGAGTTAAAAACAACGGTGGGTAGTAATAAATCACGTCGTGGGACGAAACGAGCTTCTACTGTTGTTGGGGCTTGCCGAAAATGTAATGGAAAAGTAGTTGACCGTAAGACGTTTTATGGGTGCTCTAATTACACGAAGACAAAATGCGATTTTACCCTTTCTAAAAAAATACTCGGGAAGACGATCTCCCAGGCAAATATAAAAAAACTATTAAAAGATGGCGAAACGAATTTGATCAAAGGGTTTAAAAAAGGGGATAAACGCTTTGATGCCAGTCTGCGTTGGGAGGAGTCAAAGCAGACAACGGAATTTGTTTTTCAAAAAAAATAGAGGCTGGGACCAAAAGGTTGTTTTTTATCTTTGGTCCCAGCCTCGAAAACTAGTTTTGTCACCGCCTTTTTCATTCTTTTTGAAAGCGCTCTATTGAAAAAATAATAGATCTAGCTTATGATATGAAAATAATAAGAGGAGGGGAAGTTATGACATACGTTCAGTCTGTCGACCGAGCATTAGCCATATTGGAACGGTTAGCTGATGAACCTAAAGGTTTAGGCATTACGGATATCGCAAAACAATTGCACTTACCGAAGAGTACGACACATCGATTACTATTATCTTTAATGAATCGTAATTTCGTTGTTCAGGATGAGGAAACGGGCTATTACTCTTTAGGAATGAAAGTGATTTCATTGACAAGTTCATTACTAGATTCACTAGATATTCGCCGTGTTGCACGTAAACCATTGGAGGATTTATCGCAAAAAAGTAATGAAGTCGTCCACCTTTGTGTTGAACATGAGGGCGAGGTCATGTATTTGGATAAGGTTGAGAGCAGAGAGCAAACGATACGAATGCATTCCAAGATTGGTAACCGAGTGATGATGCATTGTACAGGGGTTGGAAAAGTACTTTTGACCGCGAAAAAAAGAAATGAAATCGAAGAGATTCTCACCTTGAAAGGGATGCCAGCCTTCACTGAGCATACCATTACTGAATTGGATGTTATGCATGAGCATCTGCAACAAGTGAAGAAACAAGGGTTTGCGATCGATGAAATAGAACATGAGCACGGAATCCGGTGTGTTGCCGCACCGATTTTTGATTATAAAGGTGACGTTGTTGCGGCAATTAGTGTTGCTGGCCCAGCAGAACGTGTCACTCGAGAGCGTGTTGAGTGTGAGCTAGCTGAACAATTAAGAGAAACAGCTAGAGTTATTTCTGAAAAGATGGGGTGTAAGGAGCCCTTTAAGCCATCTGTAACTGATGTATTTTGACCTGATTTTTCTAGAAAAATTTTTGTAGTCTTTATGAATAATAGTCGTTGACTTCCTTCGACAATTATTTTAATATATTACTATATTCAATTCTTGGAACAGTATTCCACGATGTGGAACAGAAAAATGAAAAGGTTTTAATTTTTTGTTTAATAATTGGAACGCTATTCCATTATACGGAACTATATATTAGGAAGATAGGATTGGAGCGTGTGTTATGGATGTAGTTACAATGGGAGAAACGATGGTCCTTTTTACTCCTGAATCACAAGGCCCGATGCGTTATGCGCAAACGTATACGAGGAAGTTTGGCGGGGCTGAATCAAATTTTGCGATTGGACTTGCGCGCCTAGGACATGAAGCCGGTTGGATAAGCCGAGTTGGCGATGATGAACTTGGAAAAGCAATGCTATCATTTATACGTGGAGAAGGTGTCGATACTAGTAAAGTTAAAGTAGATAACACTGCGCCGACGGGTCTTTATTTTAAAGAGGTTCGTAATGTAAGCGATGTCAGAATCCAGTATTACCGCAAAGGATCGGCCGCGAGTCAAATGGATAAATTTGATATCGATGAAGAGTATATTAGTAAGGCGAGATATCTGCATATTTCTGGGATCACACCTGCATTGAGTCAGAGTTGCTATGAAATGGTGTTAGAGGCGATTTCGATTGCAAAAAAGCATGGCGTGAAAATTATCTTTGATCCGAACCTCCGTAAGAGCCTTTGGTCAGAGGAAAGAGCTAGGGAAGTATTACTAGAAATTGCTAGTCAGGTAGACATTATACTACCTGGTGTTAGTGAAGGGGAATTTATGTTTGGAGAAAAAGACCCTGAAACATTAGGGAATCTCTTTTTAGAACATGGTGCGAAACTAGTTGTCATGAAAGTAGGAGCAGCTGGAGCATACTACTTTACGGAAAATGAAAGTAAGCTTGTTGAAGGTTTTCCTGTTGAACAAGTCGTTGACCCAGTAGGAGCGGGTGATGGCTTTGCTGCTGGTTTTACATCAGGGTTATTAGATGGTCTTTCGGTTGCGAAAGCTGTTGAGCGGGGCAACGCAGTTGGTGCGATTGTTACAACAGTCAGCGGTGATGTGGAAGGGCTACCTGAGCAATCAGAAGTCATTAGGTTTATGGATAATCCAAGTGAAGATGTTACACGATAATTTTATAAAAGTGGAGGAAAATTTTGATGAGTTTATTAGACCAAATTAAAGACAATGGTGTTGTGGCAATTATTCGCGGAGGCGGCGAAGCTAGCGAAATTTTGGCGATAGCAGAGGCGCTTCGTGATGGCGGAGTGAAAACGTTAGAGATTACCGTTGAGACGCCAGGAGTTCTATCGCTGATTGAAAAGGTTAACAAAGAATTTGGTAATGATCTAATTGTAGGCGCAGGTACTGTTTTGGATCCTGAAACAGCTCGTGCTGCCATTATGTCAGGGGCAAAATTCATTTTTTCACCAACGGTTGATGCAGACACCATTCGCCTAACAAAACGCTACGGTGTGATTAGTATCCCAGGAGCGTTGACGCCAACAGAGATTTTAACTGCTTATGAAAGCGGTGCCGATGTGATTAAAGTCTTTCCAGCGAATGTATTCGGACCAAGGTATTTAAAAGATGTTCACGGGCCATTGCCTCAGGTTCCATTAATGCCAACTGGTGGCATTGATTTATCAAATGCTGGTGAATTTATTAAGGCGGGAGGTGTTGCCGTAGGGCTTGGGAGTTCATTAGTGAATACGAAAAAAACGATGAACGACGAAGCGTTATTAGATCTTAAAACGAAAGCATCACAATTTGTAGAAGAAGTAAAAAAAGCAAGAGAAAACTAATGCACTTATAAATAGGAGGTCAATAAAATGAAAAAGAAATTAACTGGATTTTTAGTTGGTTCAATGGCACTAGTATTAGCTGCATGTGGCGGTGCTGATGATGCACCAGCGACAGATGAGCCTGTAGATGAAGGCGCTGCGACAGGTGAAGTTCAAACGATTCGTGCAGGGATCGGGTTAAACAGTGAGCATCCACAGTACAAAGGGTTAGAGCGATTTGCAGAAATCGTTGAAGAAAATACAAACGGTGAACTCGTTGTTGAAACGTATCACAGTGGACAACTTGGTGATGACCGTTCCATGATGGAAGCATTACAATTAGGTTCTCAGGAAGTGACGGTTCCATCAACGGCACCAATCGCGAACTTCGTCTCTGAATTTACAATCTTTGACTTTCCGTTCTTGTTCCCAAGTAACGAAGTCGCTGACGAAGTGTTAGACGGTGAAGTTGGGCAACAGTTCCTTGACATGTTAGATGACCAAAACTTAGTTGGTTTAGCGTACTGGGAAAATGGCTTCCGTAATGTAACAAATAGTACAAGAGCGATTGAAACGTTAGAGGATTTTGATGGATTAACACTTCGTACGATGGAAAATGACCTTCACTTAGATGCGTTCCGTGCGTTAGGTGCTAACCCAACACCAATGGCATTTACTGAGTTATTTACAGCGATGCAACAAGGAACAGTTGATGGACAAGAAAATCCAAATGCAACGATCTATTTAGAAGGTTATTATGAAGTTCAAGATTATGTTTCTGACACTAGACACGTATACAGCCCATTTGTATTCTTAATGAGCAAACCATTCTTTGATTCATTATCTGAAGAACACCAACAAATCGTTCGTGATGCAGCGATTGAAGCAGGCCAATTCCAACGTGAATTAAATCGTGAAGCAAATGCAGAGTATGTGAACAACTTAGAAGAAGAAGGCATGACAGTGACACAAATCT
The DNA here is from genome assembly GCF_019039105.1 of Desertibacillus haloalkaliphilus. Classification (NCBI taxonomy): domain Bacteria; kingdom Bacillati; phylum Bacillota; class Bacilli; order Caryophanales; family Bacillaceae; genus Desertibacillus; species Desertibacillus haloalkaliphilus. The sequence goes on along the minus strand of NZ_JAHPIV010000026.1, from coordinate 690 downwards.
CTGATGAAGAGCGTGAGCGTATGGTTGAAGCGGTACAACCAGCGATTGAAAAATACGCTGAGCGTATCGGTGAAGACCTAGTAAATGAAGTATACGAAGCAATTGAAGCTGCGCAAGAATAAGTAACAGTTTAGTTGAATGGGGTAGAGGGCAAGAGGACCCCGCCTGAGTTCTATTTACCTCGGGCACGATATATTGTGCCTAGTTGAGGTGAGCACACTCAGATGGGTCCCGTCCTCTTTTAATAAAAGTGACACAAAAGTGTCGATCTTCGATGTGAGTGGAAGGTAAATAGTTTTGTGTTACTTTTAAAAATAACCATAACATCACAAAGATAGAACAACATTTATTTGAGGGGGAACGGAAAAAATGAAAGCACTTAAATGGCTCGATGAGCATTTTGAAGAGTTATTTCTCGTTATCTTTTCAGCGGTGATGGTCGCTGTCATCGCCCTACAAGTCTTTATGCGTTATGTGATGGGCTCATCACTTTCATGGTCAGAAGAACTCGCAAGGTATTGTTTCATCTGGCTCGTCTATTTAGGAATTAGTTACGGTGTAAAGAAACAGCGCCATATTAAAGTCGATGTACTGTTGTTAGCGTTGAAAGATCGCGGAAAAATCATTTTGAATATCTTTGCAAACGTTTTATTCCTAGGCTTTGCGGTTTTCGTTATTATTTATGGGTAC
>NZ_JAHPIV010000025.1 GCF_019039105.1 Desertibacillus haloalkaliphilus | reverse complement strand
TGGACAAAAATACTCCCCCTAAGGTAAAACAGATTTTTATTTTTTAATCTGTCTACCCTAGAGGGAGCATATCAAAAAGGTAAAAATCAACCTTCTGTCCGAGCCTCTTTCCTTGCGTTTAGGTGAGAGCGATTCTACATCAAGTTTGTTATGAACATCGTCGCAATTCCAAAATAAATCAGCAAGGATAAAATATCATTAATGGTTGTGATTAATGGACCAGAGGCGACAGCAGGATCAATATTAAATTTGTATAAAATCAGTGGAATGATCGTTCCAGCTAATGTACCGATAATTAGTGTGCAAAGCAAAGAACTGCCGACAACAAACCCTAATGTCGGGTTTCCGCGCCATACGTAAGCGATAATCGCAATTAATACAGCACAAGTGATTCCGATAATGATCCCTACCCAAAGTTCGCGTAAGATGAGTTTCACAACTTGTTTAAAGTTTAAGTCCTCAGACACCAATCCTCGAACAACGACTGCAAGTGATTGAGTCCCCGTATTTCCTGTCATTCCTGCGATCAATGGCATGAAAAAGGTTAGCGCAACAACGGCTTCTAACGTTTCTTCAAAGCCACTAATAATTCCACCTGATATTAAACCGATAAATAATAATAAAATAAGCCAAGGAAGCCGACGGTAGGCAGCGACAAGAGGTCTTGTATTAAAGTCAATCGCCTTACCAGAAGCATGTAGTTTTTCAATATCTTCATTTGCTTCTTGGAGGACGACATCAATCACGTCATCAACTGTAATAATTCCGACTAACTTGTTGTCCTCTTTAACAATTGGTAAGGAGACAAAGTCATAGCGGCTAATGAGTTTAGCCACCTCTTCTTGGTCCGTATGTACATCTGCTTTAACAACTCGGCTATACATCACGTCTTCTACTTTGTCATGTAAGTTACCTAATAATAAATCTTTGTAGGAGATAACCCCAACTAATTTTTTCTCTTCATCGATCACGTATAGGTAGTTTAAGTATTCAGCCAACTCAGCGAAATGTTTGAGTTTATCAACGGCCTCACGAATCGTGTAATGTTTAGGAATCCAGACAAAACGGTTGTTCATGATTCTACCGGCAGTCTCAGGTGGGTAGTTCATTAAGTTTTGCACAACTTCTGATTCTTCTTCTTTCATTTCTGAAAGAAGTTCTTCGATTTGTTCTGGCTCAAGGTCAGTAAGTAATGAAGCTAAGTTATCATTCTCCATTAAGTCTAGAACTTCTGTTGACTTTTCAATGCCCAATTTTTGGAGTACGGCTAATTGGTCATCAGTATCTAACTCCTGCATTAATTCTGTGAGTTGCTCGACTGACAAATAAATAAGGAACTTATTAATATGTTTTGACGGAAGTGCCCGATATTGCTGAGCAATATCGTAAGGTTGTAGCTCATCGATGATCTCTTGAAAGGATTTCTTTTTCCCTTCTTTCAATGATTGAATAATTGCAAGTGTAATTTCATTCTCTGTCATCTCTAAAGACATTGAAATCTCTCCATTCTGTGAAAGCTTTAGGTAGATGCAGCTGTCAGTTTTTATAACGTCCATTACTGATTTATCTTTCCCATTATTCACTTTAACGAAAAGTAAGATGTTATAAAAGGAAAACATTGCATAGAGAAGTCCAAATGAATGGCAAAAGTCAAACAATCAAATAGTAAAAAGGAAGAGATTGCAACGTAAATATCCGTTGTAGCCGTGGTTAAAAACACTTTTTTGAATTACTATTTGTCATGAGTTAGACATAGGTTTATACCGATATATATGTATATAATGAAAGAAAAAAGCAGGTTGATACTGATATGAACAAAAAAATGGTTCTTGTTATGATCCCATTAGTCGTTTTTATTGCGTTTGTAAGTAATCGTTTTTCTATGACAAATGATGTTGTACAAATGGAAACGAATGAATTAGCTCAGTTGTTACATCAAACTGACGATGATTCGTATTTTTTTGTCGATGTACGGGAAGAAAATGAGTTTAGAGAAGGGCATATTGCGCAGATGACCAATTTTCCGCTGAGTCAATTTGAAAGTAAGTTAGAACACGTCCCTATTGATAAAACCATTGTCTTGATCTGCCGTAGTGGTAATCGAAGCCAGCAAGCTGCCGATATCCTAGTTGATAAAGGGTATCGAGATATCATCAATATCAATGGCGGTATGCTTGCGTGGGAAGGTAAAGTAACTAAATGGAAGTAGCTATTTTTTGAAAGAATAGTAACAGTATAGTTAATAAACACACGGCCATCTATCATAAAATAGGTGGTTTTTTCTTGTGTGTTGATGGGGGTATTTTTGCTATACTAACTACATTGAGATTTACTGTGTCTGTTTTGAGGAGGTTGGTTAATTGCACTTTTTTCTTAAACTTGGTTTGAATTTGATAAAGATGAGAAACCTCACTTTAATCCTCGCTACGTTGATTTTTGTGATTCTTTGTACAGTTATCGCCTATTTATTAGAACCTGATAACTTTGAGAGTCTACCAAACTCGTTTTATTTTGTGATGACAACGTTTTCGACAGTCGGCTATGGGGATTATTCACCGGTGACCGCAGCAGGGAAAACCTTTGCTGTCATCATGTATTTAGTTGGTATTGGTTTGCTAGGGGTTGTGATCGGAAAAATTGTTGATGCATTTACGATTTTTAGGCGGAAAAGGGAGGAAGGGAAGTTGAAATACGGGAAAGACAATCATATTATCATCGTTGGCTGGAGCAAAAAGACAGCAGCTGCTGTACAGGAATTACTAGAATCGGATGACCGTGTTGAAGTTGTTGTTATTGATGTGTTGGAAAAGTCCCCCATTGATCTAGCGGTGGATCGCGTCCATTACATACAAGGAGATCCTACCTGCGAAGAGACGTTTGAAAAAGCAAACATTTCAAGTGCAAAGTCAGTCGTTGTATTTTCAGATGATAATATTCAAGATCATTCATTAAAGGATGCTAAAACGTTGTCGATTGCAATTACAGCGGAACGGGTGGCTCCCGACGTCCATACAACGGTAGAAATCATGACGGAAAAAAATAAAACCAACTTTTCACATGTGAACGTTGATGAGTTTATTTTATCGCAGCAAACGATTTCGAGCCTTGCTGTACGGTCAGCGATGTATAAAGGCGTAACGAAGGTTTATTCGCAATTGATGAGCCGTCAATATGGGGAAGACCTTTATAAGATTTCTAAGAAAGAAAATTGGCATACATACCGTGATGCCTTCTTAGATTTATTACAGCAGGGGGCAACGTTAATTGCTGATCGTGATAAACTTGATATTAATCGTCGCTTAGATGAAAAAATCGCTGATGATGCCGTTCTTTATGTTGTGTGTAATTCTGAAACGTATCAGAAGCTAACATCATAAAAAGTTTTGCTGAGATTTTTGAAACCTTTTCGTTACCAACAACGTAAAAGTAAGTGTATAAAAAGAGAAAGGTGTGAACGATGAGTTTCCTGCGTAGATTATTTCGCTCAAAACAACAGGATGAACCTGTTAAAGAACGAACCGTCATGAACATACAAGTAGATGACATTATCACCTACGACCTAGAAGACTATCAAGTCGTAAGTAAATTAACGTATAATGACCATGGGTTTGAATGGACCGCGTATCAACTTCAAGGGAATAAAACCCTGTGGTTAAGTGTAGAAATGGATGATGAGCTTCATGTTGGCATGTATGAAAAGATAACCAAGAAACTCAACGATCCTTTACCGGAAAGAGTTGAACATGAGGGTGTTACTTATTATTTAGATGAAAGTGGTACTGCCCATGTTCGTGGTGAAGGAAGAGGAGCTAATGTAAATGGCCGAGAATGTCATTACTTCGAGTATTGTAATGATAATGAGGACCGTTTTTTATCAGTCGAAATATGGGGAAGTGAAGTTGAAGTAAGCTATGGCTACCCAATCGAAGACTATGAGCTTAAAATACTTGCAAGTCATTAATTTTTAAGGGGGAATAACGATGTTTAAATTTTTTAAGCGTGTCAAAACAGTTGTAGGCTCTGAATTAAATGCGATGTTAGACCGAACAGAGGATCCAGTAAAAATGTTAGATCAAATGATGAGAGAGATGGCAGAGGATATCCGCGAATCTGAAACTTCTGTTGCTAAATTGATAGCGAATGAAAAACTTCTGTATAAAAAATATCAAGATGCAGAAAAGATGGCACAAAAACGTGAGGAACAAGCGATTAAGGCGTTAGAAGCAGGCGATGAGGATTTAGCAAAACGTGCATTAGAGGATAAGAAATCACATAGTGAGCAAGCGGAGTCATTAAAGGAATCCTATGATACGGCAAAAGCAGATGCTGATGCATTGCGAGAGAAGTTAGAGGAAATGAAAAATGAATACAATGAAATGAAGTTAAAGAAAGATTCATTAAAAGCACGAGCAGAATCAGCAAAGACTCGCAAGAAAATGAACCGTGCGATGTCTTCTGTTGGTAACGACCAATCAAAACAAGGTTTTGAGCGAATGGAAGAAAAGGTAATGGAGATGGAAGCAGAGGCAGAAACGACGGAAGACCTGCATGCATCAAGTCGTAGTTTAGATGATGAATTAGATGCCCTTGATAAAAACAGTGTCGATGATGAATTAGAAGCATTGAAGAAAAGATTAGGAAAAGAATAATGAAGGAATCATGGGGCTGTTCCATAAGGGATTGCATACCTCGTTTAGGTGCATAAACAGTAGCGTAAGTTCTATACCATGCACTTGAGGTGACAGTTACCTAGATTGGGACAGCCCCATCATTTTCAGGGTGTAGAATGTCTACAAAGGGGGTGGAGCAGTGAAAAGCATATATGTATCTATCATTTTTATAGCTGTCTTATTTATAAGTGCTTGTTCTGTGCAAAGTTCAGCCTATCAATCAATCTATAATGACGAAATTGCTAGCTTTATTAAAGGGCAGTATCCGTTATTTGATGTTGTTGCCAGTTCCATAGATTCATCGAATTACTCGGAAATCTATGTTGCAGAAGGAAAAGGGATGGCCGAAGTTGCGACGGAGATTGAAGCGGTAAAAGAGCCTGTCCAATCCAGTGATGAAAATGATGGTAAACAAGTACTTGTTTATGATCAGTTTTTTGTGATTTTGTCAGTCGCTGAAGATAACCGAGCAAACACGTTAATTGAATTGGCGAATAAAGAATTTGTACGTAATAATTTTAACCCGAGCTTTTTTGAAGGAATGTTGTTAATGAGTATGCTTAACAACATGTTAGGTGGTAATGACTGGGGGAATACTCGGCGTCAACAATGTAATAATAACCCTGATGAATGCTATCGTGGCTATAGCACATCCGGTGGTAGTTTCAAAGGCTATCAAAATAGCCCAACTGTTCGCGGTGGTAGTGCGACAATCCGTGGCGGTGGACCAGGGACAGGGAAATAAAAAATAGAGAGGATGTAATAAATGGAACCATTTATATTTACAGTCGTTTATTTTGCATTAGCGATTATTATTGTTCTTATTGGTTTAATTATTTTTGAAAGCCTAACACGTCAGTATAAAGATTGGCATGAAATCTTAGCGGGTAATAAAGCTGTGGCCTTATCGATTATGGGTAAAATTATAGGGATTTGTATCATTTTAGCTTTTGCCGTTTATCATAGTGTGCAATTAACGGATACATTAATTTGGGGATTAGTTGGTGTGGTTCTGCAAATGGCTGCTTATTTGATTTTTGAACTTGTAACACGCAGTTTTTCCGTAGAAGAGCAACTGAAAAATGGGAATGTGTCAGTTGGTATGATTAGCTTTGCTGTGTCAGTTGGACTAGCATTAGTGATTGGGGCATCAATCACTTAATCATACTACCCGTACAAGGTGAGAATTTTGCTCAGGGGCCTTAGGATCTAAAGCAAAGGAGTTACAACAGTGGGACATGATGGAGTAAATAAAACAAAAGCTTTGTATTGGGCGTCTGGGATTGTATCGATTTGCGGTATCATCTTCCAAGTCTTGTTTGGGGCGGCTGGCTCGTATCTTTTAGGAGATGGAGTCAAACAATATACACTTGTAATTTCTTTATTTTTGACCGGCATGGGAATCGGTGCTGCAATTAGTGAGAAGGTAACGAAAAATTTAATCCTATCATTTGTTTGGGTGGAATATTTAATTGGTATCGTTGGGGGATTCTCAACCTTTCTTTTGTTTGGTATTAGTGCCTATTTAAGTCAAGGGACGGATGCGTTCTTTCTTTATTCAGTGACTTTAATAATTGGGACGTTAACCGGTGTAGAACTGCCAATCTTGATTCGCAAGGCTAATGAGATTGGAGAGACGTTAAATCGGAGTGCCGCACGCGTCCTGTTTTCAGATTATGCCGGTGGTTTAATTGGCGGTTTGGCGTTTGTTTATTTCCTTCGCCCAGAGCTTGGTCTTGTCAAAACAGCCTTTGTCGTTGCGCTCATTAATATTATCGTTGCGCTTTGGCTACTCTTTTACTTTCGGGATGAAATCACAACCTATAAAAAACATGCAGGACTTGGAATATTAATCTTCCTAGTCCTTACTGCTGGTGTTTTTTGGGGAGAAGAGATGGCTTTTTCATTAGAACAAAAGCTCTACCGGGATCCGATAATTTATCATGACACGAGTGACTATCAACAATTGATTGTAACGAAAGAACAAGGCGACGTCAGATTGTTTCTAGATGGACAATTGCAATTTAGTTCAAGCGACGAGTATCGTTATCATGAAACGCTCGTTCACCCAGCTATGGCGACAGCCAGAAGCAAGCGACATGTGTTGATTTTAGGTGGTGGAGACGGTCTTGCTGTAAGAGAAGTTCGTAAATACGATGAAGTAGAGACGATTACACTTGTCGATCTAGACCCAGCTGTCGTTGAGTTAGCAAAGACAAACCACGACTTCATATCCTTAAATGACGATGCGTTTTCTGATCCGCGCCTCACCGTGATTCATGAGGATGCCTTTTTATTTATGGAAGAGTCTGCTCGTTTTTTTGATGTTATTCTAGTTGACTTACCGGATCCTAACAATGAGTCGCTTAATAAGCTTTACTCTTTACGCTTTTATCAACTTCTACGGAATCATCTTGCACCGGGGGGCTCGATTATGGTCCAAGCGACAAGCCCGACATTTGCGAGAGAGGTTTATTGGACGATCAATCAAACGCTTGAGGCTGCAGATTTAGTGACCGAGAATTTCCAAGTCGACGTTCCTAGCTTCGGTAATTGGGGGTTCATCCTGGCAAAGCGGGAAGCTACCAGTTTAGAACCCGTTGAAATTGAAGCAGATACGAAATTTCTATCAGGTGATGTGATGAGAAGCCTTACTCAATTTGGTAAGGACATTGATCAGTTTATATATAATGAGAATGGAGAATTACTTGAGTGGGAGATTAATACGCTGATCCACCCGATCATTTTAGAAAAATATAGTGAATCATGGCGTAGGTATTGATGCTGATATAAGTTAAAGTTTATAAGGAAACAAAGGTTTAGGGGGAAGGTAGATATGGATTGGAATGATGAACTAGAAAAATTAAAGGATGGTAACATTTCGGAAATTTCGATTAGCAAGGAAGACTTTCCTGCCTTTAGAGAAGCGTTAATGAAACGCAAACAGCCTCCATACAACGACTTTTACGATTTTGTAGGGATAGCGATTAAAGGTGGAGCTGTTGTATATCGTTATGAGAAGATTGAGGAGTAACGGTACTAAATAGTGAGTAAACTGAAAGAAATGGATTCCCCTTGTCTATACTAGGAGAAAACTGTGTGTGCGAGGGGATGACAATGAAAGTATCAAAAAGTGAAAATACTCGATTAAGTCAAGCGATTGATAACATTACCGATGGGTTAGATGTCGTGATCGAAATGTATAATGACTCGGAAGAGGATATGCCTCTTATTGATTTTGATGAAGAAGTGATAACAGATTTAAGAAAAGCAATCAATCAGTTTGGTGCCGATACCGTAAACCGAAAAATAAATACGATTGTACGTGAGTTGCTTGATTGGTTGCCGTTAGAAGATGTGGAAGAAGATACTGAGGAAGAAAAAGAAAACGATGAGGATGAATAATTTGTCTACATGTTCATATGGATAGAAAGGAGGCTGGGACAATTTGATATGCTCCCTCTAGGGTAGACAGATTAAAAAATAAAAATCTGTTTTACCTTAGGGGGAGTATTTTTGTCCAATAAATATTATTCTAGTCAGTTTAAGAATGAAGTAGGTTCAAAAGTGATGTGTTGTGATTATTTTAGGAAGGAACGCAGCATCCAGTTATGCTTTTCAAGTGATTGGTGAATCGCTAGTAGCATATCGCCTGTTGTTTCATCACCAAGCTCTTCAGCTGCTTCCATTCCATCTTTTAACTCAGAAATGACCGTATCGAAGTCTTTGACAAGTTCAGCAACCATTTCTTCAGCTGTTTCGTTACCTGTTGCTTCTGAAATGGATGACACCTCAAGAAACTCTTTCATGGTTGCCACAGGCTCTCCTTGTAGAGCGAGAAGGCGTTCAGCTAATTCATCGATATGTGTTGCTCCTTCGTTGTATAGCTCTTCAAACTTTTCGTGAAGAGTAAAGAATTGAGGACCTTTTACAAACCAATGATAATTGTGGAGTTTGATAAAAAGAACACTCCAGTTAGCAATTTGCTTATTTAATATTGACGCTACTTTTTCTTGACTCATACATACATCTCCTTTGTTAGCGGTGTTATTAGTAAAATACCCAGCAATCGGCTTGTTCAAACCTCTTTTAGTTTCTGGTTGATCGGATATTAATATGTACTGGAAACTGTTCAATAATGAAACGGAGGCCGGAAGGATGGTAAACTAGAAAAAGTAGTGTTCTAACAACGGAACACTACTTTTTCTAGTGGGAGTGCGCTAGCAAAGAGGAATGTTCAGGGAAGTAAGCTTACTCGCACCGCCTTAGATTGAGTTAGGGGAATTTCCCCCGAAGTGATTCGAGGGTATTAGGTGATCAATGAAGGCGTTGCTTCGCCGCCATGGACTTGTGTAAACATACTAGCTAGTGAAGAGAGAAGTTTGTTTGCTTCAGATGGCTGCATGGATTCTTTTAAATAAACGATATGTAAGGCATTTTTTGTCTTTTCAGTTACGATTGTTCGTTTTGAGTCGACAATTGGACTTCCGAATGGACCGTCTGCATCAGCAGATATAAGTTTATTTTTTAATTGATTGACTCTACCGTTAATTCCTAAAAATTGATCTTCTTCTTGGCCAATACGATATTCAACGGGGCCTTGTAATTGATCTAAATCATAGATACCCAGCGGAATTTCGTGCTGTAAGGAAAAGAAGTTATTGAGGTCTACAGCTGAATTAATAAGTGGAAGTGATTGTCCTTTTTTTATTCGCTGATATAGGGCCTCAGATGAAGGTCGGTAACGCGTGGGATCGATTCCAAGCGTTTTAAATATCTCTCGCCATTCCTTAATACCAGCTAAGCTTGTGAGTGGAGTGGTTTCTAGATTGACCTTGATCTCTTCTTGGAAAAACTGTAATCGCCCCCGCAACATTTGTGGAGAATGGTCGACAACAATTCCTTGATACGTAATCATTCCAATTTTAAAATTAGGTAGACGCTTCTTTATATCATCTTGTATGGATGTTATTAACACGTAGGGACACCTCTTTTTAACTAACATTTATGTCTAGTTTATCATAATGACAAATCAGTTATTAAATCGTAGCACTCAATCGAAAAAAAGAAGGGGTGAAAGAATTGACAAGTGCCCAATTAAAAAAGGAAATCATTGCATATAGTAAAAGTATTGGAATAGATAAAATTGGATTTGCAGCTGCTGATCCTTTTCAACAATTAAAAGAACGGTTACTGACACAACAAGAGTTAGGTTATCAATCAGGTTTTGAGGAGTCAGATATTGAAAAAAGAGTTGATCCCTCTAAGATCGTACCTGAAGCCAAAACACTGATTGCCATTGCACTCGCGTATCCATCAAAAATGAAAGATGCACCAAAGAGTAACAGCAAAGAGAGGCGAGGGGTATTTTGTCGGGCCTCGTGGGGAGAGGATTATCATCATGTGCTAAGAAAGCGCATGGAGCAATTAGAAGCCTTCATTTTAAGGAAAGTCCCTGAAGCCAACGTAACATCGATGGTGGATACTGGTGAACTTTCTGATCGTGCCGTTGCAGAGCGCGCTGGAATTGGGTGGAGTGGTAAAAACTGTGCGATTATTACACCGGAGTTTGGGAGCTATGTCTATTTAGGTGAGTTAATCACCACGATATCTCTTCCGCCAGATCAGCCGATCACTGATCAGTGTGGAACATGCAACAAATGTGTAGACGCCTGCCCTACAAGTGCATTAGTCCAAGGGGGACAGTTGGATTCAAATAAATGTATTGCATTCGTAACACAAACGAAAGGTTTTCTTCCCGATCGTTTTCGCGAAAAGTTAGGAAATCGCTTGTATGGCTGTGACACGTGCCAACAGGTTTGTCCGGAGAATAAGGGGAAAGACTTTCATCACCATCAAGAGATGGAGCCTGATCCTGAAGTGGTAAAGCCGAAACTGATTCGACTTTTACGTATCAGTAATCGAGAGTTTAAGGAGACGTTTGGGAAGCTCTCAGGTTCGTGGCGTGGAAAGAAGCCGATTCAACGAAATGCGATTATTGCACTAGCACATTACAAAGACGAAAATGCTGTTGATGAATTGTATCAAGTGATGATGAACGATCCTCGTCCGGTTATTCGCGGGACAGCCGCTTGGGCGCTAGGGAAGATCGGCAAGGAAGGTAGCGAAGAATTATTAGAACAAGCGATACAGCGAGAAAAAGACGAAGATGTCCTAGCAGAAATCAAAAAAGGGCTGAATTTGCTTGTAGATTAGCATATATGTATATGGATATCTTTAAAATAATTCTGTATGATAAATAAAAGACTGGTTTGGAAGGAAGGGGTAATATGACACAACCGTCATTTATCTATTATGATGTAATGGATAGTCCAATAGGTCAATTAACTATAGTCTCAACAGATCGTGGTGTATGTTTGCTTCAATATGGCCCGATCGATAACAGCTTACCGAATATAAAAGCTTGGATTAAGAAAAATGGTTTGAAGGGTAAACTAGTTGAAGATATCGAGTTAACAAAGCCAGTCGTAAAGCAGTTAGAAGATTACTTTGAAGGTAAGAGGGTCGAATTCGATGTTCCATTGGATTTGTATGGTACCCGATTTCAAAAGTGTGTTTGGAAAGCACTACAATCAATAGGATACGGAGAAACTCGTTCATATAAACAAGTTGCACAAGAGATTGGTGCACCAAAAGCGGTACGTGCGATTGGAGGAGCCAATAACCAGAATCCTGTGCCGATCATTATCCCTTGTCACCGTGTGATTGGGAGCAATGGTGCTATGGTCGGTTACGGTGGTGGTCTGGCAAGAAAAGAAGCATTACTTAACCTCGAAGGTTCAATTGAAAAAATTTCCTAGTAGTGGGTCGGAGTAAAACTAGTAAAAATATTGGCAATGGATTCACTCGCCAAATGCCCGTTGTGATAAACCCACTCACACCGGGCTTTTAAATGATCGTGGCGGTTACACTCATTGCTTCGAGGTTAAGGACAAGAGGTAAAAATAAACCTCTTGTCCTTAGCCTCTTTTTTATTTTTAATAATGGCTCTGTTATCGTTGAATGTTGATATTGGGCTCATTTTATGGGAGATATGAATGAAATCCTATGAGAAAATAAATTTTCTCCATGATATCATTCATATCTTCCAACCTTTCAGTACCTGAAAGGCGTGCGAAACAAAGGTTTCGTACGAAAGGAGCCCAATATCAACGAGCATCAACAATAAACTTTAACACAGCCTTAATAATGAACGTGCTCTTCATCATATGTTAAATCAGGCTGTTTTTTTATAAATGATAGGAGGCGTTCGGAGTGCCACAATTGGTTGAACAATTAAAGCATTTTATAAATGAGAGAAATCAATGCTTTGTTGAAGATCGGCAATTGGAAACAGCTTATATCCGTGCGGATGAGTGTGAAAGCTTGGCAAGAAAAAAGCAAGCTTTAAAACACCGTAAAGCTGAAATTGTAAAAGCAAGCATTGAGGGCCAAGTCATCCGGCAGCAGCGGATTGACGATGAAGCTGAAATTGATTATTTACTTCACCATCAATTTTTAATAAAAAATAAGGAGAAGTTTTATATGGAAGAGCTTCTTCAGCATCGGCGGGCGTTATTTGTGAATGAAGAATTAGCCGATGATTTTGAGGTCATTGAAGACTCAGTGGTTGAATCACCACAAATCGAACGCTTAAATCAATCAGAACAAAAGGAACGATTCTCCTACAATCGCTTAGAAGCTGTTCGTTATGCTGAACGATGGTGGAATGATTATAATCCCATTTACCGACGCTTTGAAAACAATTGCACAAATTTTGTCTCGCAATGCCTACGGGCAGGTGGGGCACCGATGTCAGGAGCATCTAATCGCTCAAAAGGCTGGTGGTACCGAGAGGAAAACTGGAGCTATAGCTGGTCAGTTGCTCATGCGATGCGTTGGTATTTAAGCGGTGCAGAAAGTGGTTTACGAGGACAGGAGATGTCTTCAGCAAAAGAGTTGAGCCCAGGTGATGTGATTTGTTATGACTTTGACGGTGATGGAAGGTGGCAGCATACAACGATTGTCGTTGCTAAGGATGCAGATGGAATGCCACTTGTGAATGCCCAGACGACAAATAGTCGAATGCGTTATTGGACGTATGAGGATTCCACGGCTTGGACTGAACATATTAACTATAGGTTTTTTCATATTGCTGATTAATGCATAGCAGGAAGTGATTTCTCACAAGCTGAAAATAATGGTATAATGACGTTTGGATGAAAGTCGTGCATGGCGCCTATGAGTTACAGGAATAACTGTCTGCATAGGCGCTCTTCTTATTAACATATATTTTAAACATGGAATGAAATAGAGGTGCGAAACGTGGGGTTACATATTGTACTATATCAACCTGAAATACCTGCTAATACGGGTAATATTGCAAGAACATGTGCAGGAACAAATACAACACTGCATTTGATTCGGCCACTCGGCTTTTCAACAGATGATAAGATGTTAAAACGAGCAGGCTGTGATTATTGGGCTGATGTTACGATTAAGTATTATGATTCGTTAGATGAACTGTTTCAAACGTATAATCAAGGGGCATTTTATTTTATCGAGACTGTAGGGACAAAAGCGTACAGTGATTTTGATTACCGAGATCGTAATCAAGATATCTTTTTTGTATTTGGCAGGGAAACAACCGGGTTACCGAATGATCTGTTGGAGAGAAATAAAGAAAATTGTCTACGTATTCCTCAGACCGATAAAGTAAGATCATTGAACTTATCCAATACAGCAGCGCTCGTCATTTATGAGGCGTTGCGTCAGCAAGGATTTCCTGAGTTAAGTTAATCGTTGGTGATTAAAAAAGGGCTGTCCCAAGCTAAGTAACAGTGACTTAGGGGACACCCCTTTTTTATTTAATTTTTTCGAGGATTACCTTCGTAACCTGCTGCGAAGATGGCAGTTAAAAATGCTGCACATACACCTAAAATAAGAAGTGTGCCCATCTGTTTAACCTCCTTTTAAAAAAGCAATTAGTAATCATAGCTTTCCAACTTTTATTATAGAGTATAACTTGTTTGCTGTGAACAAGGAAGCATCAATTTTGTGACGAACAAATGAATCCTGTAAGAGAAGTGTTGATTGCTCGGAGAAATTATCCATTGCTGGAAGTTTGAGTTGTTGTATAATGGATATGATAAATGAAGTAGGAGGGATACAGCATGTATGTCGTTATGAATGAATTATATGTTCCTAAGGAAGCGAAAGATGAAATGATCAAACGCTTTGGAAAAAGTGCTGACAATATGACTAACGTTCCTGGGTGCCTTGAGTTTCTATTTTTAAACCATGAAGAAGAAGACGGTAAGCAAATTGTCTTTACAAAATGGGAATCAAAAGAAGCATACGAGGCATGGGTTGAGAGTGATGCCTTTAAAAAAGCGCATAAAGAAAGACGTGAATCAAAAGAAAAGAGTCCTGCTTCTGGGAACCAACTAAATGCTTATGAGGTTGTTTATCATACATCATAAATCGATCTCTAAAATCAACAGCGTTTTAAAACCTGTTGATTTTTTTAATGACTAAGGGTGGTAAGTGATGAAAAATACATATTTAACAAGCCACTTTCCGTTGTTTTCCATCTTATTATTTAGTACAGCACTTGCGATGTATTCACAATCGGTGATTATAACGAAGCTAGATGATTTAGGGTTGTATCAAGGCATGATGGAATTTTTTTCGGAGAGTGGGATCAAAGGAACCTTATTATTTTTGCTTTTATTGTTCTTTTTTATGGTTTTTTCCGCGTTAAAGTTAATATCGGATACGATGGTTCAACTGTCTTTATTGTTTTTTTCTAAAGATGAAGAAGGTGTGTCTTTAACGACAATCCGTTCAGGCTCATGGATTTATCTGATAGCTAGTGTTGCTGCATTATTAGGAAGTACCTTTATTGAAGTCATTGTTGGTGTGTTTTTAGTTGCCACACTCATCTATTTTGTGTTTTTTGTCTATAAAATTAGTGATTCTTTATCGGCTCTTGGGCTTTTTGGTGTCGTGTTTTTTCATACTTTCTTTTGGTTTAGCTTCGTGCTAGCGATCAGTTTTGCGGTTTTACGTTTGTATAATAGCTTCATGGCAAGCTTGCCGTTGTAAAAAATAAACCACCGTGGGGAGCGATGATTGCTCATCTCTCCACGGTGTTTAATGAATCGCACTCATTACATCCCTCCAAATCAGAAGGTGTGGTGAACGTTGATAGACGTTTCCCAAGCTTTGTGGCTGGTCTTTTCCAACCCAGACACCTGTGGTATAACGATCAGTGAGGCCGATAAACCAAGCGTCATGATAATTGTTCGTTGTTCCTGTCTTCCCACCGATATAGGAGTGTGCCAAATACGCTTTTTTACCTGTTCCTTCCGTGACTACCTTATGTAAAAGAGTGCGCATTTTTGTATTTGTTGCTTGGTCCCAGACTTGAGTGGAGGTCTCTTCCCATTGATATAGGATGTTCCCGTCTAAATCAGTAACTTGGCGAATCCCTTTTGCCGGTTGAAACTTCCCTTCATTAGCAAACGTTGTATATGCGTTTGTAAGCTCAAGTGGAGTCACGCCATATGTGAGGCCACCAAGTGCTGCCGGAAGATGATAATCGCTCTGATGTAGATGTTCAAAACGAAGATCGTCTATATATTGAAAAGAGGTTTCAATACCTGTTCTCATCAGAAGACGGACCGCAGCGGTATTGTACGAATGTTTTAAGGCTGTTTCTATCGTCACTGTTCCGTATTGTCCGCCCCCATAGTTTTTAGGACAGTAGCTTTCAATACACAAATTATTAGCGTTTATAGAACTATGAATCGATGCGTTGCTTTCGGCTAGATAAGGGGCAAACACAAGCAATGGCTTTATCGCTGACCCAGGTTGTCTCGTTGCTTGATAAGCGCGGTGAAAATCAAACTTGTTGTACTGTTTCCCACCGGTGATGGCGACGATTTCATTCGTTGTATGGTCAATAACGATACCAACACCTTCAACATCCGATTCGGGTAACTGGTTGCTGATCGTCTCAATGGTCTGCTCTTGAATCATCGGATTAAGCGCTGTTTCAATGATGATCCCTTCACGGTAAAGTGATTCCACTTTTTGATCCAGCTCATGTCTGATCGATTCGCGGGCACTAGCGTCAGCGGTTCGCAAGCGATCGGCATACCCGTCTTGTGTAGCGACTAGCTCCGTAAATTCATGATGAATATAGGTGACATAATCAGGGTAGTGATCGGTTTTTTTCGTAACCTCTAATTGGATAGGCTCCACTAACGCAAGCTCGTACTCCTCTTCAGTAATGGCTTCAACCTCGATCATTTTTTGTAAAATCCAATGTTGGCGTTCCTTAGTTTTGTCTTTGTTTGTCAGTGGGTTGTAATACGTTGGATTGTTTGGAATCGCACTTAAAAATGCAATTTCTGCTAAAGAAAGCTCGTCTGTCGAGCGTCCGAAATAGTAGCGACTAGCCGCTTCAATTCCATATACACCATGTTGGAAATAGATTGTATTGATGTATAAGGCAATTATTTCTTCTTTGTCATAATGCTGTTCAAATTGATAAGCGTAGAGGAGCTCACTTAATTTGCGGTTATAGCTTTGTTCGTGGCTCAAAAACACGTTTCGAACAAGCTGTTGAGTGATTGTACTAGCCCCCTGTTCAATCGAGTTATTTTCGATGTTAATCATTAATGCCCGCACGATGGCTGTCAGATCAAACCCCTTATGATCATAGAAATTCCTGTCTTCAGTGGCAATAAAAGCATCAATGACATGGGTGGGCATCTTATCATAGGCTAGTGGGATCCGATTTTCAGCTTGATAGATTTCTGAGATTAACGTGCCATGTTGGTCATATATATAACTATTTGTTGGAAGCGCAATATGGTCAACGCTGATCTGCTCATCAATTGCTTCATGAATAGGTTTAGTGTGTCCGGTCTCTGTGATGACTTGAGTTAATAATAGTAAAAAGCAGATGAAAAGCAGCAAAATAATAAAAAGTCCTGTCGTTATTCTTATATGCAATGGTTCTTCTCCTTTCGCATTGTTTTTATTTTACCTTTCTTGTAGATTTGCGTCATCTATTTCTCTAAAGCAATTCATATTTTAAGAGGTTGAAACGTATAGTGAATAAAACAGATACCTAGTTTATAAGCTCCTTCAATATTAGAAAAAAGCTTTGTAGGGCAAGGTCTTTTGTCCAGTTATCATGACAAGTTAAAAGGTATGTTCAGAAGCTGGGGTGCATAGGATTTAGTAACCGGCGACTGAGGTGAGACTTGAAAGGAGGAACATATGGATATTTTAGATAAGGCTAGACAGTATCGTGAGGAAGAAGAACGATTAACTTGGAGAGGGACGTTCGCGGAGTATTTAGAACTGTTAAAAGAAAATCCAAATATAGCTCAAACTGCACATTCTCGTGTTTATAATATGATTAAAGATGCTGGAATTGAAG
Source organism: Desertibacillus haloalkaliphilus (assembly GCF_019039105.1). Lineage (NCBI taxonomy): Bacteria > Bacillati > Bacillota > Bacilli > Caryophanales > Bacillaceae > Desertibacillus > Desertibacillus haloalkaliphilus. The sequence goes on along the minus strand of NZ_JAHPIV010000025.1, from coordinate 30,802 downwards.
AGGTTGATGGAAAAAAGCGCTACAAATTTTTTGATGGTGATATTTATGGTTTAGAAGATTCCATTGAAAAGCTTGTTGAAGAATATTTTCACTCGGCAGCGAAGCGGTTAGATGTTCGAAAACGAATCCTATTGTTAATGGGGCCAGTCAGTGGTGGTAAATCAACGATTGTAACGATGTTAAAACGTGGACTTGAGCAATATACACGAACAGAAAATGGTGCTGTTTATGCCATTGCGGGTTGCCCAATGCATGAGGATCCTCTTCATTTAATTCCACAGCATTTACGTGATGATTTTTATGAAGAGTATGGGATTAAGATCGAGGGTAATCTCTCTCCTTTAAACATGATGAGGTTAGAAAAAGAATATGGCGGACGCATTGAAGATGTGATGATTGAGAGAATCTTCTTCTCAGAAGACAAACGTACGGGGATTGGGACGTTTAGTCCATCTGATCCAAAATCTCAAGATATCGCCGATTTAACCGGGAGCATTGACTTCTCAACGATCGCTGAATATGGTTCAGAATCTGATCCACGCGCCTATCGATTTGATGGTGAATTAAACAAAGCCAACCGTGGTTTAATGGAATTTCAGGAAATGCTCAAGTGTGATGAGAAGTTCCTATGGCACTTATTATCACTCACGCAGGAAGGGAACTTTAAGGCCGGTCGATTTGCACTGATTTCTGCTGATGAAATGATTGTTGCTCATACGAATGAATCAGAATATAAATCATTTATCTCAAACAAGAAAAATGAAGCGCTTCATTCACGGATTATCGTGATGCCTGTTCCGTATAACTTAAAGGTGAGTGAAGAAGAGCGTATTTATCAAAAAATGATTAAAGAAAGTGACATGTCACATGTTCACATTGCACCGCATGCCTTAAAGGTAGCCGCTATTTTTACGATTTTAACGCGTTTAAAAGCACCAAAGCGCCAAGGTGTTGACTTAGTGAAGAAGATGCGTTTGTATGATGGCGAGGATGTCGAAGGTTTCAATGGGCAAGATTTAGATGAATTAAAGAAAGAATATCAAGATGAGGGCATGGACGGTATTGACCCTCGTTATGTCATTAACCGCATCTCATCAGCGATTATTCGTAAGCAGTTAACATCAATCAACGCACTTGATGTCTTGCGGTCAATTAAAGAAGGTTTGGATCAGCATGCATCGATCTCAAATGAAGACCGCGAGCGCTATAAAGACTTTATTGCGATTGCTCGTAAAGAGTACGATGAAATTGCGAAAAAAGAAGTTCAAAAAGCGTTTGTTTATTCATACGATGAATCTGCGAAGACACTAATGGAAAATTATCTAGATAATGTTGAAGCATATTGCAATAAAAATAAATTGCGTGATCCATTAACGGGTGAAGAAATGAACCCAGATGAAAAGTTAATGCGCTCAATTGAGGAGCAAATTGGCATTTCTGAAAATGCGAAAAAAGCATTCCGTGAAGAAATTTTAATTCGAATTTCTGCCTATGCTAGAAAAGGTAAGAAGTTTGATTATAATTCGCATGAGCGTTTGCGTGAGGCGATTCAGAAGAAGCTCTTTGCGGATCTAAAAGATGTTGTTAAGATTACTACATCTACGAAGACTCCTGATGAGTCACAGCTGAAGAAAGTTAATGAAGTGATCGCACGCTTAATTGATGAGCACGGCTATAACTCCGTATCAGCGAATGAATTGCTGCGCTATGTTGGAAGCTTGTTAAACCGATAATAAATGGAAAGAAGGATGTGGTCTTGCGCCACATCTTTTTCTTTTGGGGCGAAGTAAGATACAGGTGAAACTGAGGGAGCAGAGAAGAATGACTTTGAGTAGGTTTTCAATAGAGCATATCATTGTGTGAGCTTATAGTCTTTATTAGGTTATTTTCCATTTGTAGAAAATTTACCGTAGTGGTACATTAATAGTGGTAGCTTAGCGGTAGGGGTTGAAATATATGGGGCAGTTAAGAAATGAGATTTTCGAATGGGTTAAGACATTGGTTGTTGTCCTTATTCTAGTTATCATCGTTCGTACATTTTTCTTTGCAAATTATATGGTCTATGGTGAATCGATGATGCCATCGATTCAAGATGGTGAACGAATTATTATTAATAAAGCCAGTTATAATCTTTCAGAACCAAAACGATTCGATATGATCGTCTTTCATGCCACGAAAGAAAATGATTATATTAAACGTGTGATTGGATTACCTGGTGATTCGATTTATTATAAGGATGATATTCTCTATGTTAATGACGTCCCGATTGAAGAAGCGTATTTAGAAGAGTTTCGCGCACAATACGATGGAAACGTTTTTACAAATGATTTTACAATTGAAGATGTAACAAATGAAAGTGTTGTTCCTGAAGGTCATTTGTTTGTGTTAGGAGATAATCGTAGAAATAGCATGGATAGTCGCCAGCTAGGCTTCATATCTCTCGACCAAGTTGTTGGTAAAGCAAATCTTTGTTATTGGCCGTTAAGTGACTTTCGACTGTTAAAGTAAACATCCGTACTAGTTGTGGGTGTGAAAATAACAAATAGCAAAAGTAATAAGCGTACCAATTCACAGATGGATTCGTACGTTTGTTTTTTTGTTGATATAGTTTTAATAGATTTATACGAAAATCAGCGGATGAAGGACAAAAAGAGTGGGAAAAGCGAGGGAAATGTCCTTCATAAAAATAGATAAACTATTTTTATTGGATAGAGCTTCATCTTCAAGCATGGTAAATTTGTTTGGATCTTGTGAATGATCTTTCCCCCTAAAACTGCTCCTGTAAGCTTTTATGAATAAAAAGCGTCCGAATAAACTCTTCTGCCATCATTTGTTGCGAAAGTGCATCATTAGCTATTTATGATGCTAATATGCATCAATTTAGCGTAGGAAACCTTGCTTCTGTTTATTGAGATCTCTCTTTAGAGTGCCTAAATATAGCCATTTTTTATTTATTTTTTAAATATTTCATAAATTGGAACAAGTCTTGCATCTATAAAAAAGTGAGAAAAGAAAGCGATTACACAACTTGTGAAAGTCGTGATCCAATATGTGTGATATGAGAGGGAGGAGAAGGTATTATGATGACACCTGAACAATATGTAGAAAGTTTACGAAAGCAGAAAAAAGAAGTTTATTTTATGGGGGAAAGAGTTGAAAATGTTGTTGATCATCCAGCGATGAGACCACATATTAATGCCGCTTCCGTGACGTATAAACTTGGTACAGAGGAAGAATACGAAGAGTTAGGAAGTGCTGTTTCTCATATAACTGGGAACAAGATCAACCGCTGGACACATATTCCGCAAAACCAAGAGGACCTTGTTAAAAAGGCGATGATGCTGCGAGTAGCTGGGCAAATTACTGGAACCTGTTTCCAACGCTGTGTCGGAATGGATGGTTTAATTTCGTTATACTCGGTCACTTGGCAAATGGACCAAGACCTTGGTACAAATTATCACGAGAAATTCCGTGAATTCCTCGTTCATACACAAAATAATGACTATATGACAGATGGGGCAATGACTGATCCAAAAGGTGATCGTTCAAAGAGGCCATCAGAACAACATGATCCTGATCAATATGTAAGAGTCGTTGAAGAACGAGAAGATGGCATTGTTGTCCGTGGTGCAAAAATGCATCAGACAGGAGCGGTTAACTCTCACCAAATTTTAGTGATGCCAGGAATGGGGATGTCTCCGGCTGATGAAGATTATGCGATTTCTTTTGCTGTTGACGCAGATGCTGAAGGCATTATTTATATTTTTGGACGACAAGTTAATGATAGCCGTAAATGGGAAGGTCATATTGACCAAGGAAATGCGAAATACGGTGTTGTTGGTGGGGAAGCTCTAATTGTTTTTGAAGATGTATTTGTTCCTTGGGATCGCGTCTTTATGTATAAAGAAACACAATACACGGGGCAACTCGTTGAGAGATTCTCCTCTTATCACCGTCAAAATTACGGTGCATGTAAGGCCGGAAACCTTGATGTTCTAATCGGTGCAACAGCAAGTTTAGCTGACATGCATGGGGTGGCAAAAGCTAGCCATGTGAAGGATAAACTATCAGAAATGGGTCACTTAGTAGAAACGATGTACAGTGGTGCTCTTTCGTGTTCGTTTAATTGTTCAGAATTTGGCTGTGGGACAGCATTTGTTGACCCAGTATTAGCGAACTCTTCCAAATTAAATACGGCTCGCTATTATCCAGAAGTAACAAAAATTTCTCAAGACATTGCTGGTGGTTTTGTAGCGACGATTCCTTCTGAAAAAGAATTTGATAATCCGAGAGTGTCATCATATATGCACAAATATTTCAGTACCGGTGAAAATGTTGATGCGATTGAGCGAATTAAGATGGGCCGCCTCGTTGAGAACATGACAGGGTCTACACCGATCGTTGAATGTATGCACGGAGCAGGTTCACCTCAAGCGCAAAAGGTTGTCATTCAACGAGGAATTAACTGGAAAGATAAAATTAAGTATGCAAATGATATTGTCAAAGACTCTGAAGAAATGAGTTCCAATAAAAAATAATGATGGAATCACTTTCATTACCGAACTGAGGCACTGGTCTTCAGTTCGGTAATAATCTTTGAAATTACGATAAAAGAGGGGGAAGTCAATGTTAAGGGTACTCAGTGAATTTTTCACAAGGATCATGCAAAGGTACTTGCCAGATGCGATTCTTTTTGCGATTTTATTAAGTTTTATCACTTATTTTCTAGGTATATTCATCGGTGGAGCAAACCCAATTAGTCTATTAGGTAGCTGGGGCACAGGATTGTGGGATTTACTTGAATTTTCGATGCAAGTGACATTAACGCTTGTGACCTCCTACATCCTGGCACATACGAGGCCTGTACAAAAGGTGTTAGAAACGGCGGCTTCTAAGGTTAAGACGCCAACAATGGCAATTACGATTTGTGTTATTATCTCGATGATTGCCTCAATGATTTCATGGGGCTTTGGTTTAATAATCGGTGCGCTTGTTGCCAAGGAAATAGCTAAGCAAGTAAGAGGTGTTCATTATCCTTTACTTGTTGCGAGTGCATATTCAGGTTTTGTTATTTGGCATGGGGGATTATCAAGCTCTGTCGGTCTAGCGATTGCAACGCCAGGTCATTTTATGGAAGAGCAAATTGGTGTTATCCCTGTTTCTCAAACGGTGTTTTCTAGTTACAACCTCATTACATTAGCTGTTGTATTCGTGACATTACCGATTATCTTAAATATGATGAAGCCTAAGAAAGAACATGTAATGGAATTTACTGCTGATGAGCAAGCGGCTACAGCAGAATTAGAACCTAACAATGAACCACCTAAACAGGTTGGTGACACACCTGCACAACGGTGGGAAAATAGCCGAGTTAGTTCTCTATTATTAGGTGGATTCTTATTAACTTCGTTGATCCTTTATTTGGTTCAAAATGGTGGGTTAGATGCTATTAATTTAAATATAGTCAACTTATTCTTTATTTGTTTTGGAATGTTATTTGTTTCATCACCAAAGGAGTATGTTGGGCTAGGTGTTGATGCAGGTAAAAGTGCAGCAAATATTATTATCCAATACCCATTATATTCAGGGATCATGGCGATGATGACAGTGTCTGGATTAGCTGCGATGATTTCAGACGGATTTGTATCGATTTCAACAGAACAAACATTACCGATCTTTTCATTTCTTGCAGCAGGTGTCGTAAATATGTTCGTACCATCTGGTGGAGGACAATGGGCGATTCAAGCGCCAATTATGCTTCCAGCCGCGCAGGAATTAGGTGTTGATATTGCAAAGGTTGCGATGGCAGTCGCTTGGGGGGATGCATGGACGAATATGCTTCAACCGTTCTGGGCGTTACCGATGTTAGCGATTGCAAAGCTTTCCATTCGTGACGTGATGGGCTATTGTTGTATTACTTTAATTTGGGTAGGAATTGTTTTCACTGCAGTTTTCTTAATATTCTAAGTAGTTCGATTTGATCGTAGAGAAGTAAAAACAATAGGAGGTTTTTTCATGAGTATTCCAAGCTTTGATTTATCAAATAAAGTAGCATTAGTAACAGGAGGGTCAAAAGGGATTGGACTAGGCATGGCTGAAGCTCTTGGTCAATACGGAGCAACGGTTGCCATTAATGGTCGTAATCCAAAGGATGGAGAGGAAGCGATTAAATCTTTACAAGAACAAGGGATTGAAGCTCGATTCTTTCAAGCGGATGTCACAAGCGAGTCTGAAGTAACGAATATGGTCGAGCAAGTGGTTGAAGCGTTTGGACGAATTGATGTCCTTGTTAATAACGCAGGTATGAACATACGTAAACCATTGATTGAAACTGAAGAAGATGATTGGGACCGTGTCGTTGGCACAAATTTAAAAGGTGTTTTCTTAATTGGCAAGGCCGTTGCAAAACAGATGGTCAAACAAAAAAGTGGAAAGATGATTAATATTTCTTCAATTTTAGGAACAATCGGGCGTCCGAATCAAACGAGCTATGCTGCTTCAAAAGGTGGCATTAACCAGCTAACAAAGGTATGGGCAAGTGAATTAGCACCTCACGGAATTAACGTCAATGCGCTCGGACCAGCGTATATTAAAACGCCTATGACTGAGGACTATCTTTCAGATCCGGAAGTGTTGAAAGGGATCACAGATAGTACACTAGTTGGTCGGGTCGGGACACTTGATGACTTAGTTGGCCCTGTAGTCTTTTTAGCGTCAGATACGTGTTCATACATTACGGGTCAAACCATTTATGTTGATGGCGGGTGGACAGCGAAATAACGAAAAAAGAATCAATGGGGGAATAAAACGATGTCAAAAGTATTAGTAATTGGTGCAGGAACGATGGGATCAGGAATTGCACAAGTCATTGCTCAAGGGAATCATGATGTTACCTTATTTGATCAATCTGAACAGCAAATTGAAAAAGGAAAAGCTGTGATTGAGAAACAGCTTGGCTCATTGGTAAAAAAAGAAAAAATGAGTGAAGAGGATAAGCAGGCAACCCTTAACCGGATTACAGCAACATCGATGAAGCCCACTGGAGTTTTCGATGTCATTATTGAGGCCGTACCAGAAAATAAAGAAATCAAAAAAGCTGTTTTTCAAGATATGGAAAGCATCAGCGATGAAAACACAATTTTAGCGACAAATACATCTTCGATCAGTATTAGCGAAATTGCTTCTTATGTGGAAAAGTCAGATCAGGTGATTGGGCTTCACTTTTTTAACCCACCGATCGTTATGCAGCTCGTTGAAGTCATTCGCGGACAACGAACAAAGGATTCAATAGTGACAGAAAGCAAGTCGTTTATTGAATCCATTGGAAAAGTTGCAGTAGAAGTCAATGAGGCTCCTGGATTTGTGGTCAACCGTGTGTTAGTTCCGATGATCAATGAATCCATCTTTTTACTAGGGGAAGGCGTTGCCTCTGCTGAGGAAATTGATAAATCGATGAAACTAGGTGCAAACCACCCGATCGGTCCGCTATCACTTGCGGATTTAATTGGACTTGATGTCTGCTTGCATGTGATGGAAGTTCTCTATGATGAATTTTCTGATAGCAAATATCGTCCAGCTCCGCTCTTACGAAAAATGGTTCGAAGTGGTTACTTAGGGCGAAAAACACAAAAAGGTATTTTCGAATATAAGTAAGGGGGAGAGGTCGATGTGGACGAAAGAAGATCTAAAAGGGATTGAACGAGAAAACCACTTTAAACGGGACGTGAAAGTATATAATGATCGCCCGAAAAATTTTGTTGAAGCTTTCAGAGAAACAGTCGAAGCACATCCGAGTCGTGAAGCGCTTGTAATGGGGTCTAATCGTCTGACATATCAAGACATGTGGTCAGTTACTGAACATATTGCAGGCAACCTTTATCATAAGTATCAAGTGAGAAAAGGTGACCGTGTTGCTCTATTAGTGGGCAACTGCATCGAGTTTTCATTAGTCTTTTTTGCATGTGCGAAGCTGGGTGCAATCCTAATTCCATTAAATACGCGTTTGGCAAAAGCAGAATTGTCTTTTATGATTAAACAATCAGGTGCGTCCATTGTGTTTACAGATGATGAGTTCAAGGCTAATCTCGATGACGAGTTAGCAATAGATTATAAGTTTCTAATTGGGGATGATGATGAGGCATTCTTACCTTATTCGGAATTAGTGGAAGATAGAAATTCGTATCCAGAGGTAGATATTGATGAAGATGACCCATTATATGTCATGTTTACTTCTGGTACGACGGGAATGCCAAAGGGCGCTGTCGGAACACATATTGGTGTTTTGCATTCAGTCATTTCTTATCAGCGAATATTCCAAACGGATGAGAATGATCGTTCATTAGATGCGGTCCCTCTCTTTCACGTGACGGGTCTTGTTGGACAGCTATTGCATTTCGTCTATATCGGAGGAACCAATGTCTTAATGCGAAGGTATAAGGGCGAAGAATTCAATCGTCTTCTATCCGAAGAAAAGATTACATTTACGTTTAATGTTCCAACGATCTATGTATTAATGATGGAGCACCCTTCATTTAAAAACTACAGCTATGAATCATTGCGGACGATTGCCTATGGTGGCGCGCCAATGTCACCGCAAACGATCTATCAATTGAAAGAAGCGTTTCCACAAGTGGAATTACACAATGCTTACGGAGCAACGGAAACAAGCTCACCAACGACAGTGATGCCTAAAGGCTATCAAGAAAAGAAACCATCTTCTGTAGGTTTACCAATCCCAGTGATCGAGGTGAAAGTTGTCGGAGCTGATGGGCCTTGTCAGCCTAATGAAGTTGGGGAATTATGGGTGAAAGGGCCAAATGTTGTCCCTTCCTATTGGGGAAATGAAGCAGAAACGAAAAAGTCATTTGTTGATGGATACTGGTGTTCAGGTGATATGGCGATGATCGATGAGGATGGATTCGTCTATATTATGGACCGAATGAAAGATATGATTAACCGTGGCGGTGAAAAAATCTTCTCAGTGGAAGTGGAAAATACCCTCTATAATCATCCCGATATACTAGAAGCTGCCGTTGTTGGTGAGCCAGACGCAGTGTTTGGGGAAAGAGTGAAGGCGGTCATTGTACCAAAAGAAAATGCGATTCTCACAGAAGAAGATGTGAAAGTTTTTGTTAGAAATCAGTTAGCTGATTATAAGACGCCAGAAATTGTCGAGTTTCGTGAGCAATTACCAAGAAATCCTGGTGGTAAGATCATCAAAACGGAATTAAAGCAAACAGCTGCAAAAGAGAAGAAAGGGTGAGGGGAATGAAAGATGTTTATATTTTAGAAGGTGCTAGAACTGCATTTGGCTCGTTTGGCGGAAAGTTAAAAGATGTTGATGCGACAACGCTTGGGGTAACTGCGAGTCAAGAAGCGATCAAGCGAAGTGGAATCGAAAGCGAGCAAATTGACTTTTCTGTCGTTGGTAATGTGATTCATACGTCCAAAAATGCTTCGTATATTAGTAGACATATTTCTTTAAAATCAGGTCTACCAATCACAAGTCCAGCGCTTACGATCAATCGCTTATGTGGTTCAGGATTGCAAGCCGTCATTTCTACGGCGCAGTCGATTATGCTTGGTGATGGCGATGTTGGCTTGGCCGTCGGTACGGAAAACATGAGTCAATCCCCATATGCTTTGCGTGGTTCACGTTTTGGTACGGGGTTGAAAAGTCCACAAATGGATGACATGCTTTGGGCGACACTAACCGATGAGTACTCTGGCATTGGTATGGGAGTAACGGCTGAGAACTTGGCTGAAAAGTTTAATATCAGTCGAGAAGAACAGGATGAATATGCACTACTCAGCCAACAGCGAGCAGCAGCAGCACGAGAGAGTGGACGCTTTGCTGAGGAGATTGCTCCAGTCGAAATCTCTACAAAAAGAGGGACAAAAATTGTTGATGTCGATGAGCATATTAGAGAAGATACAAGTTTAGAATCACTAAGTAAATTAGCGCCAGCATTCGCTAAGTCAGGTTCGGTGACTTCGGGGAATGCGAGTGGAATAAATGATGGGGCATCTTCACTTGTTGTAGCTAGCAGTGATTTTGTCGCCCAAAATAACAAATCACCACTAGCTCGTATCGTTTCTTACTCAGTTGCCGGAGTGGATCCAAACATTATGGGTATTGGCCCAGTTCCAGCGATCCAAGAAACGTTGAAAAAAGCGAATTTAACGGTTGATGATATCGATTTATTTGAAGTTAATGAAGCTTTTGCAGCACAATACTTATCAGTTGAGAAGGAATTAGGATTAGACCGGGAGAAGACAAATGTTAATGGCGGTGCCATTTCGCTTGGACACCCTGTTGGTGCTAGTGGCGGTCGAATCTTATACTCGCTCATCAAGGAATTGAAAAAAAGAAATGGTCGTTATGGTATTGCCTCATTATGCATCGGTGGCGGCCAAGGAATTGCTTTATTAGTAGAAGTTTAACACCATCTTCCTTCGTACTAGAGGTTAAAAGGGGGGCAAGGGTACCTATCTCATGTGATAGACTTGCCCTCTTTTTTATTTGATTGAATTTGCGGACAATTTTAAAAAGTTGTATAATTGGTGGTGGTAAATGATAGAACGATACGGATATGGTTAGTTGAGGGGGATAAGATGAACAAATACGATCTTTTTTTTAAAAAGCTTAACGAAACCATTAAAAACGGGATTGCTTTCATTGACAAAGATGGAGTTATTTTTTATTGTAATGAACGACTTTTACAGATGACGGGCAAGACAGAGCAAGAAGTTATGGGATGTTCGATAGATCGATTATTTCCAATGCTAAAGATTGGTGAAAGCCCCCAGTTTCAACGCGAAGATCACGAGCAGAATGTTTCATTAGATGAGAATGTGTATCATGTATCTTGGCACCCAGTCATAGACGAGGATCACTTCATAGGTGGAGTTCTTTATTTCCGTGATATTTCAGAAAAAGAACAGTTAAAGCAGTCATTGAATGAGGTTCAAAAATTAAACCGTCAATTGGACTCAATTATAAATGCGAGTTATGATGCAATGTACCTAGCTGATGAGAGCGGTAGAGGAGTCAAGGTGAGCCGCGCCTACGAAAGAATTACAGGCGTAAAGCCGGAAGAATTAATCGGAAAAAAAATGAGTCAGGTTGTCGAAGAAGGGATCGTTTCGGAATCGGTGACTGAAAAGGTGATTGGGACACAAGAACCAGTAACGATCGTTCAAAATGTACGAGGTAAGGAAGTGTTAGTAACCGGGAGCCCTGTCTTCGATGAGAAGGGCGATCTAATAAATGTTGTAACAAATATACGCGATATCTCTGAGTTAAACGAACTTAAAAAAGACCTCCAAAAAATGAAAGCGTTGTCAAGAAAGTATTATGATGAGCTTGCCGAAATAAAAAATAGTAAAGTTGAGACAGATGGAATTATTACTCAAAGTACAAAGATGAAACAAATTATTAATGTAACTAAACGTGTGGCTCATTATGATTCAAGTATTTTAATTTTGGGAGAGTCAGGTGTCGGTAAAGAATTAATTGCTAGGCTCGTTCATAACAATAGCAATCGTAAAACTAGCCCTTTCATTAAGGTCAACTGTGGCGCAATTCCTCATGAATTGTTGGAATCAGAGTTGTTTGGCTATGAAGGCGGAGCATTTACAGGGGCGAACAAACGCGGAAAACCTGGGATGTTTGAATTAGCGAACAACGGAACTTTATTTTTAGATGAAGTCGGTGAGCTCGCTCTAGATCTACAGGTGAAGTTATTAAGAGCTGTTCAAGAACTAGAAATTACGAGGGTAGGCGGTACGCAAAGTATTGCTGTTAACGTAAGAATCATCTCCGCTACAAATCGAGACTTATTAAAGATGACAGAAGAAGGCAAGTTTCGTAAAGATTTGTATTATCGCTTAAATATTGTTCCAATTCATGTCCCACCGTTACGGGAGCGCCGTTCAGATATTATTCCATTAACCTTTTATTTTATAAATAAGTTTAATAAGAAATACGGCATGAATAAGAGCTTTTCTCATGATGCGCTTACCTGTTTGAAGAATCAAGAATGGTCTGGAAATGTGCGTGAGTTAGAAAACTATATCGAGCGGTTGGTCGTCATGAATGAAGAGGATCATATCACACTGGATCATTTTCCTTCAGAAGTGAAAGGAAGTGAAGATAGCGCTAACTATGATGTAAATCGACCGTTAAAAGAGATACTTAAAGAGTTTGAAGGCGAGATTTTAAGGAATTGTCTGAAAAACTTTAAGACAACAAGGAAGGCGGCCGAAGTTTTAGGTATTAACCAATCCACTCTTGTTCGTAAAATGCAGAAATTAAATATAAGTGTACCGAACTAAGGGATCCTGTTTTAAGGAAAATGAACGTAACAGGGGCTGTTCTGTAAGCGAAGGACTCATCTTATATACAAATATAGTAGTGTCTGTTAAGAGGTTCTACATAGTGTATCAGAGATGAGATGATGGTTACTTGGCTTTGGGCGGCCCTTTTTGTCGTTTAATAGTAGTTGGGGCTCAACGATATCTTACATAACCGACCTAGACTGCGCTCTCATAACGGTTGAAGGACAAAAGGCGTTGAGAGTGTTGGTGAAATGTCTTTCATAAGCGTGATGAAGGACAAAAGGCGCTGAGAATGGGAGTGAAATGTCTTTCATAAGCGGAATGAAGGACAAAAGGAGCCTAGAATGGGAGTGAAGTGTCTTTCATCATCAGCCCCCACGGAGCCCCAATCAAGTAAAGTGAGCAGAAGGCTGTCATATCGTCTTTTTTTGCTGCTATTTCAAATGGTAGTTTCTCTGTTTTTAGGCTTGTCTTCTTTAAATAAAATCTAATTTGTCAGAATTCATTAGCAACTCTCTTGTCTCGTTGCATAGGATAAAGTAAGTAACTTTTTTCAGTTAGTTGGAGTCAAGAATTACAACAGACTAACGACTCGAAAATAGTATATGATCTTTCTTTGAAAATGTGAATCAATGATAAATTGCTTTTCTCAACTAGTCCTTAAGGATAGACTGTTAATTGAATTCTGAAGAGGGATAGCTTTTAAGGAGGGAATGGTAATGAAAAAAAACAACGAGCATAATTATGTCGTTTCGCAGGAGAATTGGACCCTCCACCGCAAAGGTTACCAAGATCAACGGAGGCATCAAGAAAAAGTACAGGAAGCTATTAAGAAGAATTTATCAGACTTAGTCAGTGAAGAAAATATTATTATGTCCAATGGTCATGATGTTATAAAAATCCCAATACGTTCATTAGATGAGTATAAGATTCGCTACAATTATGATAAAAATAAACATGTCGGCCAGGGCGACGGTGATAGTGATGTCGGTGATGTTGTTGCCAGAGATCCTAATGCTAAACAGCAAGGACCTGGAAAAGGTGAGGGGGCAGGTAATCAGCCAGGAGAAGATTACTCTGAAGCCGAGGTTTCGATCCTAGATCTTGAAAAGATGCTCTTTAAGGAACTTGAACTGCCGAACTTACAGAAGAAAGAACAAGATGAATTAGTTGTAGAAGACATCGAATTTAATGATATTCGCAAAAAAGGGCTTATGGGTAACATTGATAAGAAGAGAACGATTTTATCAGCGATTAAGCGAAATGCAATGGAAGGTCGACCCGGTCTAGTCCCGATTTACAATGATGATTTACGATTTAAGACATGGAGTGAGGTCATTCGTCCAGAATCAAAAGCTGTTGTGCTTGCGATGATGGATACGTCTGGATCGATGGGCCGTTGGGAAAAATATATGGCAAGAAGTTTCTTCTTCTGGATGACCCGCTTCTTACGTTCAAAGTATGAAACGGTCGATATTGAATTTATTGCCCACCATACGGAAGCAAAAGTTGTCAGTGAGGAAGATTTCTTCTCAAAAGGTGAAAGTGGTGGAACCATTTGTTCATCAGCGTACCGGAAAGCATTAGAACTTATTGACCAAAAGTATGATCCAAAACGGTACAATGTATATCCGTTCCACTTCTCCGATGGCGATAATTTAACGTCAGATAATGCGCGTTGCATTAAGCTCGTGAATGAACTAATGGAACATTCGAGCATGTTTGGGTATGGTGAGGTGAATCAATACAGCCGTCACTCAACATTAATGAGTGCGTATCGAAATATTAAAGATGAACGTTTCCGGCATTATATTTTGAAAGATAAAGGTGATGTCTACCACGCCTTGAAGAGCTTCTTTAGGAAAGAAGAAGAGGAAATCAAGATATAAAGGGTCACAGATAGGCCCCCGCTTGCAGTGAATAGTTACTGTGGCGGGGGTCAATTATTTTTCGTTGGAATGAATCTAAGACTGTCCTTTTTAAAATTAAAATCATAAACATAATGAACAAAATGAAACTTATCCGACTAATGTTTATCATTTCTATATATTCAGATAAGTTTATAAGGAGAAGTGTACTAGCCGTTCGTATTCTAGGAGTACAGTTTATCGATTTTTATTATTCTAATATACGTGTATACTAGAATGAGTACTTGGTTGTCGGTATGAGGAGAATCATTTATGAAACCGTTTCAAAAGAAGAAGTTACGTATTTTTAATGGTTTACCGGCGTTTCGCTTTACGCTGTTGCTGAAAACGATTGTATTAATCTGTTCGCTACTTACAATAATGTTATTGTTTTTAGGAATGTATACGAATACAAAATACTCGGAAACATTAGTCGAGCAAATTGGCAATCGAGCTCTTAATGTTGCTCATTCGGTTTCTGAGATACCGGAAGTGAAAGAGGCATTCCATACTGAAAACCCTGCAGAAATTATTCAGCCGATTGTTGAACGGATTAGAGTAAAAACAGAGTCTGAATTTATTGTTGTTGGTAACAGAGAAGGCGAGCGATATTCACACCCTTATGAGGAACGAATTGGTGAAGTTATGGTGGGTGATGATAATGAGCGAGCGTTATTACGAGGAGAATCCTATGTTTCAGAAGCAGAGGGGTCACTAGGACCATCGATTCGCGGGAAGGTACCGATTTTTGCTCACGATGGGGAGATTATCGGTGTCGTTTCAGTAGGTTTTTTAATTGATGATATCGAAATGACAGTCGGAACGTATGTTTCTGACGTTTGGTATTTAATTATGATTTGTATGTTTGTTGGCGTGGTTGGGGCTACTTTAATCTCTCTTCATGTAAAGAAATCGATTTTAGGCCTTGAACCAGAAGAAATTGGACGACTTTTCCAAGAGAGAGAGGCGATATTTCAGTCCATCCGTGAAGCGATTATTGCTGTTGACCGAAACGGTTACATTACAATGTATAACAGCAATGCTGGCAAGGTACTACAACATAAGGGTCGAAAAGTGGTTGGTACCCATATCAAGGATTTATTGCCACAAACTCAACTTATGGAAGTACTAGAGACAGGAAAAAGCCACTATAATCAAGAGTTATGGGTAAATGAGGAAAGGTACGTTGTGAATCGTATACCTATTTATTATGGCCAGAAACTGATGGGGGCGGTTTCAACCTTTCGAAACAGAACGGAAATAGAGAGTCTAGCAGAAGAATTGTCGAAGGTGAAGCAGTATTCGGAAGCCCTCCGTGTACAGACCCACGAGTTTTCCAATAAATTAAATACAATCTCAGGGTTCTTACAATTAGATCAAATTGAAGAAGCGATTGATTTTATCAATAAAGAGAGTAGACAGCAACAAGAATGGATTCATTTCTTAATTCGAAATGTGCGCGATCCTTATGTGAGTGCAGCCTTACTAGGCAAATTAAATCGTGCTCATGAACTTGGAATAACGATGACGATCAACGCTAATAGTGAACTTCATTCACCACTTACAGAAAAGCAAAGAGAAGGGTTAGTAACCATTTTAGGAAACCTATTAGAAAATGCCTATGAAGCAGTGAAGGAATCAACTCAACAGCTGGTCACCATTTTCTTTACTGACATTGGTCATGAACTCATTTTTGAAATTGAAGATAGTGGAGTTGGTATACCTGAAGAGAGTGTCGAGAACGTTTTTACAAAGGGGTACTCAACGAAGGAAGGTGCACACAGAGGTATTGGACTTGCCTTAGTTCAACAACAATTAGAACAATTGGATGGCTATGTAACACTAGAGACAAGCGATTTAGGTGGGGCTTGCTTTATTATAGCCATTCCTAAAGACAAGAAATAGGAAGGTGATGATGTTGCCAAATCAGTCATTTGCTGTGTTGATTATTGAGGATGACTTTCGTGTTGCCGATATTAACAAACAGTTTGTAGAAATGGTAGAAGGATTTCATGTTTCTGGTGTAGCGAAAACGGGTCAAGAAGCACTTGATTTTCTTGAAGAGGCTTCTCACTTACCGGACCTAATTTTACTTGATGTTTATATTCCTGACGTGAAAGGTTTGGAGTTAATGTGGGAGATCCGAAAAACATATCAAGGCATAGACATTGTCATGATAACTGCCGCAAATGAGGTAGAAACAATTGAAGAGACGTTTCGTGGTGGAATCTTTGACTATATTATTAAGCCAGTCGATTTCAAACGCCTTAAACAGACGTTTGACCGTTATGTTGAAAAACAAAAACGGTTTGAAGGGAAACAGGAAATGACACAAGATGAGCTTGATCAACTCAGAGGTGTAAACACTTCTCCGCAAGTGAAAGAGGAAAAGTCAGAACTTCCAAAAGGCATTGACCGGTTGACACTTGAAAAGGTTACAGCTGTTCTTCAAGAGAATGAAAAAGTAGGATTTACTGCGATAGAAGTGGGAGAGCGTATTGGAGCGAGTCGTTCAACTGCAAGACGTTACTTAGAGTATCTAGTTTCTATTGAACAAGTAAAAGCTGAATTAATTTATGGGGATGTTGGTCGACCTGAGCGTCGCTATTTTTTAACGTGATCATTATGAACAAAATGAGCATAGGTTAATTAATTTCCATAATCTGTAGGTTTCGTTCTTTTTATGCTACATTGGATCATATCTACTTGGACTCGGTGAACAAATCGATTCGATATTACTGTAATGGAATGATAAAATATGAACCTATTTTTTGTTATCCTAACTAGTGTTATTTTGCCTGTTTTTGTTTTATTAGCGATGGGAATTATTCTGCATCGGAAATTTCATTTTGATCTAAAAACCTTATCGAAAATCACGACTTATTATCTATTACCAACAACGACATTTGTAAACGTGTATAAAAGTAATATTGACGGACAGGTACTAGTAGAAGTTATTAGCTATCAATTAGTATTGTGTCTGATTTTAATGATCATCTGTGCAGTAGCTTCTCGGCTATTAAAACTGGATAAGGGGATGTCTGCAACATTAAAAAATAGTGTGGTCTTAATGAATTCAGCCAATTACGGTCTTCCAGTAAGTCAGCTTGTGTTCCAACAGAACCCATTAGGAATGACGATTCAAATTATCGTTACTATTATTCAAAACTTTGTCACCTATACATACGGATTATTAAATTCTGTCTCTGTGAACTATCATGGACGACAAGCATTGCAAGTTTTATTTAAAATGCCGATGTTGTATGCACTTATAGCAGGAGTGTTATTGCAAACACTGTCAGTAGAAATTCCAATCGTTCTTTGGAACCCGCTAGAAAGTGTAGCGAACGCATTTATCGCTATGGCGCTTTTAGTATTAGGGGCACAAGTTGCCTACATACAAATGACGAAGATTAATAAAATACTAGTCTTAAGCTGTATAGGTAGACTAGTACTCGCACCAACCATCGCTTTGGCTCTTATTTTTCTCTTTGGGTTAGAAGGTACGGTAGCTCAAGCATTATTTATTGCGAGTTCATTTCCTTCCTCGCGTAATAGTGCGCAGTTTGCGTTAGAGTTTAATAATAATCCAGAGCTTGCTGCTCAAACCGTTCTAGTTACAACATTGCTCAGTGCGATCACAGTTACAACCGTTGTTTTTATCGCACAACTTATCTTTTAGTCTATGACATTCTTTCTGTCCCTTTTTTAGAACCGCACTATCAAAAAACTTCTCTTGAGATCGATAACTCTCAAGAGAAGTTTTTTGATTAGATCGCAATAATTCCAATTAAAATGGCAACAACCATAAGAACTAAACTGAAACCCCAAACCCATACTAGTGAGTAACGGATATGTTTCCCCATTTCACATCCTGCTAACCCGAGGGCTAACCAAAGGGCTGGTGAAAATGGGCTGACAAATGTGCCAATAATATTTCCAATAATCATTGCATAAGCAGTTGAATACACATCAACACCATAACTTGTAACAATTTGTTCAACGACTGGCAGTAAAGCAAAATAATAGGCATCTGTATTTAAGATTAACTCAAATGGTACCCCTAGAGCACCGATGATAAGGTGTAAATAAGGTACTATGAAAGCAGGAAGTATCGTCACCATATCTACTGCAATAGAATCTAACATCCCAGTGCCACTTAAGATTCCTAAAAATGACCCTGCAGCTAAGATAATACTTGCCATAAGGAGTGCATTTGGCGCGTGTGCCTTAATTCTCTCCATTTGGTCACTGACTTTCGGATAATTCAATGGTAAAGCAAGGCTAAGGGCAATCATAAAGACAAAACCAGCCGGGATAATTCCCCATACTAACATTCCAATCATGCCTAAAGTTAATAATAGATTCACCCACAATAGTTTTGGACGTGCTAGTGGATTGTCCTTTTCTTGTTCTGAATGGGTTTCAGCTGCTAGCTCCTGAGTAGCTGCTACTTCTAGATGAGCATCTTCTGTATCGCTTCGGTTAGCAATACGTTTCTTTTCGCGGATCCCTAAGACGATAGCCATCCCAACTAATAAAACTAGCGCAATAATTTGTAATGGAATGAGTGGTCTCCATAATTCAGTTGGATCCATCCCAAGGACAGCCGCCGTTCGTCCAAGTGGACCTGCCCATGGTAGCATGTTTAAGATACTTGCACTTGTCCCTACTAATAAGAGAAGTAAGTACGGACTCATTTTTAAACGTTGATATAAAGGTAATAACGCAGGTATTGTAATAAGGAAAGTCGATGCCCCCGAACCATCTAAGTGGGCAATAGCAGCGACAAGAACTGTTCCAACTGCGACAGCGATTACATTACCTCTAGAAAGTTTAATCATTTTATTAATTATCGGATCAAATAGTCCGGCGTCTTGCATTACGCCAAAAAAGAGTATCGCAAAAATGAACATAATGACAACGTTAATGACTCGATCAATTCCTTCATTAAAAAAGGTACCGATTTCTACAATTCCAAAGCCAGCTATTAAGGCCCCGATAATTGGGACGATTACTAAACCAATGATTGGTGATATACGCCCTTTTATCAGTAAGATAACGATCGTTAAAATGGTAGCAAAGCCTATAATACTAAGCATTCGTTTCCTCCCCCTCTAAGTAAAAGTATAAATTCATAAAAGAAAACGTCTCAGTAAAACGCTTTCAAAATTTGTTAAAAATTTTTAAGAAGTTTCTGATATATTTAATAACTTATCATACGAGAATAAGAGGAGATAGTTTATGAAGATAAACGGAATATTGATTAATAATGCTATTTTGTTCATATTGATCACAGAGAGGTTCCCCCCTATCTATAGAAATCCTAGTTTAGTTAGATCATGAATAACCAAAAAAACACTGACAGCATTTATCTACTGTCAGTGCGGATTGGGTTTATTCTAAAATTTTACTTTCTAAATCATCGATCATGAGGTGAGCGGCAAGGACTCCGCCTGCTGTGTTCCAAATGGCATCGCTGACTTTATGAGCATCTCCTCTTTCAACAACAGGTAGTTGTTGGAATAACGGGTCATTTAACCATTCTTCTTCAACATTTGATCCTTCTCCATCACCAGTTTCATAGGTGAAGTAGAAAAGAATGTCACCATCCATATCAGGGATCATTTCTTTTGTTGCCCCCATGATCGCAAGTTCATCTGCTCTTTGTGATTCTGGGCGGTTAAAACCAATCTCCTCAAGAATTACACCTGAGAATGAATCTTTCTGATAGATTCGTACATCTCCACCTAAGAAACGAACCATAGAGATTTCTAAGTCTAGGAGATCACCAGCTTCCTCTTGGAAAGCAGCAATGCGTGCTGCGTAATCCTCTAATACTTGTTCGCCTTCTTCTGTTTTATTTAACGCTTCTGCATAAAGCTCAAAGTTGATTTTCCAGTTTCCGCGTAGTGACTCTGCAAAGACAGTCGGTGCAATCGCACTTAATTGCTCATATACGGCTTCTTGACGCATTTTGTTTCCAATAATTAAATCAGGTTGAAGAGCCGCGATGGCTTCTAAATTTGGTTCACTCTCTGTCCCTAGTTCTTGTACGCCTTCCATATCTTCACTAATATGCTCATACCAAGGATCACCAGTCCAAGACGTAACAGCTCCTACAGGTGTAACCCCTAAGGCTAGTAATGCTTCTGTTCCCTCATTCGTTAAAATGACTACTTTTTCTGGTGTCCCTGCGATTTCCGTTGACCCCATGGCGTGTTCAACTATGTAGGAAGATGTTGTCTCTTCGTTGTCATTCTCAGCAGGTTCAGTAGTCTCTTCTTCTGAATTGTTCCCGCATGCAGCTAAAGCTAAAACGAGTGTAATCATCATCGAGAACAAGATAAATTTTAATGATGCTCTTCGCATAATTATGTCTCCTCCAAAATGTGTTAATTGATAATTAATTTCAATTGCATATATAATAGTAAGTGTGATTGTGAAAAATGTCAATATGTAAGTGAAAATGATTCTCACGTTCATTGACTATTATTATCAATTAACATAAACTTTAAGTACTGATATTAATTTACTAGAATAATAGATCATTTACTATTAAAGGGGTCACACAATCATGATATTAAAATCAACACCAGCAAAAGTTAGCGGCCTTATCGTTGGGATCGTCATCTTTCTTTTATTTATTTGTTTAAGTATTGTTTATGGATATACAAATACAAGCTGGAAAACAGCTATTGAAGCCTACACAAACTTTAATGGGTCAAATGAACATTTAATTATCCAAACAACCAGGATGCCAAGGGCATTGATTGCAGCTACTGTGGGAGCTAGTCTCGGAGTCGCAGGCGCATTGATGCAAGCGTTGACGAACAACCCATTAGCCGATCCGAAGATATTTGGTATAGATGCTGGTGCGAGTTTTTTTATTGTTAGTGCGGTCACATTCTTTTCTATTACCTCTTTAGGGTCTTTCGTTTGGATTGCATTTGCAGGCGCAGCACTTGCAGGGGCTGCCGTCTATTTTATTGGATCGTTAGGAAGAGAAGGACTAACACCGATGAAATTTACGCTAGCAGGGGCAGCGATATGGGCCTTGTTTTCGTCCTTAACGCAAGGGATGCTTGTTTTAAATGAAAAGGCCTTAGAGGAAGTGTTGTTTTGGTTGGCAGGCTCTGTCCAAGGGAGGAACCTTGAATATTTACAAAGTGTCTTACCCTACCTACTTGTGGCTTGGGTTGGTTCATTAGTGATTGCTAGGCACATTAACTTACTATCGATGGGAGAAGATGTAGCCAAAGGTCTCGGGCAGCGAACAGGATTTATCAAATTAATTTCTGCAATCATAATAATTATATTAGCGGGAGGATCTGTGGCGATTGCGGGTCCGATCGGTTTCGTTGGAATTATGGTTCCTCACATCGCTCGTTTCTTTGTTGGGATCGATCATCGTTGGCTGATTCCTTACTGTGCAATTATTGGCGGGTGTTTGTTACTGGTAGCCGACATTAGTGCTAGATATGTCATCATGCCACAAGAAGTACCAGTTGGAGTGATGACAGCAATTATTGGGACACCATTCTTCATTTATATTGCACGTAAGGGGGTGTCTAAATCATGAATTTAAAAAAGTATTTTGTGTTACGTCTTGGAAAAGATAACCTGTCCTTTTTAGTTGATCGTAGAAGTATATTTGTTTTTTTCATTCTCTTATTAACTACAATTATTGTTGCTCTTTTAAGTGCGGGGTTAGGGGAAATGAAAATTAACCCTATTAATGTCATAAAAGCTTGGTTCGGTTATGGAACGGATATGGAAAATCTCGTTGTAAACTCCTTTAGACTACCGAGAATTGTGATTGCGATTCTTGTTGGAATCTCGTTTGCCATCTCAGGTGCGATCTTGCAAGGAATAATTCGAAACCCATTAGCGTCACCAGATATTATCGGTATTACAGGTGGTGCTGCGGTTGCCGTCGTTTCATTTTTAGCGATTTTCAGTAATGAGCATAATGCCTTAACCGTAAGCATAAAATGGATGCCCTTAGCTGCTTTTATAGGGGCAACGTTAATTGCTTTGCTTATCTATATATTAGCTTGGAAAAATGGTGTCTCACCCATTCGACTTGTTTTGATAGGGATTGGCTTGTCGGCTTTAACACAAGCACTTACAACATTGTTTATGGTTCTAGGTCCGATTTATCAAGCAAGCCAAGCAAACATTTGGCTGACAGGATCGATCTATGGAGCTAGTTGGGAAAATGTTGCAACGTTGTTACCATGGACGGTCGCCTTACTAGTCATATTAGCGATTGTAACGAGACATTTGAATGTCCAAGAGTTAGGGGATTCGATTGCTACTGGTGTCGGAAGTGTTGTTGGGCGTTATCGAATAGGCCTATTACTGTTAAGTACTGGATTTGCAGCAGGGGCTGTCGCTTTTGCCGGTGGAATTGGGTTTGTCGGTTTAATTGCTCCACATATTTCTAGGAAACTGGTCGGTTCATCCTTTGGTGCGCTCCTACCAGTATCTGCTCTAGTTGGTGCAATTTTAGTGATGGTAGCGGATTTAATTGGAAGGGCGTTCTTTAGTCCGAATGAAATTCCTGCGGGTGTATTTACTGCAGTGATTGGAGCACCTTACTTTATTTACTTATTATATAAAAATCGAAACTTATAATGAAAGGATTTAGATCGTATGAGCCTTGAAACTTCAGGATTAACACTCGGGTATGGTGAGTCAGTGATCATCGAGGAGCTTGATATAAAAATACCTAAAGGTGAGATAACAGTATTTATTGGTGGAAATGGCTGTGGAAAATCAACGTTATTGCGCTCACTTGCAAGGTTACTAAAGCCAAAATCAGGATCGATCGTTCTTGATGGAACTTCCATTCAAAAAATGCAGACAAAAGAAATTGCTAAGCAACTAGCGATTCTTCCTCAAGGCCCAGAAGCACCTGAAGGTTTGACCGTTCTTCAGCTCGTTAAACAAGGACGTTACCCGTATCAAAACTGGTTAAAACAATGGTCAGAAGTAGATGAGAGGAAGGTTAGCGAAGCTTTAGAAGCAACTCAATTAACCGACTTAGCTGAGAGACAGGTAGATTCTCTCTCAGGAGGTCAAAGGCAGCGGGCATGGATCGCGATGACCCTTGCTCAAGATACAGATACGATTTTATTAGATGAACCGACGACCTATCTAGATATGACACATCAAATCGAGATTTTAGATTTGTTATTTGAATTAAATGAAAAAGAGCAGCGGACGATTGTGATGGTACTTCACGATTTAAACTTAGCTTGCAGGTACGCTCATCATATTGTCGCGGTTCAAAATCGGAAAATTTTTGATCAAGGCAAGCCTGAAGATGTTATTACGTGTGAGTTGGTGAAGAACGTTTTTCGCATGGATTGTCAAGTAACAAGTGATCCACTTTTTGGAACACCTTTATGTATCCCTTATGGAAAAGGACGCTGCATAATAAAATAAAGTAGGTGTCAGTTGATGAAAAAGCTACAGTTGGATGCAAATGAACGGAATGAATTGTGTAATTACCGTGTCTGTTTTCATAAAAAAACTGAAGCAACACAATCGATTCCTGTTGAGATGTTGTTTGATCGAGCTTATTTAAAAAAACTCATTGAAGACTTACAACAAGACATGGATGCCGAGGATGGCCGTGTGACTGCCTCTATCTTTTCAAAGCGTTATAGCTTTCTACTTGTTGTTCCTGCTTTTTATAGCTTTTCAGTTTTAAATAAAAAGATAAACCTAGCTAAAGACCAATTATTCTTAGAACCATCAAAGTCTACCGAACATTGGTTACCTCAGTTACTATTAGTAGATCAAACGGTACGTCTGTTTGATAGTGAAGAGGAAAGGGTCTTCCAGCGAAGGTTGTTAGTTGAGGACATTTTTGCCAATCACCTTAATCTGATCTGCAATGAACTGTCAACAGCGTGGAAAGTTCCGAAACAAATATTATGGGAAAATACAGCGATTTATCTCTTTTGGTTATATGAATCTTTATTAGAAAAGGAGAGCGCTGAGGATGTCAAGCAGAGGTTGAAAGAAGACTTTTCCTATCTGCTCAATGATGCTGAAGGATCTTTGTTTGGTAACTACAACCGAAATCCGCTGACTAGATTTTACCACGAGAAAACCTTGGTTGAAGGAAAGGAAATCCGCATCCGCAAAACTTGTTGTTTTTCTTATCAAGCGGAATCAAGGAAAATGTGTTACACCTGTCCAAAGAATTGTAGGTAGTACGACTAGTAAAGCCTTTATATATTCTTGACTATTTAGGAATGTTGATTGTTCCCCGACTTCAATTGTTGTCGGGTTTTGTTGTTAATATGTAAGGGATTTCTAAAACAAGACGACTTTCTATTATTTTAGAAAGCCGTCTTGTTTTTTTATTATCAGCACTCTATTTGGTGCTTAGAAGCTCTTAGTATAAAGATCAAAAATGCTAATGTAATGGTTTTGTTTAGCCACCTTCTTACCAACAGGTTAACAAGGTTTATAACGTAAATACGTTGAAAAGTGAAAAAACGTCACTGACTTTCACTGAAGTTCACTGACCTTCACTGAAGGAGATAATATCGGCTAAAGGCTTCTAGGTAGGTTTGTTGGATTTTTTAACTAAGTGTTATGATAATTCTCGTTCAATTTAGTGTAAAATTTGATATTTTTCGACAGGTTGTGGTGTTTCGATCGCAATTTTGCTTGGAAAAACAATAGAGTAATAGTCTTAACTGAAAAAGGGGAATGCAATGAATAAAATCGAAGCAAATGACGTATTTAAAATCTTTGGTTCGAATCCAAAAGAAGGTTTAAAACGTGTGAAAGAAGGACAAGGAAAACAAGAAATTCTTAAAGAAACAGGAATGACTGTAGGGGTGAACAATGCAAGCTTCTCTGTAAAAGCAGGTGAGTTCTTTGTGATTATGGGGTTATCTGGGAGTGGAAAGTCAACCCTTATCCGCTTAGTTAATCGTTTGATTGACCCTACAGCTGGTGAGATTCTCATCGATGGTGAAGACCTTACTAAAATGGATAAAACCGAACTAATGCAAGTTCGTCGTAAAAAGTTAGGTATGGTATTTCAACGCTTTGCACTCTTTCAACACCGAACGATTTTGAAGAATGTTGAATATGGTCTAGAGGTTCAAGATTTTCCTAAAAAGGAAAGGGAGGAAAGAGCTAGAAAGGCGATCAAAGATGTTGGCTTAAGTGGATATGAGGAGAGTTATCCTGATCAACTAAGTGGTGGTATGCAACAGCGTGTTGGATTAGCGAGAGCCCTAGCAAATGAAACAGACATCTTATTAATGGATGAGGCGTTTAGCGCGTTAGATCCATTAATTCGTAAAGATATGCAAGATGAGCTTCTTCAACTTCAGAGGAATCTAAATAAAACCATTCTATTCATCACACATGATCTAGATGAAGCACTTAAATTAGGAGATCGGATTGCGATGATGAAAGACGGTGAAATTGTTCAAATTGGTACTGCTGAAGAGATTATGTCGAACCCAGCCAATGATTACGTGTCTACTTTTGTTCAGGATGTGGACCGTTCTAAAGTCTTACTTGCCTCTAATGTCATGAAAAAGCCTGATGTTCTGACAACGGTCAAAGAGGGACCACATGTGGCGGTGAGGCGAATGGAGGAAAAGGGCATATCCAGTATTTTTGTTGTCGATAAAGATCAAATGTTAAAAGGATTGTTAACGATTGATGAGGCAGTGCAAGGAGTGAAGGAAAAGCTACCTGTAGAAGATTTGCTTGTCGGCACTTATCCGACAACATCACCTGAAACGCCATTACATGAGTTGATAGGCGTCGCAGCTGAAGCAAAATATCCAATTGCTGTAGTTGAGGATGGAAAGTTACTTGGGATCATTGTGAGAGTCTCGATTTTATCAGGATTAGCCTTAGGGAAAGAAGCTGATGAGGAGGTGATCATAGCGTGAATTATTTTCATCTTCCATTAGAGGATTGGACAAATCGCTTTGTTGATGAATGGTTAATTCCAGTACTTGGCCCTTTCTTTGATTTTATTAGTGTTGTAATTGGGGCTATCATCAATGGGATTTCCTCTGCGCTAACATGGGTCCAACCCGAAATTATCGCTTTAATCATTGTTTTCATTGCTTGGCGAACAGCAGGAAAAGGGATTGCTTTATTTAGTTTCATAGGTTTACTGTTTATTGGTTCAGTTGGTCTATGGGATGCAGCGATGGAAACGTTAACGATTGTCATCGTTGCAACCGCATTTTCGATTGTAATTGGGGTTCCCATTGGGATATGGAGTGCAAAATCTGATATTGGTGAGACAATCGTCCGACCAGTTTTAGATTTTATGCAAACTCTTCCTAGCTTTGTATATTTGATTCCAGCCATTTTATTATTTGGTTTAGGCGGGGTCCCAGCAGTGATTTCAACGTTTGTATTTGCGACACCACCGTGTGTACGTTTAGCAAACTTGGGTATTAGACAAGTCCCTGAAGATGTCGTTGAAGCGGCGAAGGCTTTCGGATCGACATCATGGCAAATCTTAACGAAAGTTCAGCTGCCACTAGCTGTTCCAACAATTATGGCTGGTGTTAACCAAACGATCATGCTTGCATTATCGATGGCAGTGATTGCTTCGATGATCGGTGCACCAGGACTCGGTTCAACGGTGTTGGCAGGGATCTCTAGTGTCAATGTTGGTCTTGGTCTTGTAGGTGGTCTTGGTATTGTTGTATTAGCGATTGTACTAGACCGAATTACACAAGGGTTAGGTGAACAAAAACATAGTTAATGGTTCCGTATGTAAAACATGAGGTTATCGGAATCGGTTTATAGTGCAGAACATACATAATTTAAGGAGTGTAGAAAAATGAAAATGAAGTTTCTAGTTGCAAGTCTGGCTTTTGCATTACTATCAGTGCTGCTTATTGGATGTGGCACTGAAGAAACGAGTGGAAACGATACGGATAGTGAAACTGAAAAAGGTACAATAACCGTTGGAGTTACTCCATGGTCAAGTACAGTGCCACCAACTAATATCGCTAAGCTTCTACTTGAAGATCTTGGGTATACTGTAGAGCTTCAAAGTGCGGATGCGGGTGCGGTCTATACAGGAATGTCAAGAGGTGATATTGACGTATTTATGGATGCGTGGTTGCCAGATATGCATGGACATTTCATGGAGAGATATGGAGACGACATTGATCAAACAGCCCTTAGTTATCCAGATGGAGAATTAGGTTGGGTTGTGCCTTCATATGTTGAAGGAATTGACTCAATTGATGATCTTAAAGGCAATGAAGAGATGTTTGATGGCAAGGTCTATGGTATTGAAGAAGGTGGTGGGATGACGATCACTTCAAGAGAAATGATCGAAGAGCTTGGTTTTGATCTTGAATATGTATCATCAAGTGAAGCAGGGATGTTGTCCCAAGCGATGCGAGAGATTGGCCAAGAAGAACCTGTATTATTCTTAGGTTGGCGTCCACATACGATGTTTGTTAATTGGGATATTAAGGTACTTGAAGGCCAAGAAGAGTATTTCCCGACTTCAGAGATCCACGTATTAACGAATATTAATTTTCAAGACACAGCGCCAGCAGCGTATGAATTCTTAAGCAATTGGAGCATGCCGGTTGAGGAAATTGAAAAGATGATTGCTGAAATTGAAGATGGCGCTGATGAAGTTGAAGTCGCGAGAGAATGGATTGAAAATAATCAGCAACATGTCAGTGAAATGTTAGGTGAATAACGAACAGTGTATTGTTTTAAAAGTCTGTACCTGACTGTGCACCATGCAGTCTAGGGGCAGACTTTTTTTACAACGTGTTATTCATTTTGATTAGGAATCTAAAGCGTGAATCAGGTGCTTGTTTTTTAAAACAATAGAAAATTGAGAGGTAATTGAATGAGCTGGTTATTTATGATCTTAGCAATCGTTTTTGAGGTTGCAGGTACAATATCGATGAAGTTTTCTAGTGGATTTACAAAACTGTATCCAGTTATGATGACACTTATCTGTTATTTGCTTAGTCTTGCATTCTTTGCGTTAGCTTTAAAAAAGATTGATATTAGTATCGCTTATGCGATGTGGTCGGGATTGGGTATTGTTCTAATAACGGTCGTTGGGGTATATTGGTTTGAAGAATCGGCAAGTATTTTAAAGCTTATTTCTATCCTATTTATTATCATAGGAGTTATAGGTCTCAATCTAAGTAAAGTCTAGTGAATTCAACATTGATTTAAGTCGAGATATGGAGGTAAAAAATGATCCGTTTTGGTGTAATTGGGACAAATTGGATAACAGAAAAATTTATACAAGCAGCAACTGAGGTAGAAGGGTTTACACTCTCAGCTGTTTATTCGCGAACGGATGAACAAGCAAAAAGATTTGCAGCGAAGTTTAGTGTAGAAGCTACTTTTACAGACCTTAAGAGCTTCGTAGAAAGTGATGAGATTGATGCTGTTTACATCGCAAGTCCAAACTCTTTTCATGCAGAGCAGGCGATCCTGTGTATGGAACACGGTAAACATGTTCTTTGTGAAAAACCGATGGCTTCAAATAGTAAGGAAGTCAACGATATGATTTATACGGCTAAACAAAACAATGTCTTATTAATGGAAGCTCTAAAAACAACGTTACTTCCTAATTTCAAAACCATTCAAGAGAATATAAATAGGATCGGCAAAATCCGTCGTTATGTTGCAAGTTATTGCCAATACTCTTCCCGTTACGATGCGTATAAAGAAGGAAAAATTTTAAATGCATTTAATCCAGCCTTTTCCAATGGTTCTTTAATGGACATTGGTGTCTATTGCGTCTATCCACTTGTCGTGCTCTTCGGCAAGCCAGATACAGTAAAAGCGAATGGAATTGTTCTCGAATCTGGAGTGGATGGAGAAGGAAGTATGACATTAAAATACAGTGAGAAGGACGCAGTTATTAGCTATTCTAAAATTACGAATTCGTCCTTACCATCGGAAATTCAAGGAGAAAAGGGAAACATTATTATTGATAAGATCCATACTCCGGAAAAAGTTGATATCAAATTTAACGATGGAAGTGTAGAGGATATCACAAGAGAGCAAGAAAAGCCGTCTATGTATTATGAAGTGAAAGAGTTTATTGATTTGATTAAAAATGGTGAGCTAGAATCGCAGGTCAATACCTACAAGAACTCATTGGTAGCATCAGAAATTATTGAAGACGCCCGCAAGCAAATGGGAATTGTGTATCCAGCGGATCGATAACGTTTGTTAGTTAGAAGAAATCTTTTAAAAGATGCAACGGCTTCGCACTTTTTCAGTGCCCTCAGTCATAAATGGATATTATTTTTCAAATCGAGCATCTTAACAGTATAGATCATGAAAAGAAAGGTAATTGTGCATGGTATATTTGTTATTATTGCTTGGGTTTGTATTATTAATAAAGGGTGCTGACTATTTTGTCGATGGGTCTGCTAATATTGCCACATTGCTGCGTGTACCACCACTCTTGGTAGGGCTTACTATCGTTGCTTTTGGTACAGGAGCCCCAGAGGCAACAGTGAGTATGATTGCGGCATTCGAAGGCAATGCGGATGTCACATTAGGGAATGTTGTTGGGAGTAATATCATCAATATGGCTTTGGTTGTTGGTGTCACTGCATTTATTTTCCCTTTAAAAGTCGAAAGTGCAACGATTAGAAAAGAAATTCCGTTTGCTTTTTTAGCAAGTATCGTTTTACTCGTATTAATGAGTGACCAATATTTGCAAGAGACACCTGAAAACATCATTACGAGAAGTGACGGGGTCATCTTTTTACTGTTTTTTGCTATCTTTTTATACTATGTAATCGAAGCTGCAAGAAACAGCCGTGATGAGGAATTAGAAGAAGCGACGAGCGATCAAAAGGAGTTAAGTTGGGGAAAGAATATTTTATTCTCAATAGGTGGTCTTTCTGCAATTATCTTCGGGGGGTATTTAGTAGTTGAAAACAGTACAGAAATTGCCCTTCGCTTTGGTATGAGTGAGGCATTAGTCGGTTTAACGATTGTTGCGATTGGGTCCTCGTTACCAGAGCTTGTTATAGCCGTTACTGCGGCTTTAAAAAAGCAAAGTGAAATTGCATTAGGTAATATCGTTGGGAGTTCAATATTTAATATTTTATTTGTTCTTGGGGCCACTTCATTGATCATGCCTCTTTCTGTAAATTTTAAAATATTTTTCGATGTCTCAGCGATGTTAGTATTGACCGTAGTATTGTTTATTTTCTCTAGAACGCAATGTAAAGTGGGTAAGATGGAAGGGTTGGTACTGACTCTCGCTTATATTTCATACCTTGTATATATAATTATAAGAAATTAAGGGTGAAGGTATCGGAACAAAACGAGTTAAACGATAGGCAATGGCTTTACTTGCCACAAGCCCGATGTGAATCTCACACGGGCTTTTAAAAGATTGGTGACGGTTGCGCTCATTGCTTCGAGGCTGGGACAAAAGGTGAAACGAACCTTTTGAACTGCCCCCTGTCAAGTAGACAGTGGAAATAATAAAAATGACCTAAGCGGCTTTAGCTCTATATTCTATAGGG
>NZ_JAHPIV010000024.1:26962-51589 GCF_019039105.1 Desertibacillus haloalkaliphilus | reverse complement strand
GCCCTATAGAATATAGAGCTAAAGCCGCTTAGGTCATTTTTATTATTTCCACTGTCTACTTGACAGGGGGCAGTTCACTCGTTCTTAATTATATTTTTTTAATTTATTTGTTTCTTCTGCTTGTCGCTCTTCTATTCGCTCTTCGATTTTTGTAATAGCATCAGGGTCATTGAGTAACTTCTTTTTGTTTTCATCAACAAGATCTTGAAACGATTGATTAAATACTTTTCTCATCATCATCATACCTTTGTTTTATATTTATAATCTTAAGATAATTCTATTATAACGCAAATTTCATACAGGTGTAAGGATAATTGTTACATTTTTTTGAATACTTCCATTAATTAATCTATTAACTGGTAACTGACCCATATAAAGGAATAGAGAAGTCAGAAGTACTATTAAATTAGGTTAAATAGTGAATAGTATTGTGATAAAATAAATAGATTGAATGGGAGGGGAAGGTTATCAACAGCTGTTTATAAGCAATTATGCACTTTCCACAAGTTTATCCACACTATGCACAAGTAAATATCAATTTATCCACAGAAAAATGTTCACACATCAGATGGCTATAAAATCCTTTCCACAGAGTTTATACACATTATCCACAAACTGTGGATAAAACTGTGGGTGAATAACTCACAGCCCCTTTTAAAAAACTTTCAGTTTGTAAGCGATTACAATTTTAAAAGTAGTTTACAAAGGATAGGATTGTTGTTAGAATATTTGTAATTTAAAAAACAAAACAACTTCATCAACCGTCGCTCCACGCCAAGGAACGTTATATTTTAATTTTTTAATTTTAATTATCAGAAAATTCAATTATCCGAAAAGGGGAGATCAGCTATGACAGTCAAGGATAAACAGGTACTAGAGGATATGCAAAAGAAGATTGAGCGTTTGAGTGTAGAGTTAAAGGAATTTGAGTTAAAGAAACAACAAGCAGATGGTTTTGAAAAATTAGATACCGATCACTTTTTGACTGAAGTTTATAATTAATGGCAGGTAGAGTTGTATAAAAAAGATGTTTAACAAAACAATGTTAAACATCTTTTTTATACGAAACGGTAAACAGTGTTTTCATGGGGGTATAATTATGTTAGATGGATTACGAGTTCTTGATTTTTCACAGTATTTGCCTGGTCCGTATGCTTCCCTTAGGTTAGCGGATCAAGGTGCAGAGGTTATTAAGGTGGAACCATTAACAGGAGATCCAGCTAGATCTTTAGGTGCAAAAAAGCGTGGGAATGGGTTAGTGTTTTTAGCAAATAATCGTAATAAAAAAAGCGTGACAATAAACGTTAAGGAACCGAAAGGACAAGAGATTGCTCTACAATTAATGGAGGAGTCAGATGTTGTCCTTGAAAGCTTTCGTCCAGGTGTCATGGAACGGTTAGGATTAGGTTATGAAAAGGCAAAGCATGCGAACCCTAATATTATTTATTGTTCAATCACTGGGTATGGACAAGAGTCGAGTTTGAGTCACTTTGGAAGCCATGATTTAAATTATGTAGCGATGAGCGGCATTTTATCGCAGTTAAAAGATGACCAAGGGAAGCCGGTACATCCAACCATTACGTTCGCAGATTTGGTCGGTGGAATTGCAGCAAGTGAGTCGATTTTAGCGGCCTTAGTGCAACGAGGGATTAAAGGAACGGGAGCATATATTGATTTATCTTTAACAGATGCGATGGTTTCAATGATGAATACGCACATACACTTTGCAGAAGAGATCAATAAACAGAATGGTGTTCCACAACTGAGTGGAGATATGATATCTTATCACTTATATGAAACAAAAGACGGTCGCTATATGAGCTTAGGAGCACTTGAACCCAAATTTTGGGTTAATTTTTGCCATGCAGTCGGAAAAGAGCATTGGATACCTGCTCATATGTCTCAAGCGAGAGAAGATAACCATGTGTATAATGAGGTAAAACAATTATTCTTATCCCATTCACAAGAAGAGTGGATTTCGTTCTTACATAAAGTGGATTGTTGTTTAGCCCCTGTTTTAGAATGTGGTGAGCTTGTCGGGTCGTCATATATTCAAGAGCGAAATTTAATAGGAGCATCGAGTGCAGGTAATATTGAGGTTGCCACTACTTATGACGAGAGTTTTGCTCGTATGAATGAGGTTGAAGCTCCTCCTGCTCTAAGTCAACATACAGAAGAAGTGTTAGAACAGCTTTTAAAGATGGAAAAAGCAGATATTGCAACACTAAAGGATAAGAAGATCATTTAACACTATGTTTGAAAAAGTTCCCTAGATATTTTTTCAGTTCTTGCCCCTGTTTAATTAGTTCCTTTCATCGCTTGGGTTTTACTGTTAAAATTTAAGAAAAGGAATGAGACGAGGTGGTTAGGGGATGGAGAAAGAAAAGTGTAAGGCCATTTATAAAGGAGTTATGATTGGGAGTCTAGTTGGAACTGCTGTGTTATTTGCAAACCGCTCTTCTCGCACAAAAATTATCAACGGTGTGAAAGAAGTAAAGGATACATCTACAGAGACATTACGGTATTTAAATGATAATTGTGATGAGATCATTAATGAGGTTAAACGAACAGCAACAACGGTGAGTGAGCTTGCACAAGATGCTGGGGAAGACTTCAAGAAAATTAGTGAAAGTGTTAGACATTTAAAGGAAAGTTCAGCTGAAGTCATTGATGCCACACAAGGGTTTGCACGTGAGTTAAAGCAGATCAAGCAGCGTACATCAATTGCAAACAATGATGAAGAGCAAGAGAAATCATAAATTTTTTTTACTTTAATGTTTAAAACGTAGCGAACTGTTCATAATAGGTAGTGAGGAAGTCATCACTTCCTCGCAACCAAGACCTTTTTAGCAATGCCAGTAGTCAGGTTAAACGGTTTGTATTAATTCCCTGAGGTGATAAGAGTGGATAACCATTTCGTTGCATCAGAGGTTGGTATAGAGATTCTCAAGAAATGAGGTGTCTCTGGCAGACAAACATCGTTACGACCGTAGAGGGTAAGTGCTGAGTGTTAAAAGGTCAACGGTTGAAAGAGGTAATCACTTTATAGTGGTTGCCTCTTTTTTAATGGTTAAGGGGACGGAGTGCGCTAGCAAGGATGAAAAGTCGACAATGAAAGCGAAGAAACAGATACTTAGTCAACAACCCACCACTTAACAACTTAGCGGTCTGTTTGAAGTGGGGGCTTGCGTCTGTCAGAGTTTGACAGTACTTCTACCCTCGTAGATAGCAACTACGCTTGTTCCTACCCAGTAGTGCAAACGAGCCATGCTCTCCTACCTTAGAGTGGTGGAGCATAAGGACGATTGACTTCGCCCCTACTACAAGAGACATGCTCTTGTAGTAACCGTTAAAAACGGTTTTTCTTACGCTAAAGATTTTACGGTTACAACGTATTACTGCAACCAACCTCATATCTTTAATTATCAAAGAACCAGTAAGAGTGCCTTTTACGAAGCGGTTTTCTCTTATCCAAATTATATC
Source organism: Desertibacillus haloalkaliphilus (assembly GCF_019039105.1). Taxonomy (NCBI): domain Bacteria; kingdom Bacillati; phylum Bacillota; class Bacilli; order Caryophanales; family Bacillaceae; genus Desertibacillus; species Desertibacillus haloalkaliphilus. Next base: position 48,106 of record NZ_JAHPIV010000024.1, on the reverse strand, counting down.
ACGAAAGGAGGGGGCAAGGTGGAATTTTCAGATACTTAATATGGTACAAAATCTTACGATTTTTATTGCACCATACCGTATCTGACGGTAATTCCTCCCCCACTTATCGTTGGGCTACGCCCTTCACACGATTGAAGTGGGAGTATCCTTGCCGTTTTTAGATGAACAAATACACTACTCCTGATGGTGAATTGTCATTTCTTGAGCATCCCCCCGTAGCTGTCGATCATCAATTTTTTTGGGAAGATAAGCCCGTAATTGAACCTCTAGAAGACGTATAACAGATATATCCTAATAGTGGCATTATCTTGGTACAACAACAGGACGTTGTTATTTTAAATATTGTGTTAACTGAAGTCAGGAACGAATATCATTATTCCTGGAACTTTGAAACTGAAAACTGGAGAAAATATATTGGACGTGCTGCAAGTGAAAGAATTCCTTCTGGAGCTAGACACTAAGAAGAGTTTTTACAGCGTCTTGCAGCTAATCAGAACCGCTGGTATCGAAGTTTAGTTCAGATATACATGAGCATCGCAAAAGTTGTGGGTGGGAACAACTCTACCTTGTTGGACAACCTGAGGCAAATGCTTCCCGATAATGAGCATAAGAAAAGCCGAATGGACCAGTCCTTCGGCTTTTTATCTACTATGTTAAAGATTAGATTTGTTTCATATAATATACGTGACGAACATAGTAAATACCTATACAATGGAGGAAATGGTTTAATAGGAGGTTCTATCCATGCAATTTACAATGAAAGAAAACAGTTTTAAAACAGAAGTAGAATTTGGAGAGCTGCAAATTTCTGGTGATGAACAGCACGGCTTCCGTCCTTATCAATTGCTAGTATCTTCAATTGCTGTTTGTAGCGGTGGTGTGTTGCGGAAGGTATTGGAGAAGAAACGAGTTTCTTTTTCTGATATTTCGATAAGTGCGGATGTAACGAGAAATGACCAAGGAGCTAAGGAAGTTCAAAAAATCGCTCTTCATTTTGTGATTACAGGACAGGGACTAACCGAATCTAAAATTGAAAAAGCGTTGGCTGTCACACGAAAGAATTGCTCGATGGTTCAATCGGTAAAAGATAGTATCGAGGTCACTGAGTCATTTGAATTAATTGAAGAGTAAAAGAATCATTCTTTACATATGATTGGTTAACAATATTGATTTTTATTACTTTTCCTTTTTAAGACAGTAAAAGTTAAAGATCGATCGGAAGAAAAGCACAACTATTGGTATCTAGTGCTTTTCTTTTTACGTTTACAGCTCAGGCGCCATCGGATTGAAGTCACTTCGGTCTGCCAAGGGGAAGCAAAGAAGCGCTTCTACTTGACAGCCCTCCAGTGCTGGTCGCCTTACGTATTTCTGTATGTTCTAGAATTTACAGTTGACCTCATACGATTAGTGAAGGAACCGCATGAGTTAAGTCTGTTTTCTTTCATTGTTGAATAATAACCTCTATAATGAGAACAACTATTGTGATAAGGAGACCAACATGAAATCAGATCTAAATCACGATTTTACTGAAGGAAGCATCTCAAAAAAGATGATGCTTTATTCGTGGCCGATTTTTTTCGGTAATTTGTTACAGACCTCTTATCAGTTTATTGATAGCTTGTGGGTTGGTAACTTATTAGGTGCTAATGCACTTGGTGCAATTACAATTTCTGCGACAGTGATCTTTACGATTTTGTCGTTTATTATTGGAATTAATGGAGCAACATTGACTGTTTTATCCCAGTATAAAGGGGCAAAGGATGAGAAAGGCTTAAAGAAATCACTGAATACGTTTGTTTTTGTGCTAGGGTGTATGACGCTAGCCGTTGGTATTCTTGGTTTCTTTTTAAGTGAGAGGATCCTTACGCTAATGGGGACGCCAGCGGATATTTTACCTATGGCTAAAGCGTACTTACAAATTAATTTCATCGGGATTATCTTTTTGTTTGGATATAACTTTATCGGGACAGTGCTAAGAGCTCTTGGGGATAGTAAAACACCGATACGTTTTGTGTTCATAGCTGTACTTTTAAATGCGGTTCTCGATCCGATTTTTATCTCTGTTTTTAACCTTGGTATTGAAGGGGCGGCGATTGCGACCGTATTGTCACAGGGAACGGCATTTGTTTACGGAATTCTCTATTCAATCATAAAGATCAAAGTTCCATTTACGGTGCCGAAGCTTCCTGAGAAAAGGTATTTTATGACGTTACTTAAACTCGGCTTACCCTCTGGATTATCAATGATGGCGATCTCAGCAGGAATTATGGCGATCATGACAGTCGTTACAACCTACGGAGAAGAGGTTGTGGCTGGTTTTGGGGCAGCGCAGCGAATTGACGGCATCATTATGCTACCAGCATTGACGTTAGGATCAGCAGTTACTAGTATGGCTGGTCAAAATATTGGAGCCAAGCAATGGGAGAGAGTTAGTGAGATTGCCAAAAATGCGATGTTGTTAATTATGGTCGTTTCACTAACGATAAGTACGGCCGTGTTCTTTAGTGCTGAGCATTTGATACGGTTATTTATTAGTAATGAAGAAACGGTTGCTTTCGGTACACTATATTTAAAAGTGATTGCTTTCTTTTATCCGTTTTTAGGGATTAATTTTGTATTGAATGGCATCGTTCGCGCCTCGGGAGCGATGTTCCAGGTTTTAGTACTAAACATCATTTCATTTTGGGTGTTACGCTATCCGTTAACCTATATCTGTGCCAACTGGTTTGGTGAAATAGGGATCGCGATCGGAATGGGGTTAAGTTTTGTCGTAAGTAGCGCTGTTGCAACAGCGTACTACTTCTTTGGAAATTGGCGGAAAATTGAGGTCATCAAGGAAGAAAAGAAACAAGAAGGCGAATAAGCAAAGATACCGCAACAACTCTATGCGGTACCTTTGCTTTTTATTTTAATTAGTAATGCAGTTACGGGTGTATTCTAAGAGTAGTCCCTAATTGCTAACGCTTTTTCTTTATTTCAATGTTGCTGATTGACTCACCATTTGTAATATTATACAACCTGCTTTTTGGCTCATAGACCGTTTGTGATGGCCAGAGTCCATGATGTCCTGAAAAGATATAACTCGTTAGACAAGCCACAAAAAAATACTCAATTCCTTTGCCACCAAACATCTCAACACCTAAAAGGAAGGCGGCAATCGGGGCGTTAGCACCACCACAAAACGTAGCAACCATACCGATAGCTGCGAGAAAAGACATCGGGAAATCAACGAAATTGTATAAGGTATTCCCTAATGTGGCCCCCATAAAAAATAAAGGTATGGCTTCTCCACCGACAAAGCCAAACCCAAGTGTAATAGCTGTAAATACTAACTTTGCTAAAAAGGCAAAAGGGGGGACCTCTTCTTTAAATGCTTCTTCAAGCATGTCTAGTCCACGTCCGTTATAGTCTTGTGCCCCAATGATCAGCGTTAGTAGGACAATGATAATACCTCCGATAAGGGCTCTTAATATGTGGTTTTTATTTAAGTATTTTTCAGACAATTTTTGTATTCCATGCCTTAGTTGGCAATATAAAATGCTTAACAGACTGAAAATAATGGCTAAAAAAATAACCTTTAAGAAAGTAACGGCAGAAGCTGTCGGTACATTTTGGATAATAAACGTTTCATGTTTGACTCCCCAAACGGATTCTGTTATGTAATGACCGACAAAGCTAGCGATAAGACAAGGAACAAATGCTTCATACTTCATTTTTCCTAAAGCCGTCATTTCCATTCCAAAGATGGCACCTGTGATTGGTGTACCAAAGGCTGCGCCAAAACCAGCACTGATTCCACTCATTAGTAAAATCTTTGTATCCAGTATGTTTATCTTGAAATATTGGTTAACGGTTTGAGCGACACTACCTCCCATTTGGATTGCTGCTCCTTCTCTTCCTGTTGAGCCTCCAAATAGGACAGTAATAAAGGTACCTAAGTAAACGATTGGTCCCATTCTACGTAGTACTTTGGCTTTTCCGTGGACCCCTTCGATAACGAGATTATTCCCTTTAGCAGAATCATTAAGTGTGTTATGAGCGTAGTTTTTTCCAAAATTCATATAAATGTAGCCTATAATAATCCCGCCTAGAGGGAGGAGGTAGATCAGCCAGAAGTTATGTTCACGTATCTTTCCAAGAAAATCATTTGTGTTTAAAAGTAAAGCTGTTGTTGATCCAATGATAACCCCTATAATTCCGCCCCATAATAACCACTTTATAAAAGTTGAAATAAATGTTTGATATTTGACCTTAGTGTTCATTCTATTTTCCCTCATTTCAAATGTTCTGGGAACTTTTGTGTATGTCTTTTATCTTTAACTTCTGTGAATATGTTTTGATCCTCGTTAGATTGAAACATTTGAGTTTGTGAAGGGGAGTTAGGTATGTTCGATTGAATGATAGACATTAACATTTGGATGTCCTCTTTTGTTGCGTATTGTTTCTCGGGTTTTAACACAAAGCCTAATTGACCGTTAGATTCAATTGTAGCCCACTGTACATCACTAATTCTTTCTATGCTTTGCTGTCTCATACGTACTTCAAGCATATCAATAGTTAACCTTAATTTTTTTAAGTTCCTTTCATTGAGCTGACCATTTTCAATTACAGTGAGTGACTTGCCATAAAAAAAGTTTTCAAGCTTGTCTGACTTTAATACGATATACTCAATAAAAAGCAGTGTGAGTACAAGTAAGAAAGTAATTATAAGCGTAATCCAAATATTTCGGTCACCGACTGGTTGAATAATCAATGAACCAACGGCTACCATCATTACGGTTTGGGCAACAGTAAGTTGTGAAATTGATTTTCTGCCAGCTAACCTTAAAATTAGGACTCCGCCTATGACAATGACAATTGCCTTCCATATAAAATGTAAGTTCAAAGCTATTCCTCCTTGCTATACTCGTATATAATTTTTTGTAGGAGTTACAAAAATATGCAGGGAGAAATGGTGTTTAATGAAAATGTATGTTCAAGTTTTATTAATGATTGTTGACGAGCATAAAAGGTACTCATGGATAGCACCCTTTACATAGAGATGTTTAAAACAAAAGTGAGGTCATGAAAAACGATGGTACTTAGAAGAGTGTTAAGTTATGTCATTGGATTGTTTATTTTATCGTTTGGAATTACATTAACGATTGTCGCTGGTCTCGGCGTTGGGGCTTGGGATGCCTTAAATGTCGGCTTATCTGAAACGGTAGGTCTCACCGTTGGGAACTGGGTGATTATCGTTGGGGTGATCTTAATTATTCTAAATGCGATCCTCTTAAAAAGTCGTCCTGAAGTGGCAGCTTTAATCACAGTGGTATTATTAGGTTATTTTATTGATTTTTGGTTACTTGTCGTGTTTCCAGGTGTTTCTTTTCAGACATTTATTGTCCAACTCTTGATTCTGTTCATCGGAGCCGTCCTGATGGCGATTGGGATTGCTACGTATTTGCAAGCTGGATTTGCTGCGATTCCGATTGATCGGTTGATGTTTGTTATCCAACATTTAACAAAATTTAAATTAATGACGTCAAAAACCATTGCCGAGGTTCTTGCATTAGCGTGTGCTTTTTTAGTAGGTGGGCCAATCGGTATTGGGACAGTCGTTGTTACCTTTTTAATTGGGCCTTTAATTCAATTGGTGTTTCCAACCATTGAGAAGATCATCAAGGGTCAGCAATCGGCCGCATAAGAAAGCTGTCCTCCAAGTAACTGCACACCTCGTCTAGGTCGGTTTGGGGACTTTAAGGACAGCTTATAAAAAATATTATTGTTTACCTTGTTCCTTTGCACGTGCATTGGTTGCTTGCACTGCTGAATGTAAGATCTCTTTGACATTATTATCTTTTAGAACGTTGATGCCAGCAGCTGTAGCCCCACCTGGTGAGGTTACTTGGTCCCTTAATTGGGCTGGATCATTACCCTTTTTCATCATGATTGCAGAACCGAGAATCATCTGTGATACCAATTTTCTTGCTTGATCCTGACTAACTCCATAGCGGCGAGCAGCCTCTTCTAACGCTTCACTAAAATAGTATAGAAAAGCCGGTGCGCTACCTGTAATCGCTGTTAGTTGGTGAACTTGTTCCTCAGTGCATTCCTCGTAAGCGCCTATGGTCGATAAAATCGTTTGTAACGTCGAGCGCTGACTTGAAGTTACATGACGACCGAGCGTGTAAATTGACATAGACTCACCGACGTCAGCAGCTGTATTTGGCATCACCCAAGCCACAGCTGTTCTCTCTGGTAAGTGCTGTTCTAACAAATCAATCCCGATCCCTGCTGCAACCGTAATCACAAGTTGGTCAGAGATCACATCATGTAAGTCCGTTAATACTTCTTTATGTGCGTGGGGAGGAATGGCTAAAACGATAACATCTACTTTTGCGACAACATCTTTCCAATTTTCTGTCGTTGAAATGCCATACGTCTCACGCATGAAAGCTAGACGCTCGTGATTACTTTGATTGGAAATGGTGATCTCTGCGAAGTTGTGTGGATCTTTAATTAATTGTGAAAAGATCGCTTCTCCCATACGGCCAGCACCTATAAATAAAAGACGTTGTTTCTTCATTTTGCACCCCTTTGATTACATGTGATAGCTCAACCGTAACAAAAATAATTTGTGCTTGAAAGTAAAAGGTGAGGATAATTTCATCCATCTCCGAAAAAACTATGCTTAATCGTGATCTTTAAATATGTAAGGAGGTTAGAAAATGAAGAAGGTAACACTCTTTTTTTTAATGATTATGTTACTAGCAATGCCGCTACATAGTTTAGCGAAAGAAGAGGAGAAAAACAAAGATGGTGGGCTAGAAATCCCAGATTCGGTACTTGACATTACGAAGGAAAACACGTATCCAAACCCAACCCAAGATTTACCTTATCTGCAGCCGAGTGAACTGACGACATCGTTGTTAGAAACAACTGACGTAACGATTGAAAACCCGGATTTAATAAAGATGTTAAATGAGTCATCAATGAATGATTCAAAATTAGCGGTTGGTTTTAGAGCATCGATTTATTTAGGAGAATGGCCTTTATCGTATAGTTCTTCAGAAACGAATGTTAATTGGGAATATAAAAAGATCAACACAAATTATCTAGATAACCGCGGTGGACAAGCTCCGAAGAAAATGAGCTATAATCAAGAGAAACAGCAAAAAGTAACCGGTGGCTTAACAGCTAATATTCCAAATAAAGATCAAGTGAAAAAAATGATGATGATCAAAGCAGCGGAAAATACAGGGCTGCCATTAGCGTTTGAAACAATCATTGGTCAAGGAACGAAAAAAGGACAAGTCTATAACGTCTCACCCAAAAATGTCGGCTATTTATACGGTTATGTCCCAGCCGCAAATGAAAAAGGAAAAGTGACGTATGGTGAGGTATATCTAACCTTTAAAGGCAGCAAGGCACAATTGGAAGTAAAAAATGTAACACAACAAGGCATCGGTGCTTGGATTCCTGTTCAAGATCGTCTATCTTTCCAGTTTATCACAGCGAACCAACCGAAATAATGTTGATTACAGTGTAAAAAGAGCTGTCCCTTACCTTGGGACAGCTCACTTTTCTCTTGAGTTAAAGCGTAATCTTTGATTTTCGGGTAGAAAAATCGACGCCCTTATAATAAGCGTTTTTCACTAGGATATTAGGTCCAAGGCATTCGACTTCTGGGCAATGACAGCTTAACTCTTGTGCCACCGAAGATTGTTGCCATTTCTGATACGCATCAATGAGACGTGTATCCTGCACATTTCCTAATGGTGGTGTATCACCGAAGTCTGTAACGATAATATCACCATCAAAAATGTTGATGTTAAGTCGCGAGCGACCATCAGGGTCGTTTCGAACGGTCACATTCTTTTGTTTATACAATCGTTTTAGTAGGTCTAGATCCTTTTGGTTGTCACTACAAGCATAAAACGGTAACGTGCCAAATAACATCCAGATATCATCGTTCTTCGCATCGAGCAGTCGATAGATCCCTTCTCTGATTTCTGCTAGTGTTGCGACTTCTAAGTCACTTGCAAAATCACTAGGATACATCGGGTGAACTTCATGGCGTTGGCATCCCATCTCGACAATTTGTTCATGAATGCGTTCAAGGTGAGGGAGAGTCCGCTTATTAATCATTGTTTCAGCTGAAACGATGACCCCAGCACTTGTTAATGCCTTTGCATTGTCAATCATTCGATTGAAATAGTTGGCCCGCTGTTTGTAGGTTGGCTTTTTTTTCATATTAGCAAAGCCAATATCGACAAAATCATCGACACTCCCATAGTTATGAGAAATGTGGAGAACATCAAGATATGGTGTGATCTTTTCATAGCGTTCTAAATCAAGCGTTAAGTTTGAATTGATTTGCGTACGTGCACCGCGTTCGTGAGCATATTTTAATAATGGAACGACATAGTTATCCACTGACTTGATTGACATCATTGGTTCACCGCCAGTAATACTAAATGCACGTAAGTTTGGGATTTCTTCAAGTCTGTTAATGAATAATTCAAGTGGAAGTGGGTCAGGATCTTTCGGTTGTAATGTATATCCGACTGCACAGTGTTCACAACGCATATTGCAAAGGGTTGTCGTAGTAAATTCAACATTCGATAGTTCTGGCTTCCCAAATTCTTTAATATCGAGATACGCTTCCCAAGGGTCATGGGAAGGGGTAATTTGTAACTGCTTTTGATCAATCACTCAAAATAACTCCTTTTAGCTCATAATGAAGATATGATACCTGCATAAAAGTGTCTGTTCAAAAAGGAAAAACCACCCCTTTTGAACAGAGGCTAATAGTAATCATAACGTAAAAGTAACGATAGCAAAAGGGATTGGTTTCTACCATTTTACATACAACCAAATCGCGTTAGCTTGAGCAGATATGAAAATTTTGTTAAAGTGACAAGGAGTAAGGAAAGGAGCGATCCAAGTGGGCGGAGCTATCCATGATAAAAAATCACAGATGGACTATTTAAATAAACGTATTACAATGCTAGTTGAGGTGCTTGATTCGATTGATCCAGAGGAAGCTGGAATAGAGGAAATCGATCGTATTATTCAAATGCTTGATGATCTAGAGTTTAAGTGCAAACAATTCCGTAATGAGTGGTCAACACAAGGAGAGGACTAACGATGAAACTATATGTCATTCGACATGGGGAGTCGACCGCAAACCGTCTAGGAAAGATTCAGGGCGGTCAGGACTACCCACTATCTCCATTAGGTAAAAAGCAAGCAGACCTCCTCGGGCAATATTTTCAAGATATTCAGCTTGACTATATTTACAGCAGTGATTTAACGAGAGCGAATGAGACGGCTAGCGCTATCGGTAGCTATCAACATACTTCAGTACAAAAGTGGGAGACGATTCGTGAAGTGGGTCTCGGACCGTTTGAAGGCAAGTCTCGTGAAGAGATTGAGCTTGCTTATCCAGAAGTTAGGGAGCGTTCGATGCTAACGTCAGGAGTCGAAGGCACAGAAACGATTGAGCAATTAACAAATCGTTGTCAGTACCTATATGATCAGTTGCAACGTGCACATAAAAATGACGATGTCGCGTTAGTCTCTCATGGTGGTTTTATAAGTATTTTCTTAATGTATGTCATGCTCGGTGAAGAGTGGCATCAGTATCATCGTCCATTTATGATTGAGAATACTGGCATAACGTTAATTGAATGGAAAGAAGGACGCAAACCATTAATTCACTATATTAATCGTAACCCACATTTACAAGCCACTGAGGGAATTTCAAAATCGAGCTAATGCTTAGAAGACGGTGACCGGTTGGTTATCGTCTTTTTGTGTAGTGGTAAAGGGGCGGAGTGCGCTAGCAAGAGGGAAATTCGATGAAGAGGGCTTACTCGCACCGCCTTAGATTGAAGTATGAGGGTTATTCCCAGGAGAGAGGCAGTGGTTAAGCAATCCAATGGGGGCGCTTTCAATTAAACCTTTCGAAATGTTTTGACAGAGCGTATAATAGTATTGTATTGAAGAAGTAGTAAACTGCAAATTAAAGGGAGTGGAGTAAGTGGAAAAATTAAAAGAAAGTTTTTATCAGCTTATTGTTGAGACATCTACTAATCTTCCAAACGATGTTCGTCGCGCGGTAGCTGAGGCGAAAGCAAAAGAAAATGCAGGAACACGCGCTGCATTATCGTTATCAACAATTACAGAAAACATTTCAATGGCGGATGAAAATGTATCACCCATTTGTCAAGATACAGGAATGCCGACATTTGAAATTAAAGTGCCTGTCGGTGTAAACCAAATTGAATTGAAGAAAGCGATCAAAGAAGCGCTCGTTCAAGCGACAAAGGATGGTAAATTGCGTCCAAACTCGGTACATTCTCTTACAGGTGAAAACAGTGGGGACAACCTTGGGGAAGGGACACCTGTGATTCACTTTGAACAGTGGGAAAAAGATGAAATCGATGCGCGTTTAATTTTAAAAGGCGGCGGCTGTGAAAATAAAAATATTCAATATAGCTTACCGGCTGAGCTTGAAGGATTAGGACGAGCTGGGCGTGATCTAGATGGAATTCGCAAATGTATTATGCATTCGGTCTACCAAGCACAAGGCCAAGGCTGTAGTGCTGGTTTTATCGGCGTTGGAATTGGTGGCGATCGCACAACGAGTTATACACTAGCGAAGGAGCAATTATTCCGTAGTGTTGATGATATCAACCAAATTGAAGATTTACGCAAGCTTGAAGATTATGTGCTTGAAAACGCAAACAAGCTTGGAATTGGAACAATGGGATTTGGCGGAGAAGCGACATTATTAGGCTGTAAAGTCGGTGTAATGAATCGTCTGCCAGCAAGCTTCTTTGTTTCAGTCGCATACAACTGTTGGGCATTCCGTCGTCTTGGTATTGTTATTGACCCAGAAACAGGTGATATTAAAGACTGGTTATATAAAGACGGCGAGCGTATTGATGTCAATAAAGCAGCAGAAGAAGTTGCGGCATCAGAAGAAGGAGCGAATGAAGTACGAGAGGTGACGCTTGAGGCACCAATCACTGAAGAACAAATTCGCGACTTGCGTGTTGGTGATGTGGTAACGATTAATGGTATTATGCATACGGGTCGAGATGCGATCCACCATCATCTGATGGACCATGATGCGCCAATTGATTTAGATGGTCAAATCATCTATCACTGTGGACCTGTTATGTTAAAGGATGAAAACGAAGAGTGGCATGTCAAAGCAGCAGGGCCAACAACTAGTATTCGTGAGGAGCCTTATCAAGGTGATATCATGAAGAAATTTGGTATCCGTGCGGTTATCGGTAAAGGTGGCATGGGACCAAAAACGTTAAAAGCACTAGAAGAGCATGGCGGTGTATACTTAAATGCGATCGGTGGGGCAGCCCAATACTATGCTGACTGTATTAAAAAGGTTGAGGGCGTTGATTTAATGGAATTTGGTATTCCTGAAGCGATGTGGCATCTTCGCGTCGAAGGCTTTACCGCCGTCGTAACGATGGATTCCCATGGAAATAGTTTACATGCAGATGTTGATAAATCATCATTAGAAAAATTAGAGCAATTTAAAGAGCCAGTATTTAAATAAAAACAACGTAGGAAGAGTTAGGGGATAAAAGTCTCCTAGCTCTTTTTGTTGTCTCTATACTTGGTGATTTTTTGTTGGATAAATTTATTTTGTAAAGAAACAATAACAAAAAAGATATCTTGTAAGGAGGGTTATTCCTTGAAGAAACTGATTTTATCACTAACTTTTATTTTTGTTGTAGCTGCTGCATTACCTTTTGCGATTCTTGGGGCAAATGCTTCTTATGATAATACGGAGCACCATTGGAGCTTTAAACGTCAAAAGGATAATAAACCCGCTACGACAGAACCAGAGTACATTGAGCTTTTAGATAAATATGGTGGCTATTATATTGGTGATACGAGTAAGAAAGAGCTTTATTTAACGTTTGATAATGGTTATGAAAATGGCTATACAAAAAAAGTGTTAGATACTTTAAAGGAAAAAGATGTACCAGCGGCGTTTTTTGTAACAGGACACTTTCTACAAACCGAGCAGGACCTTATTCACCGGATGGTCGATGAAGGTCACATTGTTGGTAATCATTCTTACCATCATCCGAGTTTGCCAAAAGTTAGTGATGATCGCGTCAAAAGGGAGCTAGAGAACTTAAAAAAAGAGTTCACGGAAATTACGGGGGAGAAAGGTATGAACTACCTAAGACCGCCGCGAGGAACATTCAGTGAACGATCATTAGCACTCACCCAAGAGCTAGGCTATACGAATGTTTTTTGGTCCTTAGCCTATAAGGATTGGGAAATTGATAAACAAAAGGGCGCACAATATGCGTATGATCGAATTATGGAACGAATTCATCCAGGAGCGATATTACTACTCCATTCCGTTTCACAGGATAATGCAGAGGCATTAGCGAAGGTGATTGATGATTGCCGTGAGCAAGGCTATACATTTAAAAGTCTTGATGATTTAGTTTTTGAGAGACAACTGAAGAAATTATAAAAGTGCGTGTTCTCTGTTCAAAAAGGAAAAACCATCCCCATTTGAACAGAAAAAAGCTGTCCTAACTAAGATGTTAGGACAGCTAATTTATCTCATTTAGTTTGCAAGGCTCTCTTGACCAATTGCAGAAGCAATGGTTTCTAATGTACTCACATCGGTTACGTCAAAAGCAATTGGTTGTTTGCTTCGTACAACCATGACTCCGATTTGTTGCTCACTTGAATCTGCAATTGGAAACTTTAATTGACCATTGCATTCCCAACCAAGATCATCTTCAAAATCTGATGCTGCAACTAATTCGTCACTCTCGTTTTCATAGATGTAGATTCCTGCCCAATCTATGTATGGTACTTGATCGACAAGGCTTTCGACCGTTTTTTCAAAAATAGATTGAGCACTTTTTTTCTTATAAACATGAGCCATAATTTGTAGTGATGCTACATCTGTTGGTATAGACATATTATCTCTCCCTTAACTAATTTACTTTTATCATTTTAACAAAGATTATGCTCGTTGCGGTCTAGTAAGTTTAGGAAGAAATTCTGATTCCTAGAAAGCGGATACGCGATTTCCGTTTTTATGGAAACTGAATATGGTGGAGCTAGGAGGGAATCATCCCTTGATAATCATGATATAATGGGAAGAATGAGTTAGAATTTTAAATGGTACGGAGTTGACAGAAATGAGTCAGTCGAAACAAATGCAGCAACATGGTAAGAAGAGGCAAAACAAAAGCCAAGTATTTATGAAAAAAGGTCAACAGTTTCCTTTAACGATAAAGCGCCTTGGCATTAATGGTGAGGGAGTTGGCTATTTTAAAAAGCAAGTCGTGTTTGTCCCAGGGGCACTACCAAATGAAGAGGTTGTAGCAGAAGTGACAAAGGTACATCCAAAGTTTGCTGAGGCTAAAGTAAAGAAAATCCGAAAGAAATCGCCTGAACGAGTCGCCCCACCTTGTCCGGTTTATGATCAATGTGGTGGGTGCCAGCTACAGCATTTAAGTTATGCGGCACAGTTAAGGGAAAAACGGGATATTGTCCGGCAGGCATTTGAGCGACATGCTGATATTCCAATGCGCCAATTAAAGATTAAAGAGACTATTGGTATGGAAGATCCTTGGCACTATCGAAACAAAAGTCAGTTACAAGTTGGCAGACAAAAGGAAAAGGTGATTGCTGGGTTATATGGTCTAAATTCGCACCACCTTATCGATATTTCGGAATGCTATGTCCAGCATCCAGCTACAAATAAAGTGACGCAAGTGGTCAAATCAATTTTAGAGGATTTAAATATCTCTATTTATAATGAAAGAAAGCGTCACGGAATCATTCGTACCATTGTGACGAGAGTTGGTTTTGAAACAGGTGACATTCAGCTCGTACTGATTACAGCTGAAAGTAAGATACCAAAAAAGGAGCTGCTAATCGAGGAAATCACCCGACGTTTGCCGGAAGTAACGTCGATTTTACAAAATATTAATGGCAAGAAAACGTCGTTGATCTTTGGGGAGGAGACGCTTCATCTGCATGGTGAAGAAGTGATTCAAGAAACGTTAGGTGATGTATCGTTTGAATTATCGGCAAGAGCGTTTTTCCAACTAAACCCGAAGCAGACAGTAAAGCTCTATGATGAGGTCAAAAAAGCTGCTAAATTAACCGGCACTGAAAGGTTAGTGGATGCCTACTGCGGAGTGGGTACGATTGGGCTTTGGTTAGCTCCACATGTCTCGGAAATTCGTGGCATGGATGTGATTTTAGAATCGATTGATGATGCCAATGTGAATGCTGCGAAACATGGCTTCAACAATGCTGAATATGTAGAGGGCAAAGCTGAGTACTGGTTACCAAGATGGGTGAAAGAAGGATGGAAACCTGATGTGATTGTCGTAGATCCGCCCCGCACAGGCTGTGATCAGCAGTTTCTACAAACTGTGATTAAGGTGAAGCCAAAACGAATGGTTTATGTGTCTTGTAACCCCTCGACATTAGCAAAGGATGTGAAGCAGCTGACTAAAGCTGGTTTTGTTGTCGAGTCTTTGCAGCCTGTTGATATGTTCCCGCATACGGCTCAGGTTGAAGTCGTTGCATCGTTGAAATACCAGCCGTAAGCCATCCATATGGTTCATAGTCGTAAAACAAAGGGATGTCCTAAAAGCTGTTCATTGCTTTAAGGCATCCCTTGTTTTTGCCCTACAACGGTTTTTTTATTTTACGCTCTCGTAATATGAAACGGCATACCGGCTATCCCATTTTTTTCGCCATTTATTGCGACGTTCGATACGGTTCCCTTTGTATAAGTGTTTGTATTTTCTCCAGTGAACTTTCCATTGATCCCTTCTGTTGGCGCGCATAGCACACTCTCCTTTTGTCAAAAATCTCTTACTGATTAGTTTCGCAACTCGCTTTGTCGAACCCTTTGACAGAGTTTGTCTTTATGTGAGAATGATCGTCTAATCATGAAGAGATGCGGAAGAAAAGTGTTTTTTATACACTATGATTGGCGAAAGTAAATAATTAGAAAATTATATTGGATGTAACCAGCTACTATAGCCTATTCAAAAGAGGCAATCGCTTCGTAAGTAGTTCGGCTCTGAGGTAGAAAATATAAAATAGCGATTATTTAAGCAAACGAATTAGCATATAAATTCGTTTGCTTCTTTTTGTTTATTTCTGTTAACGAAGTATTATGTTGAATAAGGAGTAAAGCGGCGAAGGTTCTCTATTGCCGATACTTGGAATGAGATTAAAGTATGTATTCTTGTTAAGATTAGTAATAGTATTGTTAACAAAAAATCAGAAAGGAAATTTATAATGTTCAAAAAAGTTCTTATTCCCTTAATTATATTTGTTTTTATAGTGGGGCTTTATAGCTTTTATCCTTATTTACCTCATGAAAAAGTAAAAAGTAGTGTTTTATCTCAATATTTAACCAGTCAATATGAGATTAGTAATAATTTGAATAATGCACTGGAACTTTACCATGATGGGAATGAAGATGAATTTATTATATGGTTAGCAAAAGCTAAAGAGCAGACAGTAGTTGGTTACACTCTTACAGCAAACGCAAATGCGATAAATTATAACAATAAAGTTGTAAATACGTATAGTCTTTTTTATTTTCAAAGTGAAGCAAATTACCACATTTCAAGTGCTTTTAACAATGCCGTTGAAGGGAAACTAACCGAAGAAGATATTACTAATCTTGAATTGTTTGCATCAAGAATGAACAACTTTGTAGATCACATTGACCACAATGAAATTATTAACGGTAATACAACGAGACAAATAGTCAATAAAATTGAGAATATCATTGAAAAAACTTCTTAAAAGTATAGTGGTATTTTCTTTTCTCTTATTCAAGTAACGGATGCATTCTTTAATAAAGGATCGCTATTTTTTTACCAAAATAAAGGAAATAAATGTTAACATTGAAATATATCTATCGGTTGATCAACAAACGAACAGCCTTATTATAGTAACTGTCGGTTTGGCAGTACCAACCGTTATTGAAGTAACGTTTTTACGAAATGTTTTAAAGCAGGTTGAATCGGATTTAGGTAAAGGTGAAAATGAAGTCCTATGGTATAAAGAACTTTCTGGCTTTAGAACGAAAACAGGGGATTATATATGGGATCAATATAAAGAATGGGAAAGAAAAGTAAATAACGATATTTCACTAACGGGTGCAAGATTTGAAGATCTCAAGTGAACCGTAGCTCTTTTTGTTATTAAACAAACGAAGCAGGATTCATCCCATAAGAAATTACAATGCATCTTAATTATAAAAGATTATTTATGATGAGAAAGAGGGAATTTAAAAGGTGAAAAACTTTATTGGCACATTTTTGGCTTGTATTGTTGTTACTTATATTTTTTCATTTTTCTTTCTTGCTCTTATTGTAGAGAATATTTGGGCTTTTATTATTCTTATTTCATTCGTATTAGCAGTGTTTATTACAGTATTTATAAAGCAAGAATCCAGAATTGAAGAATTAGAAAAGAAGATGGAAGAGTTATCAAGTGATAAGCAGGATTAAGAAATGTCTGATATTGTGAATTATTGTACTTAAAGTAACGAGAGCATTTGTTGAAAAATAAGTCATTAAATAATAAAAACGCAAAGGGTGTGGTACCGACCCCGAAAGTTAGAGTGAAAAAATCTAACTTTTGGGGGAACCACCTGTTGAAACCTCAGCGTTTTTTTGTGCGATTTTATTGTCTAAAAGTATTCGATTTGCCTTGATATTTACCTTTTGAAATCGTTTTTCCTACTTCTCAATCGAACTACTTAATGGTTTCGCAGGCTACTTGCTTCTAGGGTAAAGCCACTCCTAGTGGCTTAAGATCTATAGTGGCTTCTAGTGAAACTAATCAGTTATTGTTGTTTTAATAACTGGACAATTTTCACTTTTAGCTTCACCGACTCGGGGTGATGGTCATCCTTTACTAAGTGATTTAACCAATCAATTCCTTTTCGTTCATAGTTATTTCGTGCACGTCTATAAAGTACGGTGAAGACCTTCTTAAACCAATCTTCATCCGTAGCTTTGTTGAGTTTTTTCATTTCAATTAGGATATGTTGGATTGAAGCAAACTTTTCTAGGTCAATGTTCTTTGCAATGGACTGTAGTAATGGTTCGAGATAGTTTATTTGGTCGTAATCAAGGTAAAAGTCAATGATCTCTGTCAGTAGTTTTGGGTGGTCAGTGAGTTTTTCATGGATATATGGTAAATAATCGTCATAGCGATGGAATGTCAAATAATGAAAGGCTTTCTGCGGATTGGATTCAGCGAGAGCTTTTTTTAGCGTTTGTAAAAGCAGGGAACGATTACTCTTATTTTCATTTTGTTGCATCATTAATAGGCGAGATGGCCAAAGGTTACTAATATCTTGGAGATGCTCATCAGTTAAGAGTTTAACGAGGTGTTCGTTCTTCATTTTGGCATTTTCACTAGAGTTTGAAGCATCTTTTATATCGTCTTGCGTGAGAGGGCGGGCTTTTCTTTGTGCTTGGATTTGTTCATAGCGAGAAAGAACGTCTGTCACTTGTTTTGTGTAATGATCTTTAATAAAAAACGAGCGTTTAAATGTTCCGTCCTTACCAATGACTGCAAAGATTTCTGGCTGATCCTTTGCGAATAATAACACACTGCAGTCTTGACCGTCGTTTTCTTGATATTGAATCACATACGATTTTGAATTAGCGTTGTGTAGAGTAACGGTTTTCCCTAAGTAACAAGGTGTTAATTGTTTCATGGCGAATTCACCTGACCTTTGCATTATTATTAATGTTTAACTGTTCCGTATAAATAAATAGATGATAAGACCAATGACAGGGAAGAATAGCGTACCAAATAAAACGATTAACGCAAACTCTTTGCTGTTGCCTTTTTGGATGGCATCACGATAAGCCCATATGCTAGTAAAAATATTTAGTAAAAATAAGCCGGCAGCGAATAAGATGAAAAATAAAAAGATAAAAGCGATATCAAACATAAAGCATTCCCCTAAATATTCATTGAAATTAATATATTCATTATCTTTATCTTAACATAGCGACCATGGCTTGTCGCGATATTCGTGGAAACAGCAAAAAAACCTCCGCATGGGAGGCTTTTTTTGCTTACTCGTCATCTTCAATGATTGGGTATACACCATTTTCATCATGTGTTTCGCGACCAGTAAGAGGTGGGTTAAACACACAAATCATGCGCATATCTGTTTTTGCACGAAGAAGGTGCTCATCATGCTTATCGAGTGCATAGACTGTATCTTTTGAAATAGGGTGAACAACGTTATCTGCTAATGTTTCAACTTCACCTTCACCTTCGATGCAGTATACAGCTTCAAGGTGGTTTTGGTACCAGATGTGTGTTTCAGTTCCTGCTTTGATAATTGTATCGTTTAGAGAATAACCCATGCCATCCTTTTTAAATAATAGGCGTCGGCTTTCCCAGTTATCTGCTTTTACGTGATTTTCTGTATCAATGATGTCTGCTAGCTTTACTACTTTCATTACGAATTCCTCCGATTTGTTTAGATTTAACTCACATGTTACTGATTGATTCATATCATAAAGTATACGCCTACACCATTGTATAGGCGTATAGATCAATCTAAAATTAAGATGTTACAAGTTCTTTGTCTTTTACTAAGGTCTTAATGCTTTCCTCAATAATCGCTAAGCCTTTCTCTAAAGATTCGTCATCAATGGTTAGAGGAGGGAAGAGTTTAAATACTTCGTCGTTCGCGCCTGCTGTTTCCATAATTAAACCGCGCTTGAACGATTCCTCAGCAACCTTTTCTGATAAGCCTTCAACTTCACTAGCAATCCCTTGCATGAGTCCGCGACCACGAATTTCACCTTTAATTTCAGGGTATTTCTTTACTAGGTTTTCTAGGAACGTTGTAACCTTTTCAGCTTTTGCTTTGATGCTCTTCTCAAATGAGTCATCTTTCCAGTAGTTGAGAGACTCTGTAGCTGCTACGAAAGCAAGGTTGTTTCCACGGAATGTACCGTTATGCTCACCAGGAGCAAACATATCATATTTAGGCTTAATCAACGTTAATGCTAGTGGTAGACCATATCCACCAATTGATTTTGATAAACATACAATATCTGGTTCAATTCCAGCTGGTTCAAAGCTGAAGAATGTGCCCGTACGCCCAACACCTGCTTGCACATCATCAATAATTAGCAAGATGCCAAAACGTTTACAAATGCTTTCAACTTTCTTAATCCACTCGAACCTTGCTGCATTGATGCCGCCTTCACCTTGGACTGTCTCGAGAATGATTGCTGCTGGTGTATCAACACCACTTCCGTTATTTTCTAAAAAGCGCTCGAGATACTCCACTGTGTCGAGGTTATCACTTCCAAAGTCATCATAAGGCATAGTTGAGACATTGGTTAGCGGGATACCTGCTCCTTTTCGTTTGAATGAGTTACCGGTAACAGACAATGCACCGATTGTCATTCCATGGAACCCATTTGTGAAGCTGATGACATTTGTACGTCCAGTTACTTTTCTTGCTAGTTTTAATGCACTTTCAACTGTGTTTGTACCTGTTGGTCCAGGGAACATCACTTTATAATCAAAACCACGAGGTTTTAAAATCACTTCATTGAATTGTTCTAAGAAGTCTCCTTTGGCTTCTGAAGCCATATCAAGGCTGTGGGTAATTCCATCATTTGTAATATAGTCAACAAGTTTTTGTTTCATGTTTGGGTCATTGTGTCCATAGTTTAACGCACCAGCACCTGCGAAAAAGTCAAGATACTCTTTTCCGTCTTTATCCCACATTTTATGTCCTTGTGCCTTAGTAAATACAGTTGGGAAACTGCGAACATAACTACGTACCTCTGATTCTAATTGTTCAAAAACATTCAAACTATTCTGATTCATTATATTAATATCCTCCTTTAATTATCTAGCCGTTCTATTTAGTAACAAATCGAGCATTGAATTACTTATTAAAAGGTCCAATTCGAAATGTGTCTTCAGCTTCATGACCTTCACCAGGGAATAACTCTTCTGCGAAGCATTCTTTTACTTCACACTCCGTATTATGGTCACGAGCTAAGCGGCGGAACAACGATTGAGATGCGACGTTTGATGGGGTAACAGTTGCTTCTAAATAACGAACATCCTTACAAGCTTCGCGTGCAACTAGTTCGTTAAGGATCTTAGATGCTAAGCCTTTACCTCGTTGAGAAGCATCAACTCCGATTTGCCACACAAACACGACATCCGGACGTTCAGGAGGTATAAACGCAGTAACGAACCCAACTAACTTGCCATTCTCTTTAGCTACAACACATGTTTCAGCGAAAAACTCACACATCATAATGTATTTGTAGGCTGAATTTTGATCTAGAGTAGAATTATTAACTAGCTCCCACATAGCAGAGCCGTCTTCTAGTGATGGCTTTTCAAATGTTAATTGGTCAACAGTTTTTGGAGTGATTGTTGCTATATCACTATTCATTGATTATCACCTACAGATTGCTTTGATATCTTTTGGATGACAGTATCCTCCTTTAAAACCAAATTATTGATTTCGCTCTGTACACCATTTATGATAGACGGTCACCAGAAAATGGTCAAACCAGCTTTGAAACGATAAATAGCCGTTAATTGTTATCAATCGTGATCGCATGGGGTTAAGAACGTTGAGAATGTAAAATACTTCTGAATAATAGAGAATACAAACAATTTGAAAATATTCACCAATTGAAAGCGTTATGCCGAATTCCCGATAAAGCCTAACAGATCAAGGGGTTTGAGGGGATGAGCAAGAGGGAGAAAAAAAGAGATAAAAAGAGTAAAGAGTTTAGAAAACTTTTAGACAAAAGTCAACACATTTTTCCAAAACATGTATAAAAAAGGTCAGTTTATACAAAAAAGTAAGAGGAATGAACCTTTAGATGATCTGATGGAATAAAAAAAAGAGATGAAGACCGGGAGTGGTTTTCATCTCTTTTCTTTGTCTAGCTCAGGCGCCATCGGCTCGAGGTCACTTCGGACTGTCAAGAGAAGCAAAGAAGCGCTTTTGCTTGCCAGCCCTGCAGTGCTGGTCGCCGATGAGCGGGCGCCTTGCGCATTTCAGAATTGTCTAGCTCAGGCGCCATC
>NZ_JAHPIV010000024.1:0-26956 GCF_019039105.1 Desertibacillus haloalkaliphilus | reverse complement strand
TTTGCTTGCCAGCCCTGCAGTGCTGGTCGCCGATGAGCGGGCGCCTTGCGCATTTCAGAATTGTCTAGCTCAGGCGCCATCGGCTCGAGGTCACTTCGGACTGTCAAGAGAAGCAAAGAAGCGCTTCTGCTTGCCAGCCCTGCAGTGCTGGTCGCCGATGAGCGGGCGCCTTGCGCATTTCAGAATTGTCTAGCTCAGGCGCCATCGGCTCGAGGTCACTTCGGACTGTCAAGAGAAGCAAAGAAGCGCTTCTGCTTGCCAGCCCTGCAGTGCTGGTCGCCGGTGAGCGGGCGCCTCACGCATTTCAGAATCATTTCTGTTTTGCGCGGCGATCTGCTGCTTCTGACCGTGCAAGTGCCTCCATATCATCATGGTCAGCTAATTCTTTCGAGAATTCAATGTCTTTTCCATCAGGTTCAATCGATCGAGGGGCATGTTGAGTTTGGTTGTTATTCTTTTTACTCATAAGCTTGCCTCCTTTTGCAAAATGACCGGTGAGTGGACTTGCTCTCACCTAGAAATAGTTTGCTCATTATCGCAAGCAATATGAGTATCATCTGCGCGCTGCTCGGTCTGCAGCCTTGAAATCAGACTGGTATCTTACTTCTTGTGCTTTACTTAATGTTTTTCTTTCCTCATTTGGACGACGCTTTTTGTTTGCCAATGTTATTCCCTCACTTTCTATAGGTAGTAGTTATAGTTTGCCTTACAAAATGAAAAAATATCCCAATTTTTTCATAAAAGTGAGTGGAATTTATAGAACGTGGTTTAAAAAGGGGGACAAAAAGAACCAGCTGGCTAAAGTCAAAGCAACACCCAAGCAAACCAACTCGGACTTTTTGAAACCTTTTTATCGCAAGAGGTGTTGGAGGGCTCCTTTTAGATGAGGATATTGAAATTGGTAGCCGTTAGTAAGTGCTTTTTCCGGAAGAACTTTTTGTCCTTTAAGCACGAGAACGCTCATCTCACCTAATAGGGCTTGTAACGCAAAGCTTGGTACGGGGAGCCAATGTGGTCGCCTGAGAACAGTGGCGATCGTTTGACCAAAGGGCTTCATCTGCTCTGGGTGAGGAGCTGTCAGGTTTAGTGGGCCAGCTATGTTCTCATTGGTTAAGGCAAATTCCAGTATACGAACGGCATCTTCAATATGAATCCACGAAAGCCATTGGCGACCAGAGCCTACGGTACCACCACAACATAATCGGTAAGGGGTCAACATCTGTGGAAGTGCACCGTTTTTCTTATCTAATACAAGCCCAAAACGTGCATAAACAGTTCGTATGCCGAGGTCTTCGGCTTTACTTGCTTCGTGTTCCCATTGTTTGCAAACAGTGGCTAAAAAGTCATGTTGATCACTTTGTGTACGTTCTGTAAACATTTCGTCTTGAGAAAAGCCGTAGTAGCCAATCGCAGAAGCATTAATGAATACCGGTGGCTTATGATCGAGAGTTTTTATGAGTTCAATGAGCTTACGAGTTGCTGTTTCGCGGCTTGTGACGATCCGTTGTTTTCGTTCTTTTGTCCATCTCCCGCTGTTTAACGATTCCCCGGCCAGGTTAATAACCGCATCAACTTTTCCGATTTCTTCTATTGAAAAGGGAGTATCTGTTAGCCATTGAAGATAGGTGACCTTCTCGGAAGAACTTCTTTTGTTTGTTGAACGTGTTAGTATATAGACATGATGTCCGTTTTCGGTGAGCCTTTCTGTCAGTGCAGAACCGATAAAGCCGGACCCGCCAGCAATAACAATGTTCATGTGAGTAACCTCCTAACAAGTAACTAGGTTCGTAATGATTCGCATGAGTTGTAGTTTTATCTTACCATAACTGGTAGTTGGCAGGAGATTGAGGTGAATGACAAGTGGTAGTAATTACAAAAATCACAACACAAAAAAAGAACACCGAGCGTTTTAATATTTTTATTGATCGCGGCAGTGGTGAGGAGTTTGGGTTTAGTGTTGATCAGGATGTTTTAATCAAGCACCATTTAAAAAAAGGAGTCAAACTTTCCGAAGAGCAGTTACGGGATATTTTTTATGACGATGGTGTTAAGAAAGCATTTAATTTAGCGATCAATTACTTATCTTATCGGATGCGAACCAAAAAAGAGATTAGCCAGTATTTAGCAGGCAAAGAAATTGAGCCGGCTGTTATTGATGAGGTGATCGTAAAACTAAACGACTATCGTTATATTGATGATTTAGCTTTTGCAAATGCGTTTGTACGAAGCCGCATGAATACCACGGCTAAAGGGCCGCGAGTGATACGACAAGAATTAATTGAAAAAGGAATTACAAATAAAGACATTGAAAAAAGCTTAACTCAGTACCCTCTGGGGCAACAAATCGAAACGGCTGTCCGATTGTTAGAAAAAAAATCAAACCAATATGCACGCTTATCAGAAAAAGCCTTAAAAGCAAAGCTTTCGGAGGTTTTGGCAAGTAAAGGCTTTTCAATGGAAGTAATCCACCAAGCGATAGCACAGGTTGAAATTGAAAAAGACGAGGGTGAAGAATGGGAGGCATTACTCATTCAAGCGAATAAGGTAAAAAAGCGTTATGCTAAATATGACGGTTATGAATATAAACAGCGGATGAAACAGTTTTTGTATCGGAAAGGTTTTCCGCTTGATTTGATTGATCGCTATTTGAAGTGTGAAGATTGAGTAGCAAGAAAGGGTTAGGTACTAACTTTTTCCTTATTATCTACATCGAACCTTTGTCACTGTTTTGAAAATCGACTATAATAAAAGAGGAAAAATGCCTGTGGAGGCGGTAAAAATGGAAAAACGCTATAGTCAAATGGAAGAACATGAATTGCGCCAAGAAATTGCACTCTTGAATGAAAAAGCGAAAAAAGCTGAGCAAATGGGGATGGTTAGTGAGTTTGCTGTCTATGAACGAAAAATGGTGATGGCTAAAGCATACTTGCTAGATCCAAATGATTTTAATCCTGAGGAAACGTACATTTTAGATGAAGACGATAATACGTTTACAATTTCATATTTAAATGGAACGTTTGCGTGGGGATATCGAAATGATCAAAGCGAACTAGAAGCTGTACCGATATCACTCCTTAAAGAAAAAGTGAAATGACACAACACGAAAAGAAGAGAAGTAGGGTGGCCTACTTCTCTTCGTCATAACTATGATCGCTTACGCGTTTGAACTTGTAGGACATAGTTATGAAGGCTTTGTTGGGTTTCACCGTTTACTTGATGGAATGCATGCTTTGGATTTGCTCGTGGAGACTGGAAAGGGTTTTGATACTTTCGTTTGAAATCCTTACCCACAAAAAGCACCTCCTGAATTATCCATACCTTGCGCGTTAACTACTGTTCTCGGTGATGATTTGCATGATTCATTCGCTCCTGAGGCTGAGTCTGAATCGTACCATTGGCACGTTTTGATGAGTATTCAGCTCGCGCCCGCGGATCCGAGAAGCTGATCCGATTAGGAAAGCCTTTTTCTTTGTTGCGCATGAGGTGAAACCTCCTTTCTAATCGGTACAAGCCTAGTATCACACGTGAGTGGTTTACTTATGTTAGAAAATGATGTAAAGAGGGATGAAGCATGAATGAACAATTTGATCAACTAACGAAACGACTGCTTGAAAAAAATAATCAACTTTCATATGAAGAAGCAAGGTCTTGGGTTGAAGGCATGTGGGAGGATTTTGAAGCGACCAGAGCAAAAGCAGGTAGAGAATACCGCGGGAAAGAGATGACAGAACAAATCGTCTTGCGTTGGATCGAAAATTATGGACCACATTTGCATCGCTATGCGAGTCAAAATAAAAAATTCAAACACCTAAAAAAGGACGAGGAAAGCTAGTTAAATGGCTTCACTCGCCACAAGCCCGTTGTGAGGAACCCACTCACACCGGGCTTTTAAAAGATGGTGGCGGTTACGCTCAACGCTTCGAGGCTGGGATAAAAGTTAAAACCAACCTTTTGTCCCAGCCTCTATGTGTGGTCTTCATTTATTGCGTGGCGATTTCTAATTTCTTTTGCAATGTTTCTTCACTAAACACCCAACCGGTGTATGAACTAATAATATTATAGTCATCATCAAGTTGGACAATCGCGACAAATGGATAATGCCCTTTACTGCGATAGCGCAAATCGATAAATCGTACCTCGTGATAGTCCTCTTTCTCCTCAACTTCCCAGCGATAGGCGGGCGAGAATGAAAGGAAGGCTGCCAAGTTTGAATCTTTTTTGGCGGCTTCAATAATCGGGATATTCGGTATCGGTTCAAATGGATAGCTTTCAAAAAAGTTAATCGTATGGTTTCGAGATTCGGCGACTTGCATAATCTCTGGTGTGCGTATGACTAAATGCCATTGATTCCATTTAAATGTCGGTGAAATAAAAATATGTGTTGCATCTGAAGCAAGCCGCTGTGCATGAGCAATCACATTGTTTCGCGCTTTGAACCGCCAAATGTAATAAAAAATTAACATGATGTATAGGGTTAGAAAGGTCAAACCAGGATCTGCACCATATCGCCAGAGTACAATCGCGATCAAATGGGTAATGAATATAAATGGATCAAAGATGTTGATGACCCCAAGCGCGATCCACTTTTTATTAAATGGTGAAAGAGCCTGAGTCCCGTACGCATTAAAAATATCAACAAAAACATGTAAAATCACAGCTAAAAACGTCCAAAGCCAGAGGTGGAGTAGGTTTGTCTCCGGTTCAAACAGTGCAATGCCACCTGTAATTAAAAGTGGCCAGAGCATGACTGCTGGAATCGAATGAGTCACTCCACGGTGGTTTCGTATATAGACGGCGTTATTTCTTAATTTTAAAATCGTATCAAAATCGGGAGCTTGTGACCCAATAATAGCGCCAATCATCACGGTTTGTCTTACGATCGGATCATTCGCTACGACTGGATCAAGTGTAGCAAGTCCGCCGATAGCAATCCCCATAACGACATGGGTTCCTGTATCCATGAACTGAACCTCCTTATTTGCTGGGGAACTAATAAAATAAAAGTGCAAAAATAATGCGATTCGTATGAGGATTCTTTAGAGACTGTTCAAAAAAAATGTTTTTTTCTTTTTTTGAACAGTCCCGTAGCAATGAGCGAAGCCGCTACTCACCTCTAGGAGTGGCTTTCTCCTAGAGGTGAGTAGCGTGCGGAGCCATTGCCAATTCCACGTGGTGTGTGATAAAACATCGTGGTCTTGAACACGCTCTTATTTTACATACTTTATTTATACCCGAAATTCGCTTTCTTAAAAAGGGGGAATTTGAAGTTGGAACAAAGTTTACAAATTTTTATCGAATATAAAGTAAAGCCAACAAAAGTAAAAGAATATGAAGAGGTCATGGAAAAGGTTGTTGATCTGCTGCCAGAGTTTGAAGCAAGTGATATCCAATGGTTTATCGCTACCGATCAACCATATTTATATGTAGAAATGTTTAAAGTGCCAACCAAATCGCATTATTTAGCGTTGAAAAAATTACGTCAATCTGATGAACATCACTTATTTAGCCAAATTGGGCCTATGGTTGAGGGTGGGTTAAAAAGCATCCATTGTTGGGCTTTTCAGGCAAAAGTGAATCGATCGTAAGTGGAGGAAATGCTTGTGAGTAATGAACAACTAGAGGATTTTAATATTCGTCAATTTCAAAAGGATTTAGTAACTTGGTTTGAAGAGAATAAACGAGATTTACCATGGAGAGAAAATCAAGATCCATATCGTGTCTGGGTATCGGAAATCATGTTACAACAAACGAGAGTTGATACAGTGATTCCTTATTATCAGCAGTTTATGGAGAAGTTCCCGACAATTGATGCCTTAGCAGAGGCAGAAGAACAGCAAGTCCTAAAGGCTTGGGAAGGATTAGGTTATTATTCTCGCGTGCGTAACTTGCAAACGGCTGTCCGAGAAGTGTCTGAGCACTATGGTGGTCAGGTTCCTGATACGAAAAAAGAGATTTCAAAATTAAAAGGCGTTGGACCTTATACAGCTGGTGCGATTTTGAGCATCGCTTATGGCAAACCTGAACCAGCTGTCGATGGCAATGTAATGCGGGTTCTCTCGAGAATTTTATTAATAAAGGAAGATATTGCAAAACAAAAGACGAGAAAATTATTTGAAGATGTAACCACTAGCCTCATTTCTGCAGATAAACCATCAGAGTTTAACCAAGGATTAATGGAGCTTGGAGCGTTAATTTGTACACCGAAATCACCAGGTTGTTTAATCTGTCCGGTTCAAGCCCATTGTCGAGCGTACCAAGAAGGTATTCAGGAACAACTCCCAGTAAAAGCGAAGAAGAAGAAACCAAAAGGGAAACAATTGGTAGCTGCGGTGATTGAAAATGAATGGGGACAAGTATTAATTCATCGTCGTCCTAGTGAAGGATTGTTAGCACGATTGTGGGAGTTTCCGAATACGGAAGCAGGTAGTGCTGATCAGAAGCAAGTCCTAAAAGATTTTCTGACCGAACATTATGGTGTAAATGTCACTGTTGGAAAAAAGGTACAGACAGTTGAACATGTTTTTTCACATTTAGTTTGGAACATCTCTGTTTATCAAACTGAATTATTAAATGAAGGCAATGAGAGTGATGAGTTGAGATGGGTAAGTAAAACGGAGATTGGTCAATACCCATTTCCGGTTTCCCATCAAAAAATCATTGAACAAAACGTCAAATAAATGGAGAAGGAAACATAAGTGAAAGCCTAGAAACAAACTAAAAAGGAGATGGTCAGGCATGGAGTTAAGTTTAGAAGGGAAAGCGGTGCTGATTACAGGAGGTTCTAAAGGAATCGGCAAAGGGATTGCGGAAGCATTTGTGAGAGAAGATGCCAAGGTTGGCGTTATCGCTCGGTCTAAAGAAGGACTTGATCAGATTAAGCAGGAACTAGGGACTGTTGAAGTTTTTCAAGCAGACCTTATGAAGAGAGAAGAACGCACACGTGCATTCGAGTCGTTTATGCAAACGTTTGGAACGATTGATATTCTTATTAATAATGTTGGGGGTAGTAATGGGAGTACTGTAGCGGAGACTGACTTATCGTTGTTTGAAGAAGCGATGCAGCTGAACTACTTCTCTGCTGTCGATTTTAGCCAACTTGCAATGCCGGTGATGAAGCAGAAACAAAATGGAAGCATTATTAATATTTCTTCGATTTTCGGGCGAGAGTCTGGTGGAAAACCGACCTATAATAGCGCGAAAGCAGCAATGATTAGTTTTACGAAATCATTGGCTGATGAGGCAATTAAAGATGGTATCCGTGTCAATGGAGTGGCTCCAGGATCGATTTTACACCCAACAGGGAATTGGCAAAAGCGTTTAGATGAAAATCCTGAAAAAATCGAGTCGTTTGTCGCTAGTGAAATTCCAGCAGGGCGATTTGGGACGGTTGAGGAAGTGGCCAATGTCGTTGTGTTCCTAGCGTCAGAGAAGGCGTCATGGGTGGTTGGTGCAAGCCTTAATGTCGATGGTGGTCAGTCAAATTCGAACTTTTAATAAAACTGTTTACTGATACCTTCATTTAATTATCGCTATCATGAGAGGAAGTCAGAGGATATGAGGCTAATCTAAAAACATCTAATTCCAAGTAAGGAAGAAGGTAGTTAAGATGGAGCAGGGGAAACTCTTTTTGGCTTTTTTTCGAGTCGGGTTGTTGGGCTATGGCGGTGGACCAGCCTCAATCCCACTCGTCCATAAGGAAGTAGTAGAGAAATATAAGTGGATGGATGCTGAGGAATTTACCGATATTCTCGCCATTGGGAATACATTGCCTGGACCGATCGCTACGAAAATGGCAGGGTATATCGGTTATCGTGTCGCGGGTGTTCTCGGCATGATCAATGCAATTATTGCGACAGTCGTGCCAACGATTGGCTTATTAATTCTTTTGTTAACCTCTCTTGCTTCCTTTAGCGATCAAGCATGGGTACAAGGGATGACAAAAGCTGTTGTACCTGTTGTTGGTGTGATGATGGCAGTGCTGACGTGGGATTTTTTTGAGAAGGCAAAGGCTGGTTTAGGTTGGCTGAAGAGTGGTGTTCTCTTTCTTTTAAGCTTTGTCTCTATAGGCCTTATCGATGTACACCCAGGGATTATTATCGTCACTCTACTGCTCATCGCCTTATATGGACCAGTGAGAGGGATGGAAGGGGGAGAAAGATGACCTATGTTGAAATTTTTCTTGCCTTCTTTATACCGGGAATCATTGGCTATGGTGGTGGTCCGGCTTCCATTCCACTAATTGAATACGAAGTCGTTGAACGCTATCAGTGGCTAACGGTAGATGAATTTGCTGAAGTTCTGGCGCTTGGCAATGCTTTACCTGGTCCAATTGCCACAAAAATGGCAGGCTACATTGGATATGACCAAGCTGGGGTCTTAGGTGCATCTGTCGGTGTTTTTGCAACCGTTGCGCCGTCTCTAGTGTTAATGATCGTGTTATTAGGACTCTTAAATAAGTTTAAGGAATCACCGAAAGTGAAGTCGATGACATTATTTATTCGTCCGACGATTGCGGTTTTACTCGGATTATTAGCGTATCGTTTCTTTGCAAATTCATATAGTGATGTTGGGATTTGGCAAACGTTATTGTTAGTTATTGTTAGTTATTTATTATTACAAAGGTGGAAAATTCATCCTGCCTTTGTGATTATCGGTGCGCTTGTTTATGGTGCATTATTTTTAGGATAGATCAGGTTGTTATCCAATATAAAGAGAAGAAGTCGCGTTCGTGCGACTTCTTTATTGATTTCGGAGGTGAATCTCTTCAATTTGTTGTTTAGTTTTTGGTGTACCTAACTCATAAAGCTTTTGATAGACATGATCTAAGCCATTTTGAAATTCATTACTATCGTCATCAAGGAACTCGTCTTTAAAATGACGGAATGTAAATAAGTTGCGTAATTCAAGGTCGTGAGTTTGTACTTCTTTTAGCAAATCTTGCAAATCATGCGCTTCTTCAGGGGTAGCTTCAATTTCATATTGGATCAAGCCAGGGTCGTCGATTTTTGTTACATTAAGATCTTCCATACTAATTGGGTTTAAATTAACGTAATAAATTTCTTTATCAGCTGCCAATGATGTCCCCACCTTTTTAGTAAAATTCTACTTACCGATAGTTTCTACAATTTCACTGAAACATACCCACAAGAATAACAAAAAAGAAGGCTCATAAAAGTAACAGTAAGCCAGTGAAGGACAAAACAAGGAAGAGAAGAGTGGAAAGTGTCCTTCATGAAGGCGATGAAGGACAAACCGAGGCAGAAAAGGATGAGAAATGTCCTTCATGGAGGTGATGAAAGACAAACTGAGGTAGAAAAGGATGAGAAATGTCCTTCATGAAGGCGATGAAGGACAAAACGCGGTTGAAAAGCAAGGAAAGTATCATTCTTGTAGTCTGTTTGTTGTTGATTATTTCTTTTTTTAATAAAAAAGCACCGCGATTGCGGTGCAGACGTTACTAGTCCAATTGAATTTCAATAAAGCCCCTTTTTTATAGTAATAATGCTAAACGCTTGGCAGCTTCTTGGAGACGTTGTTCTTCTTGAACGAGGGCAATTCGTACGTACCCTTCACCTTCTGAGCCAAAAGCATGACCAGGTGTGACGATAACCCCTTTTTCAATCGCTTCAAGCGAGAAGTCTAGGGATGTGTATTGCTGTGGGGTTTTTGCCCAAACAAACATCCCACCTTGAGGCGTGCGAACGCTCCAACCCTGAGTATGTAGCTCTTTAACAAAAATGTTGCGTCGCTTTTCATATGTCTTACGATGCTCATCTAGAAATTGATAATCACTCGTCAATGCTGCTGCAGCTGCGGATTGAATTGGATGAAAAACGCCGTAATCGAGGTGTGATTTTATCGTTGCCAGTGGTTGCAGTAAGGTTGGGTCACCAATCACATAACCGATGCGAGCGCCTGCCATATTGAAGCTTTTTGATAGGGAGTTAAATTCAATCGCCGTTTTTTTCGCATCTTGCACGGCTAAAAGGCTGAGTGGTTTTTGATTATCAAAAATTAGTTCACAATAGGCGAAGTCATGAATAACTAGAATATTGTGTGTAAGACCAAACTCAACAATCTCCTCAAAATAGGTCTGATCAGCAAGGGCTGACGTTGGGTTGCCTGGATAGTTAAAGATCATTATTTTTGCTCTTTTTTTAATATCTGCTGGGATTTCATCCAGGCTTGGCTTGAAGTTGTTGCTCTCATTGACAGGCACCTGATAAAGCTCTGCTCCAGCGATATGGGCGCAAGCCGAATATATGGGGTAGCCAGGATCTGGCGCGATAATCACATCACCTTTGTCTAGATAAGCAAGAGCAATATGGGCAAGTCCATCTTGAGATCCGATTAGTTGTAGAACTTCGTCTGTAGCAACCTCGACATCAAAGCGCTGTTTATAATAATGGCAGACGGCTTCATTAAACGTATCCGTACTATTAATTGCGTAGCCATATTGGTCATCACGAAGCACAGATTGGGCTAAGTGCTCTTTAACAAATGCGGGTGGTGGTGAATCTGGACTTCCGATGCTCAGGTCAATCATATCTTGACCTTGACGTAATTTTTCGTTTTTCTTTGCAGCTAATTCACTAAAGACACTTGTTGCTAAATTGTTTAGTTTGTTTGACGGTTTAATCATAAAAAATCCCCCGGTTTTCTCTGTCGAAATCTAACCTCTTCATTGGAAAGGCATTTTACTATTTCTTTTCATTTTAATCGAAAATGGGGAAAATTCATATTGTTTCCGCAAACAAAAAAGGAGGACGAGCAAAATCATAGGTTTTGCATCATCCTCAGGAGCATTATTCGTATTGGATTCTTGTTCCGTGTTCAGCACTGGCATCGTGTTTAAATCCGCCTCTTGATTCAATCTCTTCAATAATCTCACGGTGAATCGTAACGCCTTCACTATTTAAATAAGGAACCATTTGTTGCAAACTTTTATGAAAGTAAGCGAGTTCTTTATCTGTCCAGTCTTTTTTTGACATCATTGTTAATTCAGTCATGTCACGGCCAACATACATATGGCATCCCCCTCTTCATTCAGAGCTATACACATTGTTCTAGATTAGCTTTTGTAAATGGCTGAGGTGGTATACAAAGAAATGGACGATGATATGTAGAAATAATAAGGCGTTGATTTGGTCTTTACTGGATGGTTTTAACTGCATGTAGTAAACTTAGACGATACATAACAAAAATGTGATTGGAGGAAAATAATGGATCGTAAAGTAGCGCTAGTTACAGGAAGTAGTAGGGGAATTGGGAAAGAGATTGCAATTCGTCTTGCTAAACAAGGCTATGATATTGTTGTCAATTATGCAAGAAGCAAGAAGGCAGCATTAGAGGCAGCTGCAGAATTAGAGGAATTAGGCAGTGACGTCCTTGTTGTCAAAGCAAATGTCGGTAAGCCGGAAAAAATTAAAGAGATGTTTGCACAAATTGATGAGCATTTTGGTCGCCTAGATGTTTTCGTCAACAATGCTGCATCAGGGGTGTTGCGCCCGGTTATGGAAATTGAAGAAAGTCATTGGGATTGGACGATGAATATCAACAGTAAAGCGTTGCTGTTCTGTGCCCAAGAAGCGGCTAAGCGAATGGAGAAAAATGGTGGTGGGGCGATTGTCAGTTTAAGCTCACTCGGTTCGATCCGCTACTTGAAAAATTATACAACGATCGGTGTGTCAAAAGCAGCATTAGAATCATTAACACGCTATTTAGCAGTCGAACTGGCGCCTATGAACATTGCCGTTAATGCTGTTTCAGGTGGTGCTGTCGATACGGATGCACTCACTCACTTCCCAAACCGTGATGAGTTATTACAAGATGCAAAAGAACGAACGCCAGCTGGAAGAATCGTTGAGAAAGAGGATCTTGTCAACGGTGTAATGTTCTTATTGTCAGAAGAAGCATCGATGGTTCGAGGGCAAACGCTCATTATTGATGGCGGAATTTCATTATTAACGTAAGAAATTTGGATAAAAAAATCACTTCCTGGTTAGATTAACTCATGTGGAGGTGATACGAATGGCAAACCAAAATCCAAACCAAGCTCAAAGCCAAGCGTCTCAAACTAATGCACAAAGAGTGAGACAACAAAATGCAGCATCTGCTCAAGGGCAAAACACCGAATTTGCTAGCGAAACAGATGCTCAACAAGTAAGACAACAAAATCAACAGTCTGAGCAACGTAAGCGTCAGCAGTCTTCAAACAACCAAGCTGGTCAATAATACGTAGCTCTACAAGAAGCACTTCCTGTGTAACAGCAGGAGGTGCTTTTTTAGTAGTTGTAATGGGTTCGGAGTGCGCTAGCAGAGGAGAAAAGCGGATGAAGGCGGCTTACTCGCGCCGCCTTAGGATTGAAGTTCTGAGCGAGGGAAGAGAAGGATATTAGCGGAAGGTAGGGCAAAAGAACAAATTAAATTTTTATAGATGGGTGCGGTGACTGCTGTTAATAGGAGAAGAGCAGATTTTTCTAAACCGTATGCGTTTCAAAATAAATTAGAACGATGTATAATAAAAAGGATAATAAGTTAACAGGTGAACAAACACACACAGGTAAATGGTACGAATAAAAGGGTTGATGAAAGGAGCAGTCGATGTTTTTTAAAAAAAAGAAGAAAGCAAAGGAGGAATATCCGGTTGTAGACGTTTCGATTGACGACATAAGACAAGCGATTACGACTTGCGCAAATGAGCTGCCAATGGGCGTTTCACTTCGTTCGTTTATTAATGATGACTGTAGCATTAACTATGAATTGCTAAAGCCATTTTTAAAAGCGATCCCAGAGCGTACTTACTATATGTCTAAGGAAACGTTTGAGGTTTTTGAATCACCAGATCTGCCGCGAACGATCGATCAAGTCCAAAGAGCGGTTGATCAATATATACAAGAAACGAAGCAGTTACCAGTCATACCTGGAAATCCTGATAATAAAATCAGTTACTATATGATTAGAAACTATTTGAAGGAAGAGCCAGAGTTTGAACTGTATTTAGAGGTCAAAGACCACTTAGTTACACATCGACGTCCGGAATCTTAACAAACTAGAAAGGAGAAAAGTATGAGTTTCCCAAAAACAGGGAGTAAAATCCAAATCCAAAGCTACAAGCATAATGGATTAATTCATCGCATTTGGGAAGAAACGGTTATATTAAAGGGGACGTCAAAAGTAGTCATCGGTGGAAATGATCGTATTCTTGTTAAAGAGTCTGATGGAAGACAATGGCGTACGAGAGAACCGGCGATTTGCTATTTCGATTCGGAACAATGGTTTAATACAATTGGTATGATCCGTGCTGACGGTATTTATTATTATTGTAATTTAGGGTCTCCATTCACATGGGATGAAGAGGCTTTAAAATATATCGATTACGATTTAGATATTAAAGTGTTCCCAGATATGACGTATAAATTACTTGATGAAGACGAGTATCAACTTCATCGTAGACAGATGAATTATCCAAAGGTCATAGATACGATTTTACAACGAAATGTCCAAGAGTTGATCTCGTGGATCCACCAGCGTAAAGGTCCATTTTCACCTCAATTTGTAGAAATGTGGTATGAGCGTTTTTTGCAATACCGATAATTGACAAGAATGGTGATGGACTGAACATGATGAAGTAATCAAAGCCTGTAGATGCAGGCTTTATTATATTTAAGAGTCTGTTCAAAAAAGAGGGGGCCCACCCGTTTGAACGTGCTCTTTAAGTACAATTGGCGAGAGGTGATGGTTTCTGGGTAGTATTAAGCGTTATATGCAGTTTGTAAAACCTTACTGGAAAGTTATTTTAGCTACATTGGTTATTGGTGTATTTAAATTTGGGATCCCGTTAATGACACCATTGATTGTCATGTATGTGATTGATGATATCATTGCTGCTCCGGATTTAACAGACTCAGAGAAACTCTCATCACTATACTATGCATTAGGGATTATGCTGTTTATTTTTCTAGTTTTGCGCCCGCCAGTAGAGTATTATCGTCAATACTTTGCACAATGGACGGGGAGTAAAATTTTATATGATATTCGTAATCAATTATTTACACACATTCAGAAGTTGAGTCTACGTTTTTACTCAAATCGAAAAGCAGGAGAAATTATCTCCCGTGTCATTCATGATGTTGAACAGACAAAAAACTTTGTCATCACCGGTTTAATGAATATTTGGCTTGATATGGTAACGATTTTAATTGCAATTATTATTATGCTTAATATGAATGTTTGGCTCACACTCGTCGCGATCTCATTGTTTCCTCTGTATGGATTCTCAATTAAATACTTCTATGGAAGGTTACGTCACTTAACAAGAGTTCGTTCACAAGCGTTGGCTGAAGTTCAAGGGCACCTTCATGAACGGGTACAAGGGATGAATGTGATCCGTAGTTTCGCTTTAGAAGATTATGAGGAAACAAACTTTGATAAGAGAAATCAACATTTTCTAAACAAAGCACTTGATCATACGAGGTGGAATGCGAAGACGTTTGCCGTTGTTAATACGATTACAGACCTTGCGCCATTACTGGTCATTTTAGTGGCTGGTTATTTCGTAATTACGGGTGATTTAACGGTAGGGGCGATGACGGCCTTTGTCCTTTATATGGAGAGACTGTATAATCCGTTACGACGATTAGTCAACTCCTCGACAACATTAACGCAAGCGATTGCATCAATGGACCGTGTGTTTGAATTTATTGATGAGAAGTATGATATAAAAAATCGTGAAAATGCGATTGAAGTGAAGAATGCTCGTGGAGAATTTGACTTTGACTATGTTACATTTCATTATGATGAAGATGAGGCACCGGTACTAAAAGATTTAAACCTTCATGTCAAACAAGGAGAGACGATTGCCCTTGTCGGTATGAGTGGTGGTGGAAAAAGTACGTTAATAAGTTTGATCTCACGCTTCTATGATGTAACAGGGGGAAGGGTCGTTCTTGATGGTAAGGATATTCGCGATTATGATGTTAGAAGTTTAAGATCGCAAATTGGAATGGTGTTACAAGATAATATCTTATTTAGTGATTCTGTCAAACTTAACATCTTGATGGGAAACCCAGACGCCTCAGATGAGGAAGTGATCGCAGCAGCAAAGGCAGCGAATGCTCACGATTTTATCATGAATCTACCAAATGGTTATGATACTGAGGTTGGAGAACGAGGTGTGAAGTTATCTGGCGGACAAAAACAACGCATTGCGATTGCGCGCGTGTTTTTGAAAAACCCACCGATCTTAATTCTCGATGAAGCAACATCTGCGCTTGACCTTGAAAGTGAACATTTAATTCAGGAATCCTTAGCGATTTTAGCGAGAGATCGCACAACATTTATCGTCGCTCACCGGTTATCAACAATTACACATGCGGATCGTATTGTTGTGATCGAGGATGGGGAAATATCCGAAGTGGGGAATCACCATGAATTAATGAATAAACGTGGAAGTTATCATAAATTATTTGAAGTGCAACAATTGAATTAGTAAGTTTATGGAACAGAAAGTCCTACGATGAGAAAGAACGGTCATCGTAGGGCTTTTTTAAATGGATAGATTTCTTGAACTCGTTTGATGAGGGTGGATCTGCCTGAGTGAAGGGAAATAATCGTCAAGGAGTCGGGGCGAAAGGTAAAAAAACAACCTGTAGTCCCAGTCTCTTGGTTTTAAGTAGGGTTTCGGATCCACATACCTGACGAGGATAAAAATAGAGACCGAACCACGGTGTTGAAGGATAGAGGTTCGGTCTAACGATTGCTTTTTCTTTAATGATCATCCTCGGGTTCTTGGACATTGGCTTGGTTGTCTTCCTTATGGTAGTTGAAAAACGTTTCAACGAGGTGATCAAAATGTTCGAGTTGCTCATGGTATTCAAGAATTTGTGAGATGACTGGGAAGACATGGAGCCAATCCTCACGGTTAATGTCTGGGTGGTTGTAGTAATCCATAAATAATTCTGTTAAATCTTTGCTTCCACTGTTTACTTCGTCGATCGTTTCTGTCGTTGTTTCAGAATTAACTTTTCCTACATAGCGTAGTAAAATTCGATCGTGATAGATTGTTAACTCATCTAGCTGTGTTTGGATCAGTCTTTGTAATGACTCAGGCATCTGTTGAAGCACGTGGGTACGGCGTTCCAGATTTTTTAGAACAAATAATGCCTTTTTTGATGTTAGTAACATTTGTCGGAAGAGAACAACCTTACGTGCTTTTCCGTATTTTGTTTTTAAAAAGTAATTACGTTCTTCTTTGTAAAAAAGGTAAAGATTCTCTAACTTGATCATATTATCATTAAGTTTTGTGATATCCTTTTTAAGTGCCTGTGGATCAGCATCATGACGTGTAGCAAGATTGATCCAGCGGATAATCTCCTCAGTGAGATTGATGTTTTTGTAGTATAGTTTTGTTTCGTAACGTGGTGGAATAAAAACTAAGTTCACAATAAAGGCTGCCAATACACCGATTAGAATAAGTAAAAATCGTAATGATGCAAATTCAACGAAGTTTTCCGATGGACTTTCCATAATAATAATCACGGTCACAATGGCCAACGGAATTGTTGATGGTTCAAGTTTTAGTTTCAAAACAATGGCAATGGCAATAACAATAACTAATCCAATGACAAATGGTTCATCACCGAGTGTAATAACGAAAATAACCGCTAGTACAGCTCCGATAATGTTCGCTTGGACTTGCTCTAGGATTGTTTGAAATGTACGGTGAATGGAAGGCTGAATCGCAAAAGTAGCGGCTAATGCCGCGAACATAGCTGGTTCAAATCCAAGAAAAGTAGCCAAATAAAGCGATAAAGCAACCGCCAATCCCGTTTTAAAAATCCGAGCACCGAGTTTCATAACTAACGATGTCCTTTCCTGTACGTACTATAGTGTAAAAACGCGATCATAAAGAAATTATGAGTACAATTAAGGTACTATACACCGTTATACAAGAATAATCAAGCTTTTAAGAGGAAGTAAAAAATGTAACCTGATCCTGTTCGGTACTCAAAGGAAAAGGACTGCCCTTACCGGACAGCCCTCATGTTGTTTTATTCTGTTGAAACAGATGGATCTGCTTGTTGTTTGAGTGGAATGACTTGTAGGAAGTTCTCAGCAGGGTCTTGAAGAAGCTCTTCAATAACTTCGGCCTCGTCATCTTGTCCGTACTGCTTGAGACGATCACGATAGTTTGTTAGTAACTCATTGACATCATCGAGTCCTTCAGTAGATAATGGTTGAATTTCAACCTTCGCCCCTTTAGCAATTCGTGCTACGAGAGCTTCTTTCGTTAATCCTAATTCAGGCTGATGGCGTAAGTAAACGACACCGCCAGTCATTCCGGCACAGATCCATGGACCTGGATCACCAAGGACGATTCCTCGACCGTTGGTCATATATTCAAATGCAAAGCCTTTGATGTTTGCAGTTGTACCGAGATTTGCACGATGGTTTTGTTTTAGTGGTTCAGTTAGACGGCCACCAAAAATCATATCAGCTCCAGAAAGGCGGATACCAGCACGTGCATCGGCGTTTCCTTGGATCATAAATGTTCCTTGTTGAGCACCATAACCTGCGCCTTTACCGACAGAACCATTGTAATACTTTCCGTCTTTTCCTTTTGATTTGAAGATCATGAATGTACCGCCGAACGATGTTTTCCCGATGCCGTCTTGAGCACCGCCATCCACGTGAATCGCAATGCCATCACTATTATAAGCACCAAGACCATTTCCAGGGATCGAGCCATCTCTGAAGCTTAAGTTAACTTCTGGTAGCTTGCGGTAGGAACCATCTAGTTTTCCGCGGACACGGTGGCAAGATACTCGACTGCCTAGTACACGCTGATCAGCAGTTACGCTTGAAAACTCGCGTGATTTAGCTAAATCCTCAACATGATAATCAAGGTATTCAGCACCAGCTGCAACAGCTAATTGTTGTTCTTCGCTTTGTTCTTGGCTTACTTTTGGTAATTGTGGCACTGTTTGCGCTGGGATTGTCTGTAGCATGGTCGTTAAATTGATTAAATCTTTCCCGCGGTTTTGCACAAGCAGGTCAGATCGACCGACAGCATCTTGAACAGAATCAAACCCAAGTGAAGCTGCGAGCGCTTGTAGTTCTTTAGCAAACGCTGTGAACATGTTAGTAAGTCCTGTAACTGCTGTATCAAATTGACGAGGAACAAAGCGGCGTAACCCATGCTCTTTTGCTTGTTCTTCTGATTCAATTTGCGTCGCAATACCAACGTGACACGTATCTAAGTGACAGCCACGGCACGTTGTACAGCCGACAGCGATCATTGATAAAGTACCGAAGCCAACACGGTTTGCACCTAGTAACATAACTTTCATAACATCAAGAGCACTCTTGATACCGCCATCTGCCCATAGTTCAACTTGCTGACGAAGTCCTGATTCAACAAGGGCATTGTGTGCAGCTTTTACACCGATTTCAACAGGAAGGCCAACATGTTGTAGGGCATGAACACGAGCAGCCCCCGTACCACCGTCAAAACCACTTAATGTAATATAATCCGCTCCAGCTTTCGCAACCCCAACAGCGATTGTTCCGATGTTTGGTACGATAGGAACTTTTACAGCGACTTTTGCTTGGTCATTGGCTGTCTTAATTTCAGTAATGATTTGCGCTAAGTCTTCGATAGAATAAATATCATGGTTGTTCGATGGTGAAATTAAATCTGATCCTGTTGTCGCATTACGAGCAGCGGCAACTTTTTCAGTAACCTTCGAACCAGGTAAGTGACCACCTTCACCAGGTTTTGCCCCCTGACCGATTTTGATTTCTAGTAGGTTAGAAGAGTTCAATAGCTCGGCATTAACCCCGAATCGTCCCGAGGCAATTTGTTGACCACGAGTATTCGGATATTTTCCAAGCATATCCTTAATTTCGCCACCCTCACCATTGAAGCTGATCATGTTGAGACGGTCAGCAGCTTCAGCATAAGCGCGGAAAGCAATCTCATTTTGAGACCCGAATGACATTGAACTAATAATAAATGGTAAATCATGATTACTTACTTTTAAGTTTACTTTTTCTTGATCAACAGTAGACTCAACCTCTTTTAAATCAGCTAAGTGGCGAATTGAGATCGGGTTCTTTTCCTCTTGCTGACCAAGCTTATCACGGTACGTGCTATAATCGGATGCCCCTGAAGCGATGTCTCCAATAGCTTTCCAGATACGCGGGAAGAAATGGAATGACTTCCCAGGGCGTGCTTTTTCATTTGTGAATTCTTCGATACGAGCAAGCGCATCGTTTTTCATTTCGGTAAAGTTGTAGCTCAGTTCATCAGATCCTAGGAAGTTAACGATGTTAAGTAATTCAGCGATTTTATTATTTAAGCCGATCGCTGAGAATAAACGTCCATAGCCTCGTAGTTCGTGAATACCAATGGTTGAAATGACTTTTTCCAAGCCTTTATTTAAAGATTCGTAAAGCTTAAGTGCAGATGTATCATCATCACTGTGTACCGTTGCAAACATAATGTATGGATTAATGACATCAGCACCGAGGCCGAACAACACCGCGATATCATGTAATGAACGAATCGCACCAAAGCGAGTCACGATGGAACAATGACGACGAAGCTGGTTTTCTGTCAAACCTTGATCGATCGCCGATGTAACAAGGTGAGGATCGAGCCATAAATGATTATCGGTATGAGCCTTCTCGTCATCTAGAACAAGTAATGAGGCACCATCGTTAATCGCGGTTGACGCTTCATCAACTAAAC
Organism: Desertibacillus haloalkaliphilus; assembly: GCF_019039105.1. Lineage (NCBI taxonomy): Bacteria > Bacillati > Bacillota > Bacilli > Caryophanales > Bacillaceae > Desertibacillus > Desertibacillus haloalkaliphilus. Next base: position 7,203 of record NZ_JAHPIV010000024.1, on the reverse strand, counting down.
GGCGTAGCGCTTCATCAACGGTCTCATCGTTTGAAAACGTCGTTGAGAGGTAGTAAATCTCTTTTTTATCCTTATATAATGAAACGATTTGGTCATAAGACGGATTGCCAGTTTCTTTGGCAATTGCACGTCCAGCTGGTCCTTCAATCGCAAGTGGCGAAATCAGTTCAATGTTTGTATGTGTCGGCTCTTTCTCAAAAAGAGATGGACGTTTACCTAAAACGACACGTGTAGAGAAATGTTCCGTTTCGCGATCGCGGTCAATCGCAGGGTTTGTAACAACAGCGACACTTTCTTTAATAAAATCTGCCACATTTTTGCGCCCTTGATGAAGAGACGCTAACGGTGCATCATGTCCAAGGGAACGGATCGGCTCGGCACCTTTGTCTGCCATTTGCTCAACCATTTGAACATGTTCACGATCCCAGCCGAATGCGGCGTAGTGACCATTATGAACATCTGTTTGTAATGCAACCGTTTGAGGGTCTGGTAGTTCTGGTGTTTCGAGACGGCTACGGCTGTCATCAAGGTTTAGACGTCCGTTCATTCGTTTATAGACTTCCTCTTGATAATCGTTTTGAGAATAAACAGCTAACGTATCATTTTCATTCCATTTAAGTCCGACTTTCTCTCCCGGAGCAAGTGGTTTTGGTTCGGCAACAAACTCAGTTGAAGAAATGATCCCTTGCTCAGAAGCGAAGTAATAAGAAGATTCACTCTCGAGCATCCATACCGGGCGTAGACCTAATGAATCAACACTAAATGCTGCTTCATCGCCGTAACGAGAGATAATACCCGCTGGTCCTTGAGCAAAGTGACCCCATGCTTCACGAATGTATGCATATAAATCTTGCAGGTGATTTGGTAATGATTTAATTTCATTGATAATCGGTGGAAATAGAATATCTAGTGCCTCAAATAGAGTGTAGCCATGTCTAGAAATTAACGTATCGATGACGCGGTTTAGATCTTGTGAATCACTTGCACCATCAACAAGTGGTACATCGATCATCTTTGCTTCGTCACGAAGCTTTGCAATCGTGTTAATTTCACCATTGTGGCCGATCACACTAAATGGTTGAACGCGGAAAAAGTTTGATAATGTATTCGTTGAATAACGATTATGTCCTAATGTCATCGTTGATGCAACGAGAGGATTAGCTAAATCATGATAAAAACGAGGTAAAACATCGCCCGCACCCATCACTTTATACACGGTATGATAGTTACTTAGAGATGCGACATGGACGAGTTTGTCTGTCTCAATGTCAAGAAGTAGATTAAATAATGTTTGGTTAATATTCGTAGTATTGTTAGTTGGTAGAAGGGCCAGTTGCCAGAAGACAGGCTCTTCACTTCTCCCTAATGGACCTAGTGCATCAGAATTTGTTACTTGATCCGTTTCATAGACAAGCTCTAGACCATAGTTTTGAATGTGAGCTAGAATCCTAGCTTTTGTTTCTTGTGTGTTCGCTTCTTTATCGATAAAGATATGTCCCACACTAAAATCTGGGCGGTCAACGTGTTGAGGGTCTTGGTTAGCATTTGTTAGTTTTTCTTTCCAAAGAACTCGTGGGATATCAATGTGAACGCCAACACCATCGCCTTCTTCGTTAATAAAACCAGCGCGATGGTTCATTTTAACTAAAGCATCAATACAGTCGTCGATATTCTTTTTTGTTGGGATTCGTTTCTTTTCCATTACTGAGACGATACCGCAGCTATCGTGTTCAACATTTCGATAATCTTTAAACGTGCTTGGATTCCAATTTTTCATTTGACTGGCCAGTAATCTGACCTTCACCTCCTGTAAATAAAGTACATGTTCGAAAAGTTGGCAAATTTGCGAAAACAGTTGTCAAATCTTCTTACAAAAAATGGACACAAAAAGGCTTTGTTTGTCTTTGGCGTTTGCAACCCTCTATCATTTGTTAACTTTTCGAACAGACTTTTCATGTTGTTAGCTTTTCCAACATGAAGATCAATTCAGATAATTAATATTGTAATTATCTGAATTGTGTAAGTAAGTATATCACCATAGTTGAATAAAATCAATCGTATTTATTCAATTTTTAGAATTGATGGTAATTAATAGAGGGGAATGGAGGAAGCCTCGAGGTCAGGAAACCCTTGATTTGTAAACGTTTTCAAAACTCATGTTAAAAAAGTTAACAGGTGAACATCTGTCCACCTGTTATAAAGAGTGTATATTTATGCATTATTGAATTCTTGAAATGCATGTTCTACCGCTTGTAGGGTTTTGTCGATCTCTTGATCTGTATGAGCGGTAGTTAGGAACCAAGCTTCGTATTTTGAAGGAGCGAGGTTAATCCCGTTGGCTAACATTAACTTGAAAAACCGAGCAAATTGTTCGCTATTACTATTTTCGGCTTGTTCATAATTGCTCACAGTTTCTTCTGTAAAGTAAACGGTCAAGGCACCTTTGAGTCGGTTGACGGTGATGGGGAGGTTATACGTGTTTGCATGCGCTAAAATACCGTCTTCTAACCGTTTCCCTAATCGGTCCAATTCATCATATACGTCTTCTTGCTGTAAAACTTCTAGACATGCGATCCCGGCGCTGATTGAGGCAGGATTACCAGCCATTGTCCCGGCTTGATAAGCAGGGCCTAGTGGTGCGACTTGCTCCATAATATCTTGGCGTCCGCCGTAAGCTCCGATCGGTAGACCACCACCGATAATTTTTCCGAGTGCGGTCATATCCGGTTTAACATTTAGGTAATCCTGAGCGCCGCCATACATGAAGCGGAAGGCCGTAATGACTTCATCGTAAATGACAAGAGCACCAGCGTTATGAGTGATATCGTTGACCTTCTCAAGGAAGCCTTCTTTTGGCTCAACGATGCCGAAATTACCAACAATTGGTTCAACGAGAACGGCTGCAATCTCATCGCCCCATTTATTCATCGCTTCTTCATAAGCGTTAATGTCATTGAAGGGAACAGTGATGACTTCCTTGGCGATGCTTTTTGTCACACCGGCGGAATCCGGAGTACCTAATGTGGAAGGTCCTGACCCTGCGGCTACTAGGACTAGGTCTGAGTGGCCGTGGTAACAACCTGAAAATTTAATGATTTTATCGCGACCTGTATAAGCACGCGCGACCCGGATCGTTGTCATAACGGCTTCGGTACCAGAGTTTACAAATCGAACCTTCTCCAATGAAGGGATCGCTTCTTTTAGCATTTTTGCAAATTGGTTTTCAAGTACCGTTGGTGTTCCGTATAATGTTCCGTTTTCGGCGGCTTTCGTGATTGCTTTCGTAATATGGGGATGGGCATGTCCGGTAATGATCGGACCGTAAGCTGCTAGGTAATCGATATATTCATTTCCATCGACATCCCAAAAGTAAGCACCTTCAGCTTTTTCCATAAAAATAGGAGTGCCACCGCCGACGCCTTTAAACGAACGGGAAGGGCTGTTGACACCACCTAGGATGTGTTCATTTGCTTCTTCAAAAAGACGTTCTGAGTTCGTGATTTTCATATAATGTGTATCCTCCTCGTTAACTGCCATCTCCTGTTCTATTGTAGCATTTTTTGGAATGAAAATAGAGGTGATGTGAGGAGGGGAATGAAAAAGTGTGGAATTCACTTTTTCATTCCCCTGCCTGTTACTTTTTCAGCAGTCTCGATGTGAGTTAGAAGCTTTTTGTCCTAATTGCAGATGGATAAGCATAACTTTAATTGAGGTGGGGATTGATGGGTGAGTTGATAATCTTTGTTGTGATGGTACTAGCGGTCATAGGGGTGATCATGAGTTTGTTATTATTACTGAATAATCACCCTGTGCGAGGTCGACGCGTATCACTTCGGAATTTTATTGTCCTGCTTCTCGTCTATTTGACCATCATTATTGCATTTGGAAGTTTATATATGGCATTAGAAATGATGGGCTTTGCCGTTCTGACTGAAGGGGAACGGAGGGTGGGTGGATATTTCATACACCTGCTTGAAGATGTGATGTACTTTAGTGCCGTAACCTTATTATCTGTCGGCTATGGTGATATTACGCCACTTGGGATCGGTCGACCGATTGCGATGGTACAAGCACTGATTGGGTATGTCTTGCCAGCTGCATTTGTTGTCACAACCGTCATCTACAACGAAAAAAGTTCTGAATAGTTGTAACAGTTATGGAGATTGGTTAATCTATAGATAGACTACTATTTGTTTGGAGGAGATGTGGATGGCTGTTGAAGTTGGACAACCTGCACCGGAGTTTACGAGTGTAGCTAATAATGGAGAAGAAGTGCGATTATCTGATTTTCGTGGGAAGAACGTTGTGCTTTATTTTTATCCAAAAGATATGACACCTGGATGTACGACTGAGGCTTGTGATTTTAGAGATCGCAGTGAGGACTTTGAAGGGCTTGATACGGTGATTATTGGCGTAAGTCCGGACCCAGTTGAAAAACATAAGAAGTTTATTGAAAAGCATAACCTGCCATTTTTATTGCTAGCGGATGAGGATAAATCGGTAGCAGAGGCATATGATGTATGGAAGCTAAAGAAAAATTTCGGTAAAGAATATATGGGGATTGAGCGATCAACCTTCGTGATTGATAAGGAAGGGAAGCTTGTAAAAGAGTGGCGCAAGGTTCGTGTGAAAAACCATGTGGAAGAAGCGCTTACGTTCGTGAAAGAAAATTTATCGTAAACGTCTTAAGGGGCGATCGAGACAAAACGAGTTAAATGATTGGCAATGGCTTCACTCGCCACATGTCCGTTGTGAGAAACTCGCTCATATCTGGATTTTAAAAGATGATGGCGGTCACGCTCGTTGCTTTGAGACTGGGACGGAAAGGTAAACTAACCTTTTGCCCCAGTCTTTTTTTGTTTTTGGGTTGAAGGCGAGCAGGTGAAGGTAAAGGAGATTGCAGTGCGCTTCCTAGAAGTGACTTATAGAAGGTTCGCGTCGATATTGTCACATAGGAATGTTTAGAGTTGGGGATAATTTTACTATCATCAATATCACGACCCTAACATATTCTGATACAAAGGGACGGTTATTAATAATAGGAAACAATCGATTATACGAACAGTGTTAACATTGACAAGCGAAGTTGGTCTATACTATACTGTTTATAAACATTATAAAGTAAGAATCGTTGTTTGAAAGTGAGGTGCATGACGATGTCAAATCATCGCCTGCAGGAAGCGATAGACTCATTGAAGAGTACAAGGGTTCGCATGACCCCGCAGCGTCATGCCATACTCGAATACTTATTTGAATCAATGACCCATCCGACAGCGGATGACATTTATAAAGCGTTAGAAGGTAAATTCCCGAACATGAGTGTAGCCACTGTCTATAATAACTTACGTGTATTTAAAGAGGTGGGCCTTGTTAAGGAATTGACGTATGGAGATGCTTCTAGCCGCTTTGATTGTGTGACAACGGATCATTATCATGTCATTTGCCAAGAGTGCGGGAAAATTGTTGATTTCCATTATCCGGGTCTGGATGAAGTTGAAACATTGGCTGAGCATGTTACGGGATTTAAAGTGAAGAGTCATAGAATGGAGATTTACGGGGTTTGTCCTGAGTGTTCAGAGGAGAGCCCTACATTAAAAAGCTGAAAGCCGCGAGCCTTCAGCTTTTTATTTTTTTGTTGTATTTTTCATCGAACTCTTTTCCTTCTAATGAAGGATCTAGTGTTAATGGTTCATTGCAATGCATGCAAGAATCGACTCGTCCAAGGATTTTGGTCGTTTTTTCACAGGTAGGACATGTGACTTGAACGGTTTTGGTTGATAGCATTCCAATCCAGAAGTAGACCACTGTACTTGCGATGACGCATAGAAAACCTAGTAGCATTGCCACACTCATCATGATTGGAGAGGTTCTAAAGAAGATCCCGACGTACATAATAATGATTCCGATAAACACAAGTCCAAGTGCAAATGTTCGTACTTTATTTATTTTACTCGTTTGCTTCGCCATTCGTTTCCCTCCTAGAACAAAGTATAGCATAGTGTGTACAGAGAAAAAATCACCTTGTCTAAGAATTGCTGAATTTACAAAAGGGTTTATTTCATTATTGTCGAAAATAATTCATTAAGAGTGTGTCCGAAGATGGGAGAGGGGTACCGTTATGGAGGATTTGTTAAGACAGTTATATCAAGATAAGGCTAGTGAGCCAGAGACATTAGGGATCTTTATTGTTGAAAAAGAGAAGGTATCGGAATCGATAACGGATTTGTTTGATGTTGTTCTTCTTATTGTACGCAGTAAAAAGAGTGAGTCTTGGTTTGTTAAACACTATGAGTTCCGCTCTATGAAAGTGGCTGTTCATTATGTAAATGAAGAGTTGTTGTATAATTGGTTGATCACTGGCAATAATAGACGAGTGATCGATTGGGTCTTTCATGGGAAAATTTTATTCGATCGCAATGAATTTGTAAGTACGCTGAGAGAACGGATTAATGACTTTCCGTTAGAAGACCGCAAGAAGAAGATTGGGATCGAGTTTGCCAAATTAATTCGCCGCTTCGAGGATGGGAAAGAATTGTACAAGGCAGAGCATTACTTCGATGCATTTAATAACATTATGCATGCGTTGCACCACCTTGCTCGATTAGCTGTCATCGAACACGGCTTTTTCCCTGAGGTTACGGTATGGAAGCAAGTGAAAAGCATTGAACCGCAAATTTATAAATTGTATGAAGAACTGATCGTTGGAGAAGAGCCAATTGATAAACGACTCGAGTTATTGTTAATTGCCAATGAGTTTGCGGTGAGTTCGAAAACATCGTTAGGTGCTACTCACTTATTAGAAGTGATGGGTCAAAAAGAAGAAGTGTGGTCGTTCTCTGAGTTGATGAATCAAACAGAGGTTGTTGACTATGCCCTAGATCTTGAACTGTTGCTGAACCATTTAGCGAAAAAAGATTTAGTGGAAGTGATTCGTATTGAAACGAAAGGAAAAGGAATCTTTCATCGCTTTTATAAAAAATATAAATGATTTGTTGACATTGTTTTTTGGATGTGCTAAATTATATCTTGTCGCTGACGAACAAAGCGAAATTCACTCATAACTTTTTGTTTTAAAAATGTTGACAAAGAGATCTTGCGGTGATACATTATAAAAGTCGCTGTTAGCCGACATGGTTGTTCTTTGAAAACTGAACAAAAAGCCAAGCGAAAAAGAGATACATGATATCTCGTCAATTATTATTT
>NZ_JAHPIV010000023.1 GCF_019039105.1 Desertibacillus haloalkaliphilus | reverse complement strand
TACTCCCCCTAAGGTAAAACAGATTTTTATTTTTTAATCTGTCTACCCTAGAGGGAGCATATCATTTTGTCCCAGCCCCTTCTTTATTTTTATCGTAGTTCGAGCATCTCAATTGACACAACAGTAACCTGACTATATAATCAGTCATAAAACTGATCAGTTTTCATGATACTTAGTAGTACCGAAGAGTTGTGACTTCGATAAGGGTGTGTAAGAGATGAAAGAGAAAGTTTTTAAGGTAGCCATCGAACGTTTTTCTCATAAGGGGTTCTTTTTTACATCAATGCAACAGATTGCCGAAGATTGCGGGATGTCTAAAGCAACTCTTTATAAATATTTTGAGTCAAAAGAAGACTTATTGATTCAATTGTTTGAATATACTCTTGAGACGATGTTTGCAAAATCTGAAGAAATTAATCGCGTGACAAGTTTGTCAAAGAAAGAGCGTTTGCAAAAAAAAATATTCGTTGAATTAGACGAGAATCTTAAAGTGCGAGCTTTTTTGAATTTAGTTTTTAAATCAATCCCTATTCATCAAAACCTAGAAGTCATCTCGGCCATTAAGCAGTCAAAAGTAACATTTCTAAATTGGCATCGGGATTGCCTTAGGGAAGCTTATGGTGAGCAGGTTGATCTTTATGTTTGGGATATGTCTCTCCTTTTTCAAGGGACGTTACGAGAGTATATTGATCTACTAATGTATGAAAAAAAGCCATTGGATAAACAGGAGGTTGCAGCTGTACTCGTTGCACAACTTGATATGATTGTCGCTGGCCCTAAGACGGTCGAGCCAGCTTTACGTGCTGAAATGATGAGTGAATCTGAGTCGGTTACATCTATCCCATTAAAAAAGTCAAGGGAGCAGATGATTAAAGATGTCTTTAGGAAAATTAAACAAGAATTAGATCGTTCTCGAATGACGTCGTTGGAGAAGAAGGAAGCCTCAGAAGCAGTTGCTTCATTAGAAGAAGAATTAAAAGCTAACGAGCCCAGAAAGTTTATTGTTGAAGCATTATGTTATTTTCTTGAGCGCCGCATTGACATTAAACAAGAAACACCAGTCCTGCTTGCGCTAGTAGAGAATTCAAAAGCCGAAAAAGAATAAAACTTATAGTTAAAGAAGGTTTGAAAAGATGGACACAAGTCAACAATCAATCGAAAATATAAAAAGGATACCTCTAGTTGCTGTTTTGTTAACCGGAGCTTTTCTTGCCATATTAAATCAGACCTTGCTAACAACTGCGCTTCCTCACTTTATGAGGGATTTTGATATTACTGCTAACACAGGGCAATGGCTGACGACAATTTTTATGCTAGTAAATGGTGTAATGATCCCTATTACCGCCTTTCTAATTGAAAAGTTTACAACGAGAAAGTTATTCTTAGTGGCAATGGGATTATTCGCTTTAGGGACGCTTGTCTGTGCTCTTGCACCAACATTTTCTTTTTTAATGGTCGGTCGGGTGTTACAAGCGGCAGGGGCAGGGATTATGATGCCACTGATGCAGACGGTCCTTTTGTTAGTCTTCCCGATTGAGAAACGGGGAGCGGCAATGGGAATGGTAGGGCTCGTGATTTCATTTGCTCCCGCTCTTGGACCGACACTTTCAGGATGGATTGTTGAAAATTATCACTGGTCTGTTTTATTTTGGGTTGTCTTTCCTGTCGCTATTATTGATATGATAGCTGCTTATTTTATCTTGAAAAATGTGACAACGTTGCGAAACCCTAAGGTAGATATCTTATCGATCGTCTTGTCTTCACTTGGGTTTGGTGGTTTATTATTTGGTTTTAGTAATGCTGGTGAACACAGTTGGATCAGTTATATGGTGATATTACCTACCGCCATTGGGGTTGTCACATTGATATGGTTTATTCGACGTCAATTACGATTGGAACAACCGATTCTGGAATTTCGAGTGTTTAGATACGGTGTGTTTACATTAACAACTGTTATTGGGATGGTTGTGTTTATTGCACTGATTGGTGGTGCGACGATCCTGCCAATTTATATGCAAGATATGCATCATTTTACCGCCCTTGAAACAGGGTTAATGATTTTGCCTGGGGCAGTACTTATGGGATTGATGTCTCCAATAACAGGGAGAATTTTCGATAAAATTGGGGCGCGTACACTGACGATTATAGGGTTGACCTTGATAACAGTGACTACGTTTATGTTTACAAACTTAACACCTACAACTTCCTTTACTTATATTACGGTTGTAAATGCGGTTCGAATGTTAGGTGTATCAATGGTAATGATGCCTGTCACAACAGCAGGCATTAATGTACTGCCACGTGTATTGATCCCACATGGTACAGCAATGAATAATACGATGCGCCAGGTCTCTGGTTCAATTGGGACGGCTGTGTTAGTAACAGTGATGACAACGACAGCACTCGACCCGCAAGCGACTGGTGATATTGATTTGGCGCTGGTTCATGGTGTTAATATGTCCTTTATTGTTGCAGGGGCGTTATCATTGGCAGGTCTTATTTTAGCTCTTTTTATAAAGAAAAAAGAAGCGCCAGAAGATGATACAGATGAACGGAAAGAACAAGGAAAGGCCGTTACCGAAGGATAGTTATTATAAAGGGAAGAAAGCCTCAGCTTACATGTTAGATGTAAGGTGAGGTTTTTTAGACTTATCAAAAAAATACTATGGGAAATGATGCTTGTAGCTTTGCAACCAGGTTGATAACCTCACTGAAATTAAAGAGGATGAATAGAATAAAACAAACAGAGTACGAGCAGAGGCGGTGGTTGCAATGGCAGTAGATGAATATAAACTGTTAAGTGGTGCTTGGTTAGATGCAATTGGAACCATAGTCTCTGCGATTGCAGAGGGGAGAGAGTTAGCTGGCATACAAAATAGCAATGAACTCCTCGTTACTATCGGTGAAGGACTACAAGCAGTCGGGAGTTTGTTAATTGGAACGGTCGCAACAGATAACGTGCTTGATTTTACAGGAAACTGGATTGATGGTGTTGGGGCGTCAGCCTCCTCATTAGGGGCTTATTTGCAAGCGTTTGATGAGAATGGTGATGATAACATTCGTCTCGAAGCTCTAGGTGATACCTTTCAGTCAATGGGGTCGTCGATTAGTGCAGCGGCTGATCATTTTGAAGGGGAGCATGATTATGCCATAGGAAATGCGACACAGGCTCTTGGGGCAGGGTTAGAGGCTATTGCTGGTGTTTTTCGTTTGAATGAGCGGGGAGAAGAGGCTCAGCCGATTTCAACAATTGGTGCTGTTCTACAAGCGATTGGCTCTAACTTTAATGCGATTCTTTATACGAATGAACTAAGGGAGCAACAGTTGTTATAGAAAATCGGATGCCATGGATTAAACGTTCCTTGATTAGAAGTTTGGGAATCTCGTTAAATTGGGGAGTTAGTCAAAGAGGGGTGACATTAAAGTGAGTATAGTGACAAAAGGATAGTCACGAGAGAAAAGTCCTTCATAGAGCTGATGAAGGACAAAATGAGGTAGAAAAGCAGGGGAAAAGTCCTTCATGAAGCTGATGAAGGACAAAATGAGGTAGAAAAGCAGGGGGAATGTCCTTCATGAAGCTGATGAAGGACAAAATGAGGTAGAAAAGCAGGGGGAATGTCCTTCATGAAGCTGATGAAGGACAAAATGAGGTAGAAAAGCAGGGGGAATGTCCTTCATGAAGCTGATGAAGGACAAAATGAGGTAGAAAAGCAAGAGGAATGTCCTTCATGAAGCTGATGAAGGACAAAATGAGGTAGAAAAGCAAGAGGAATGTCCTTCATAAGAGCGATGAAGCACAAAAGAGCCAGGAATCTCATTAAAAAGCCGAAACACGCAGAGGTTAATCCCCCTGCGTGTTTGTGCGATTGACACTACTATCTCCCTTGTCATTGTAGTCTCACCGCTTTTGTGACGGTGAGATTACAATTGTGAATAAATCTCCTTGGGGATCGAATCGGATGTAAACATTCCATAAAATTCTGTACCATCAATAGTTACAAACTTAAGGAAATATTGCCCTTCTGTGTAGTCACTATATACTTGTAGTGCCGCGTCTATTTCCTGTTCATCAACGATTTGTGTAGACGAAAGAATATGATATTCGTGTGGGAGGTTGAAAACCTGAGTTGGATGGATATGTCTATCCCCGTTCTCGGCAATCTGTACGACTTCGAGATACTCAACCTCATGAGCATGTATTCTTGCTTGATCAAGATAATTATTCTCTTCTAACCATTGTTCCAAAGTTGAAAACGACTTTTTCCAAGGAAATGCTGTACGTTGCATGTTCAGTTGGTCTTGGTCTGTGTCAGTGAATGACAGTTGGATAGTCGCCCAATCTCTTTTACTTGTCATCATTTCGTCATAGCTCATGTTGATATACTCACCTTTTACAATTTGCTTCAGCTCAGCCATCTCATCAGGATCTATAATGGCTATACTTTTATTGATTGGTTCGTTTGCAATAATTGTAATCGTATCGGTTGGTCGCTCGAGCTGCTTAAGATGAAAGTGACTGTTTTTATATTGTTCAGATTCTAGAACCGGTGCAATCTGTTCTTTGGTTAGTTCATGTGAAAGCTCATATTCACGAACAAGACGATTTCCATTTTCAAGCTGGTAAGCTATGAAAAAGTAGTTACTACCATATTGGTGACTTTCTTGTTCATTTGATTGTTGTTGGCTTGCAGTTTCATGTAAAGCAATCACTTTTTCAATATAATCTTCGTCCGTAATGAAAGCATCACTGCTGTCTTTGTCTAGCTCGTCACGCAAATTGAAAATATTTTGACCGAAATAAACACTTTCTACTTGACTAGCTTCTGGAACCCTGGTTTCATAGCCAGTGATATCCATGCTTATTGCGATAATAAGGAGAACGGTAACGGCTGCAAACCCGATATATCCGATGAAAGCTTTTGGTTGGAAAATTCGCCATGTTTTTTGCAATATCATTTCTGCAATGATATAGCCAATGAAGGAGCCGATGATATAACCGAAAATGAGCCAGCTGAGCCCATCGCCTCTCTCAAAATATGCGCCGCTCAGTAACATGAAACAAAATGTGACTCCATATTTGAATACCGGACGCAACGGCTGAATCGCGATCGCTTGTGAAGCCGATTCGATATGGCGAAACTTATATAGAATGTAAGCGATGATCACTAGCAGGAGTGTACCACCGAAGTACATGGTCACCTCAAAAATAGAGAGTGCGTTGCGAGAAATCTCAGCAAAATGGATCAGTGGTGACCATTTTTCAACGTTAATACTCGTTGTGTATCGCTCTGAGAACCCATTTAAGAACATTCGTAAATGAAAACTCATTAACGTAATTAGTCCGAGCGGTAAAACTAGTAAAATATAAGTGAGGATCCCTTGAATCACGCTGATCCCTGTCATCATACCGACGAGAACGGAGCATGAGTAAAAGAAGATCGTAAATAGTGTCATTGTTACGGCCCACGTGATGAGATCACTTGCTGTGAGCTGGTCTCCGTATGAGACAATCGAACGTACTAAGTTTGTGATGATTGCGGTTGTCCATACAGGGATAAGTAACATGAAAAGCCCGCTTAAATAATGGTTGGTAAATAATGAGCCTCTGCGTAATGGGAGGCTATGGGCCATATCAGCAGCAACCTTAACGTGTAAATAACGGAAGATGAATATCCCAGTTAATATCGGTATGATACTGACAGCTAACGTTTGTAAAGGTCCTGCAAAACTAAAAAAATCATCGAGATGATTAAACCGGTGTTGGTGCAGCTCTGTATCAATCATGATCATCTGGAGTGGTAATGCAAAAATAAGAACGGTAAAATAAATTAGACTAATCCAACCATGTTGTTTAACGTTTTGCCTGATGATTCCGCCATTATAGAAGGATGTTTTCGATTTCATAGCCGTGTCCCTCCATTTCATAGATAAATATTTCTTCTAGTGTTAGTGGTAAGCTATCAAAAATGACCGGCTGATATGGTTTTACTGTGTCGTTAATATCATCCTGATGCCCTCTAACAATAAGTAGGGAGACACTCCCTCGTTTTTCACGGTGTAGGACCTCCAGTTGTGCTAACAGCTCTTGTTCATCATCTGGGTGTTGCAGGGCAACTTGGATTTTTTGTGTATCAGCCTTTAGGTCATCTAATTCTTTTTCAATGACGAGCTTCCCGTGATGCATAATCCCGATATGGTCACAGATATCTTCAATTTCTCTTAAATTATGCGAAGAAATTAGTACCGTCATTTCTCGTTCAGCGACATCCTGAAACAACAAATTTTTAATCTTTTTGCGCATTACCGGATCGAGGCCATCAATTGGTTCATCAAGAATCAATACATCAGGCATACAAGATAACGCTAACCAAAACGCGACTTGTCGCTGCATCCCTTTTGAGAGGCGATGAATCTTCTTTTTTGGATCAATTTGAAACACTTGCTCAAGCTTTTTAAAACGTTCTTCATTCCAGTTGATATAAAAGTGACGATAATAAGCCGCCATTTGTTTAATCGATGATTGCGGGAAAAAATACAACGCATCCGGGATAAACACTACCCGCTGCTTTAAACTATCATTTTCATAAACAGGTGCATCATCAATATGAATACTCCCTTGATTAGGACGGTAAATACCTGTGAGCATTTTAAGGAGTGTTGTTTTTCCGGCACCATTTGAGCCTAACAATCCATAGATCGATCCTTTCTTTACAGTTAAATCAATGTTTTGGACGGCCCTTTCTCCATCAAATGATTTGGTTAATCCTTTCACTTGAATCATTCTATTCCCTCCTTATCCACATCTTTGTACCATTCGATTAGTTCCTCTTCCGTTAAACCTAGATAAATAGCTTCCCGAAGCAATTGATAAAATTGTGGCTTTAATTCTTTCTCTAATTTCTCTTCGTTTGAGATCAGCTCGATTGGCGCTACGAAATACCCTTTCCGGTTTGATGAATATAAATAGCCTTGCCTTTCTAATTCACGATAGGCTTTTTGTATCGTGTTCGGGTTGATCGTCAGCTCTTTAGATAACAACCGAACGGAAGGTAGCTTCTCATCTGGTTTAAGCACTTGTGTCACAACTAACTCTTTGACTTTATCAACCAATTGTTCGTAGATGGGTTTACGACTTCGTACATCTAATTCAAACATTCGACCCCTCCTTTATATGTACTTGGATCTGCTGTATTACTTGTACCATCTGTATTACAACGTTTAATACAGATATAGTATAAAGGAGTGGTGCGCATTCGTAAAGAGTCTTTTGTGGAAAAGATTAGGGTGTACCTATAAAAAAACCGTCACGATCGGGTTTGATTGATCGGACGGGTTACCATTTTTTATATTTGTTCTTTTGTTAAAATCAGGTGGTGTGCAGTATCGATTAATTGACGTGCTGCAAATGGGAGGTACTTATCTTTTCTCCAGACGAGGCCTAACTCTAAATGTAAGTCTGTATCGCTTAAGGGGATAACTCGAATATGCTTATTCGTAATTTGTTCACAGACTTTACTCGGGAGTAGGGCAATACCTAACTTTGCTGCCACCATTTCGATCATAAAATCGCGTTGTGAGCTTTCGCAGATAATTTGTGGTTGGAAGCCATTCTGCAAACATTGCTCGATGATCGTATCGTGAAGAGAAAAGTCTTCACGATATAAGATAAATGATTCCGTTGCTAAAGTAGAGAAGTGAATCTTTGTTTGTGAAGCTAAGTGGTGGTCTTTGTAGACGACAAGCTGCAAGGGATCTTTCGAGAGTTTTAACGTTTCAAAGCTTTGGTTTGTCTTTGGGATTGAACAAATTAATCCGATGTCTAGTGAACCGTTTTCAACCCCTTCTTTTATTTTCTTGGTGCCTACTTCAGTTAGTTTAATGTTGATGTGTGGGTACTGTTCTTTAAAATATTTTACGACTTGTGAAAAAAATGTTGCCCCAACAATTGGCGGTATGCCAATGTTAATTTCCCCTTTTTTTAATTCGATGACATCGGTTAGTTCGGTAGTTAACTGCTCAAAGGCTTCTAAGACGTGTTTGGCATTCACTAATACTGCTTTGCCTGCATCGGTTAGTTCGAGACGTTTCGGTGATCGGTAAAACAATGGAACGCCGAGTTCATCTTCTAAGTTTTTTATAGCCTTACTAATTGATGGTTGAGAAACGTGCAGTGTTTTTGATGCCTTTGTGAAACTTAAGTGACTGGCAACAGCAGAGAAATATTCAAGTTGACGAATGTCCATAATCCGATGTCCACCTTCCATCTATAACTTTTGTGCATAATAGATATTTAAAATATGTATTTTGATTATACCATAGCAATATATTATAATATAACAGAGGTTAAAAGTGTTTTGTGTAGTATAATAGATAGTGAGTATTATATAATGGATGAACAAAGACGAAATTGAATGGGGGAAGCAGTTTATGGGAAACTATGTAAAAGTTGAAAATCTACAAGTAGCATCGGTTTTATATGAGTTTATTAATTCAGAAGCTTTACCTGGTACGGGTGTTTCTAGTGAACAGTTTTGGTCGGGGTTGAACACAGTTGTTCATGAATTAGCGCCTGAAAATAAAGCGTTATTAGTGGAACGGGAAGATTTGCAACGAAAAATTAGTGAGTGGCATAAAGGCAATAAAGGATCAATTGATTTTAAGACATATAAAACATTTTTAGAGGAGATTGGATACTTAGAACCGGAAGTGGAAGATTTTGAAATAACAACAACGAATGTTGACGATGAAATTGCGATTCAAGCTGGTCCGCAGCTAGTCGTTCCTGTCAATAATTCGCGTTATGCGATTAATGCCGCTAATGCTCGTTGGGGAAGTTTGTATGATGCGCTTTATGGAACGGATGCAATCAGTGAAGAGGATGGTGCAGAACGAGGGACGTCATACAATCCGACTCGTGGCGAGAAGGTGATTCGTTATGCAAAAGAATTTCTAGATCAAACGGCCCCATTAAACGAGCAATCTCATGGTGATGTGGTTCAATACGTCATTGCTGATGGTAACCTAAAGGCGTTCCTACGCAATGGAGAGACAACAGGATTAAAGAATGGTTCTCAATTGGTTGGTTATCAAGGGCAACCTAGTGACCCATCTGCTGTTTTACTAAAAAATCATGGATTGCACGTTGAAATCCAGATTGATCGTACTCATCCAATCGGTAAATCTGATGAAGCAGGTGTAAAAGATCTGTTGTTAGAATCAGCGATTACAACGATCATGGATTGTGAAGATTCTGTTGCTGCGGTTGATGCTGAAGATAAAACAGAGGTTTATCGGAACTGGTTAGGGTTAATGAAAGGTGACATTCAAGCAACGTTCAAAAAGGGCGATCAGGATGTTACTCGTAAGTTAAACCCAGACCGTGCGTATTCATCGATAACGGGAGGAGAACTCACTTTATCGGGACGTTCGCTGATGTTTGTCCGTAATGTTGGACATTTAATGACCAATAATGCTGTTTTGGATCAAAACGGTGAAGAAGTTCCTGAAGGCATCTTAGACGGGATGATCACGAGTGTAATTGCAAAGCATGATTTATTAAAAAATAGCGATTATCAAAACTCAACGAAAGGCTCTGTCTATATTGTTAAACCAAAAATGCATGGCTCTAAAGAGGTAGCGTTTAGTAACAAATTATTTAGCCGTATTGAGGATGTCCTTGGTTTAGAACGACATACGCTTAAGATCGGGGTTATGGATGAAGAGCGCCGTACTTCATTAAACTTAAAGGCATGCCTAAAAGAAGTGAAGGAACGAGCAGTATTTATTAATACAGGATTTTTGGATCGCACAGGTGATGAAATCCACACGTCAATGGAAGCAGGGCCGATGATCCGCAAAAGTGAGATGAAGAATTCAACGTGGTTACAATCCTATGAAAAATCAAATGTTAACGTCGGTTTAGCTTGTGGACTTTCTGGGCGCGCGCAAATCGGAAAAGGGATGTGGGCAATGCCAGACCTTATGGGAGATATGCTAGAGCAAAAGGTTGGCCAATTACATGCTGGTGCTAATACAGCATGGGTTCCGTCACCGACAGCAGCAACGTTACATGCCATGCATTACCATCAAGTCGATGTTCCGAGTGTTCAAACGGAACTTAAGGGCAAAATCACAGACTTAAAAGACGATATTTTACAAGTGCCGGTAGCCGAGAATCCGCAATGGAGTGCCGAAGAAATCCAGCATGAACTAGACAATAATGCTCAAGGTGTCCTTGGATATGTTGTTCGTTGGATTGACCAAGGTGTTGGATGTTCAAAAGTTCCTGATATTAATAACGTTGGCTTAATGGAAGACCGTGCAACGCTCCGTATTTCTAGTCAGCATATGGCAAACTGGTTACACCATGGAATTTGTACAGAGGAACAAGTGTTAGAGACCTTAAAACGAATGGCGAAGGTTGTTGATGAGCAAAACGCTGGTGATTCTTCATACCGACCGATGGCTGATAACTATGAGAACTCGGTGGCCTTCCAGGCAGCAAGTGATCTCATTTTCAAAGGATATGACCAACCTAGCGGATACACTGAACCGATTTTACATCGTCGTCGTATTGAAGCAAAAGAGAAATTTGTAACACAATAACGGGTATAAAAATAGAGGAGCCCTAGCGGTTGAAATACGAACCGTTGAGGGCTCCTTTTTGTACTAGATCGGAACTGGTACTTTCTTTTGGTCTACAAAATATACCCATTCATGATAGCCGATCTCTTTTAATCGTTTGGTAACGATATTAAATTCATCACCAACCCGCTCAGGTACATGGGCATCTGAGCCGAAGGTAACTGAAACATTGTGAAAAAGAGCCCGCTCGAGAATCTCGTCGGATGGGTACCAGCCACCGGAATCTTTAGTTTTTCCAGACGTATTAACCTCAATGACTAACTCGTGGTCGGCAATCACCTGTAATGTTTGGTCAATGACATCAGTTTCGATCTCAGAAAACTGAGGATAGAAACCTTTCATCGCATCAATGTGACCGAGGACTTGGAACATTCCTGACCGTGCCGACTGTTCAATTAGGGAGTAATAGCTTTCTTTTGTTTTTATTTTTTGTTCCTTAGTCAGTCCTTCCCAACGCCCTTTTTTAAAAATGCTGATGTCATCAACGAAGTGCACGGAACCAATAATGTAGTCAAACGGTATATTACGTACCGCTTGACGGTAACTCTCCATATGGGCAGGAAAATAGTCACATTCAATCCCAAGTAACACATCGATTTTATCGCGATATTTTTCTTTAAAGGTTAAGACTTCGTTTACATAGTCATTAAATTGACTTTTGGCCATCGTCACACCAGGAGAGGGGTGGTCCTCTTTGGAATGGAAGTATGGCGAATGATCAGCGATACCAATAACATCTAACCCATTTGAAATCGCTGCGGTGATATAGTCTTCGATCGTTCCCTTCGCATGACCACAACGTTCGTGATGAGTATGTAAGTCAAATACGGTCATTATTCATCACCTTTTGTTTATAAAGATTGGTTATTCAGCTGTTTTTTCTATTTTTTGTAACGGTTTTTTTGCTGGCCCTTCAATGACTTCACCTTCGATCGAGTATCTTGAACCATGACAAGGACAATCCCACGTACGATCACCACTATTCCATTCAACTTCACAATACATATGGGTGCATGTCGTATCAACGATGTGTAGCTGTCCGTCTGTATCTCGATAGGCACCAGCTCTTTTTCCGTTAACTTTAACGGCACTTCCCTCATCTTCACTTAATTCTTCAGGCTTACGTAAATCAAGGGCAAACTCTAATTTTCCTTGAATTAAATGTTTGGCCACATCGGCATTTTCATTTAAGAAGTATTTAAGACTTGGATCACTATAAAAGCGTGAAGGTGAATACAAGTCTTTGTATGGACTTGTTCGTTGCGTAACTAAATCTCTTAATACAAGTGCGGCTGCTGTTCCATTTGTCATTCCCCATTTTCGGTACCCAGTCGCCACAAATATATTTTCAGTCTTTGATGTAAGTTGTCCGATATATGGCACTTTATCTAAGGTCGTTAAGTCTTGAGTGGACCAACGATAAGGAATTTCTTTAATGCCAAATAGGTCTTCACCAAATGCTTCAAGTGCTTGATAATGATTGATCATCGGTTTCCCTTGACCTGCTTTATGACCCTCACCACCAATAAGAATAAGGTTCTCACCGTTATAGGGTGTTGAGCGGAGTGATCGTGTCGGTTGCTCTGCACTCAAATACATACCGCCAGGATAATCCGCCTTAACCGTTGCGGCTAACACGTAAGATCGATCCGCATACATGCGTGAAAAATAAAAGCTCTGTTTATCGTAAAATGGGAAATGTGAACAACTAATCACCTTATCGCATTTGATTTTATAACCGTCTCTCGTTACAACTTTTGGATACAGGTCGTCCTCGATATCAACGGCTGTAGTGTTCTCGTAGATCGCACCGCCATGATCAACGATATAATGAACAAGGTGTTCTAAGTACTTCAAGGGATGGAATTGCGCTTGATTTTTCATGACGATCGCTGCTTTGATATCGATAGGTAGAGGGATGTTTTCTAAATAAGCACCATCAATCCCTAGTTGTTCGTACGTACGGTATTCATTCATTAAATCAATCACATATTTATCTGAATTAGTGTAAATGTACGCATCCTCTTCGGTGAAGTCACAGTCAATATCAAACTCATTGACGGTATCTTTAATAAAACGATAAGAATCATTTGTTGCTTGATAGTAAAGCTTTGCTTTTTCTTGGCCAAAGTGGTGAACTAATTCATTATAGATAATGTCGTGTTGTGAGGTGACTTTTGCTGTTGTATGACCGGTAGTACCATTCAAAATGTTGTCTGCGTCAACAAGTGCAACGTTCATTCCTGCTTTGACTAGGAGATACGCAGTCGTAATCCCAGTAATTCCACCGCCAACAATCGCTATGTCAACTTTAATATCCTCTTTTAGTTTCGGGAAGGACTTGACATCAACAGAGTCCGTCCAATAAGGTTCAGGGTACTTTGGCATATTCTCATTTACTTCGTTTGTTTCACTCATAAAAGCCTCCTGTAGATGATCAAAGTTTAATACATGTAGTGGGTGAAAGTAGATGGTATTCATATATTTCCTTAGCTGATAAGAGGTTATACACTTAGAAGATAATTGTGGAAACGATCTCGTTACCACGAATGAAATAAAAATAAAAAAATATAAAAAAAGCTATTTACTTTTTTAAAATAGTTTTATATAATAACATTATCAAGTTGAGAGAAAACAGTTTGGCCCGTTGGTCAAGTGGTTAAGACACCGCCCTTTCACGGCGGTAACACGGGTTCGAATCCCGTACGGGTCACCAACATATGGAGGATTAGCTCAGCTGGGAGAGCACCTGCCTTACAAGCAGGGGGTCGGCGGTTCGATCCCGTCATCCTCCACCATATTTAAGTTGACGATACAATGGTGTAACACATCACTGCAAGTCAACATCAGTAAATATCATATCTGGTCCGGTAGTTCAGTTGGTTAGAATGCCTGCCTGTCACGCAGGAGGTCGCGGGTTCGAGTCCCGTCCGGACCGCCATATTTATTAAAATAATAATGCAAGGTAGTAAAAGAAACTCTAAATGACTTAGGGTTATTTTTTTGATTAAGAATAGTAAAAATATTTGGAAAATAGAAATTTTCCAGTGAGTAATGGGTTCAGTTTTGTCAGAGAAAATGACAATTTACATAAAAGGCCGGAATCGCAGTAGAAATGTCCTTCATAAAGGTGATGAAGGACAAAGGAGTTGGAAATCGCAGTAGAAATGTCCTTCATAAAGGCGATGAAGGACAAAGAAGTTGGAAATTGCAGTAGAAATGTCCTTCATAAAAATATACGAACTATTTTCGTCGGTATAGCGACATCTTCAACCAATGGATATCTTAGTTCAACAAGGGAAGAAAATATGAGTAAAAACGCACAGAAAAAAATCTGTGCGTTTTTGTATGCTAATTGTAATGCTATTTAACCTGCGAATTAACGTTTTCCCTCCCAAAACTGAACCTGTTATCTGTTGTCCTAGCCTCTTTATTATTGGTTTGCAAATTGATCTTCTAAATATGTCACTGTTTCTTTTTCGTTATTAACTAGCAACCCACGGACGCTAATTCGGTTAGGGATGAGTGGGTGATTGCTAATGGTTGCTTTGCTTTTTTTAATAGCAGATTCGATGCAGTTCTCATCTCCTACTAACCATTGATACATATCTTCACCGATAGGGTCTTTTAAATATTCAAGAGTTTTGATGGCATTCTTTGTGATGCCATCATCATTCATTTTGCGCATGATCAGCTCTCGATCCAGCGTTCGTCGTTTAGCTTCTTGCTCACCGATGATATAAATTTCATCAACATTGTTTTCATAAATACTAATAATAATATTTCTTATTATACTATCAAATGGGTGAGAAATGACGTTATCATAGCTTTTTAAGACGATCATTTCTGTTGAACGAATATTTAATTCATCGAGAATGAATGGTTTGATGTCGTGGTCTAAACATGTAATAAATAGCTTCTTTGTCGTCGTGGCTTGCGTTTCTTTTGTTAATTCCATCTGAAAAATCCTCCTTTAATGATCTCACATTCGCTAATGGATGGTACTAATAGGGAGTATTTTTTTAAGCGATCCACTGTGCGACCGTAAAATAGATAGGAATACCTAAGATTAGGTTAAATGGAAAGGTGATTCCTAAAGCTAAACCTAAATAAATCGATGGATTTGCATGAGGAACACTCGTTTTCAGAGCAGCTGGTGCAGCGATATAGGATGCACTTGCAGCAAGTACCCCCATTAAAGTCATTCCCCCAAGTGATAGGTTCACGGCATAACCAACGAGTACACCGATCACTCCATAAAGGATTGGGATACAAATACCAAACAAAACAAGTTTTATGCCATGTTTTTTAATGAGATCTAACCGTTCTCCAGCCATAATTCCCATGTTCAATAGGAATAACATGAGGACACTGTTGTACAAATCAATGAATAAAGGTTCGATGACAGGGAGCCCATCTTTTCCAACAATAAGTCCAATAAATAAGCTTCCAACTAATAAAAGAACACTTTTTCCAAAAAAGCTTTCTTTTAAGACATCTTTATCGATCCATGAAAGTCCTGGTGTGGCTGTAATCCCTACCTGTTTTGTAGGGGCCATTGGTTGTTTTTTCGTCGTTTTAATGGCTCCGTAAATAAAAAGAGCAACAAGGATCGCTGGGATTTCCATTAGAACAACCATTGCATTCATGAAGCTTTCATAGCCTATGCTGTGGTTCTCTAAAAAGGATAAGGCAGCACCATACGTAACAATACTTACTGATCCATACGTCGCGGCTAAACCAATCGCGTTATTGATGTCTAGTTTTAGAGTGAAGCGGAGAATAATTAGCGTCAGGATTGGAGTGGCAATCCCTAGAAATAAGGTACCTGCAATCGGTTGAATCACTGCTTCTAGTGTATAATTAGAAAGTTCAATCCCGCCTTTAAGCCCGATCGCTACTAATAAATAAATACTTAAAGCTTCACTTAAACCTTTGGGAAACGTTAAGTCTGACTTGAAAATCGCTGCAATCAAACCAAGTACAAAGAATAAGACGACAGGAGATAAAAGATTCTCAGTAATAATTTCAATCATACTCTTTACCACCTTTTTTTAACTTTTCTTTATGTCCGGTTCAGAGACATAAAAAAAGCCGACAAGACAATGGCGGAAATAAATTTCGCCTATTATGTCATGTCGGTCTATTATTAACTCACCTTACCTTAAAGGTGTTTTAATGAATCTCCCGGAATCATATTAATTTTTTTTCAAGATTATCATTTAGCATAAATACAATGACACGTTCGCCGTTATGAACGCTTATATCTGTATGAAAGCTAACAACTTCTTCGTTTGTCATCTCATAAATAATTGATTTCAATTGTTGGTTGCCGCTCTCAATCAATGCTGCTCGTGTTTTTTTAATGTCTAATATCCCTTGAGGATCTTTAGCAAGTTCCTTTTCAGCAGGTGTAAGAACCCCTTTTAATATGACGATAATCATGTTTCTGACAATGTCAGTTTTTACATTTACTGACCCACGTCCGAGGTATTCTTTCTCCCACTGTGTTAATGATTTGCTGATTTCTGCTTCTAGTACGCTTTTTTTTAGTTGTGTCTTTTGCATGGTTCTCCCCCTTTTTTGGAACTAAAAAAGGTATACTTCTACCTAGACATGTCTAAACAGAAATATACCGATAACTTCTAATCCCCATCTTATAGCAACAAATAAAATTTTCACATGATCAATAACAAATATTAATCATATGCTAATTTCACTTTAGCTATAAGTGTGTATTGATAAAACTATTCGGAGTTGATTATTATATTACATACAGTATATAAAAACCGTCTATGTTTGTCAATATAAAATATTATAAGGAGTGAACGATTCATAACAGATCGGTTGTTTATTAAGCCAACTAACAGTCACCTCAGGTAAGAAACTAAACGAGGTGAGCTGTTAGTTGTTAACCAATGTCCTTTTGTTCGATTCGGTTAGGATTGAATTCTACGCTCACGTTTCCAACGTCTTCCACCTTTGTCTTCTTTGGTGAACTCTTGACTTAAAGCCTTATACAGAGAAATACATATCCCAACCATAATAATGGCAAATGGTAAGGCCGAGGTGATGAGCATCTGCTCAAGTGCCACTAGGCCACCGGCTAGTAGAAGGATGGCTGCAACCGCAGATTGTAAAATACCCCATGTAAATTTAATTCTAAGCCCTGGCTCCATTGAACCGTCGCTTGACATCATCCCAAGAACAAACGTCGCCGAATCTGCTGATGTAATAAAGAACGTCATTACCAGCAGAATCGCAATGAGTGAGGTAACCATACTTATTGGGAACTGATCAAGCGTAACAAATA
Source organism: Desertibacillus haloalkaliphilus (assembly GCF_019039105.1). NCBI lineage: Bacteria > Bacillati > Bacillota > Bacilli > Caryophanales > Bacillaceae > Desertibacillus > Desertibacillus haloalkaliphilus. The sequence continues at coordinate 34,993 of NZ_JAHPIV010000023.1, read as the reverse complement.
GCGCAGTATCCATATCCGTATCAACCGCTGTACTAATATCTACGCCTTGGAATAGATCAAGGTGTATCGCGGATCCGCCAAAGACAGAAAACCAAAAGAAACATGTGACTGTCGGTACAAGAAGTACACCGATGACAAATTCTCGTATCGTTCTCCCTCTAGAGACACGAGCGATGAATGAGCCGACAAATGGAGCCCATGCAATCCACCATGCCCAATAAAAGATTGTCCAATCTTGTACCCAAGGGTGCTGGTCAATGGCACTTAATGAGAAACTCATTTGGACAAGGTTACCTAAGTAATCCCCAATCGACTGAGTGAATGTATTAAGAATAAATAGGGTTGGACCTAGCAAGAACGTAAACAGAAGCAGTAGCGCTGCCAGCACTAAGTTCGTGTTACTTAAATATTTGATCCCTTTCTTCAAACCGGTATAAGCAGATAACATAAATAATACGGTCACAATGGCAATAACTGAAATTTGAGTTGTTGTTGTGTTTGGTATGTCAAAGAGATAATTAAGTCCTCCGGAGATCTGTGACGCACCAAAACCGAGCGTGGTGGCGACACCAAAAATTGTCGCGAAAATCGCAATGACATCAATAATGTTGCCGATTGGCCCATAAACGCGATCACCAAGTAACGGTTTGAAAATCATGCTAATTAACCCTTTTTCTCCCTTTCTGAAGTTAAAGTAAGCAAGGGCAAGGGCAACTAATGAATAAATGGCCCAAGGTTGCAATCCCCAATGGAAGAACGTATAACGAAACGCCAATTTTGCCGATTCCTCTGATTCTGATGGTGCTATATCAAATGGTGCATACAAGTAGTGAAAGGTTGGCTCTGCTACTCCCCAGAAGACTAACCCTATCCCCATTCCGGCACTAAAAAGCATGGCGAACCAACTCGCTTTTGAAAATTCAGGTTCATCGTCATCTTTACCTAAGCGGATTTTCCCAAAGCGGCTAAATGCTAGATAAAAAATGAAAATAACGAATAACACGGCAATTAGTACATAGAACCAACCAAAAACTTCAAGTACAAAGGCTAGGGCATCAGCAGTGAGATTTGAGAGGTGATCTGTGAAGAACACACCCCAAAAAACAAATAACAGAGCGATAATAACAGACGTATAAAAGACAATCCCTGGTTTGCCTTGTTGATTTGTTTGTTCCAAGTCCATCCCTTCTTTCCTTATAGTGTTGTTTAACTAGTGTGTCCACTTGCTTGATTTTCATTTATGATATAGGGGCTGCCTGTCATCCAAGTCATCGTTACCTTAGGACAATAGGTGCGATAACTTGTAGACAGCCCCAAACGATAGGTGTAGATGTTTAATATGTGGTACGATATTTAAGGTTTAGCGTGATTTTTTTGATGTTCGATTACCGCTCCCATATTCATAAGAAGCTTCAAGCCCCGTATTTTTGGCTTTACGACTTAGTACGTGATATTGGTTGGGATCGCGTTGTCCGACTCTGTTATTGCTACGGTTTGTCAACATGCATCCTCCTTTTGAAGTAGTCATAGGTTAGTTTTGATAAATTTTTCAATCCTATACAAAAACTCATGAATGTTAGTAGGTATGAATTAAGGGTATAAATAAGGACACGTTGAGTAGAAAGAAGAGGTTGAAGCCATGCAAGAAAATAATAAGTTACACTCTTACCATCCAGCCACAGGCCAATGGATCGGTAAAGTTGAATTGACAGCCACCTCAGATGTGCCCGATCTTTATTCGAAGGCGAGAGCAGCTTTTGCGACATGGTCAGGTCTACGGTTACCTGAACGAATTAAGTACATAAGAAATATTCGCATTTATATGACGGAGCATCTTGATGATATTGCTACGGTTATCGCCGATGATACGGGAAAGGTAAAGACTGAAGCAGTTGTAGCCGATCTTTTGCCCGTTGTAGATGGTTTGTGCCATATCGAAAAACATGCCAAGCATATATTAAGTGAGCAAAAAAAGACGACACCACTTTTGTTTTTTGGTAAAAAATCGTACGTTGAGTATATCCCCCGTGGTGTTGTGTTGGTTATTTCACCTTGGAACTATCCGCTCCAACTCGCTCTTATCCCAGTTGTTAGTGCACTAGTTGCTGGGAATACTGTTATCCTCAAACCATCTGAGGTGACCCCGTTAGTGGGAAAGCAAATTGAAGACATTGTCCAAGGGGCAGGTTTACCTCCTCATGTTGTTCAAGTTGCTCATGGAGGAGGCAATCTTGGGGCCGCGTTAACAGCTGGGAAGCCGGATTATATTTTTTTCACAGGCTCTGTACGAACAGGCAAAATGATTCAACAACAAGCAGCCAAGGATTTGATACCGACCACTTTAGAGCTAGGAGGGAAAGATCCAATGATTGTCTTTGAGGATGCCAATATTGAGCGTGCTGTTCAAGGGGCTTTGTGGGGAGCGTTTACTAATAGTGGACAAGTATGCATGTCTGTCGAAAGGCTTTATGTACATCGAAGCATTTATGACTCGTTTAAAGAAAAATTAGTTGCAGAAGTGAAGAAGTTAAAACAAGGTACGGCTATTGATGATGACATTGGCTCGATGACCTATCCCCAACAGGTAGAAATCGTTAAAGCTCAAGTAGAAGAAGCGATACGTGAAGGGGCTACATTAGAAGCTGGTGTGGTACCGGAACAATGGGATCAGAGTAGTGGGTTGTTTATCCCGCCAACTGTTCTAACCAATGTGAACCAAGAGATGAAGGTTGTCAAAGAGGAAACGTTTGGCCCTATATTACCGATGTTGCCATTCGATACAGAAGAAGAGTCCATTGCCCTTGCTAATGATTCAAATTATGGATTAAATGCAAGTGTTTGGAGTTCAGATATAAAGAAGGCTAAGCGAGTGGCTAGTCAGTTGCTGAGTGGAAATGTCTTAATTAATGAGGTGATTGTTACAGTAGCTAATCACCATTTGCCGTTTGGGGGAATAAAAGAAAGTGGGCTTGGACGTTATCATGGTGAGGCTGGTTTGCGGGATTTTTGCCATGAAAAATCAGTCATGGTCGATAAAGGAAGCAAGAATAGTGAACTCTATTGGTATCCATACCGTGAGAAATACCCGTTACTAAAAGATTTAATTTATCATTTATATTCAAAAAAGCGTAACTGGGCAAAGTTTGTTCGTACGTACAAAAAGCTACTTAAAAAGTGAAAAAATTGTTTGGAAAGGAAGATGTGAGATGCTCCATGAATTTGTTATTTCTGTTTCATCAGATGAAATTGAGCATGTTATTGAAAAATTAACGGCAGCTGGAATCATCAACCTTTATTATGAGGCGCCAATCGAGGTCACAAAAGTAAGAAATGGGTATGATTTTATAGAAACGAATAAGGAGATCATTGAACTGAAAATTTACGGTGATCCAGAAGAAGTACCAGATTTACCGGAGAGTTATTTTAATCAACTCACTCAAGTACTAGCCATTGAAAAGTCAGCTATTCATTACCAAAAAATAGAAGTCGATTACTCTACTCCAGCTTTTACTGATGTTGACTTAGGGAATGGTTGGGTGATTGCCTATCCTGGCTCTGATGAAGATTATACGAATAAACAGGTCCTCAAGTTTGATCCGCAAGCTGCGTTTGGGACAGGGCTGCATGAAACCACTCAAGATTGTTTACGGATGTTATTAGCACGTGATTTAAACCGATGTGACGTCCTTGATTTAGGTACTGGATCAGGAATCTTAAGTGTTGCCTGCGCGCGAAGGGGAGCAAAAGCAGTTACTGCTGTTGATATTGAGCCTGTTGAACGTGAAGTGAACCATAATGCATCATTAAATGACATCTCTACTATTCAAATCGTACAGGCAGATTTGTTTGCTACAGATTTCAATATTGATCAGACATATGATTTGATCATTATTAATATTGGTGCTGATGAAACGATTCAGCTCATTCATAAGCATCAGTTATTAGCTAAAGGAAAAAGCTTTTTGATTTCTGGTATTGTCGAGTGGAACTGTGAGCAGCTAAGGTCTCTGTTTACAAAGGCGGGTTTTGTGATCAAGGATGAGCAGCAATCAAATGAATGGATTACGCTTTATATTGAATAATGTAGCAGCTTTTTTGAAGATCGATGAGATTTGTAAAAAGGTGTTTCCATTTTCCCATTTATACAGTATGATAATTAAAATAGATAGTTCTATAGGCGTGGATCTGAAGTGCCTTACGATGCTGATAGGTAAAAGTTACTAACACAAACCTATTAATTTTCATAGCGGATAGTAGTATGATAGAAAAGTGATTATTATGACTTCAGAGAGAAGCAAAAGTGAGGGGTTATTATGGATAAGACATCCGTTATTGGAGTTTTACTAGGTGTTGTCGCATTGTTAGTTGGTATGGTAGCCAAAGGAACTAGTCTTGCCGTCTTAGTTAATCCAGCGGCCATTTTAATTATTTTTGTTGGAACCATTGCTGCTGTGTTAATTGCATTTCCAACAAATGAGATTAAAAACGTACCAAAATTATTTAAAATCTTATTTTCAGATCAAAAGGAACAGAAAATCGTTGATGTTATACCGTTCTTTGTTGAATGTTCAAAAGTCGCCCGACAAGAGGGACTTTTGAGTTTAGGAAATAAGATAGAAGAAGTAGAAGATCCATTTTTAAAGCAAGGTCTGCAAATGACAATGGATGGGATGGAACCTGAATACATAAGAGATACGATGGAAGAGGAAATAGCTGCGATGCAAGATCGTCACGCTGTTGGTGCAGGGATTTTTACACAAGCAGGAACCTATGCTCCCACATTAGGGGTGCTTGGAGCTGTATTAGGTTTGATTGCAGCTCTTGGTGATTTAAATGATATGGATGCCTTAGGTTATGCCATTGCAGCCGCGTTTGTTGCTACACTTTTTGGTATTTTTAGTGGGTATGTATTATGGCATCCGTTTGCCAATAAGTTGAAGAGAAAGTCGAAACAAGAGGTCATGGTTAAGCAAATTATCGTCGAAGGGGTCCTATCCATCCAGCAAGGTGTCGCACCTCGAGCGATTGAGGAAAAATTATTGGTTTATTTACCGATTCGTGAACGTAATAAGCTCCAGTCTACGGACGGTAAAGGTGCGGATATCGATGCCTAGGAGAAGGAGAAAAGAGCAAGAAGAACATGTTGATGAATCATGGTTAATCCCGTACGCGGATATGTTAACGTTGCTACTTGCGTTATTTATTGTATTGTTTGCGATGAGTTCAATCGATGCTGAAAAATATCAAGAGATGAGAGTCATTTTAAATGATGCTTTCGGTGGTGGTGACCTTTTTGATCATTCTGGTCAAGTTCCGATCGATGTCGGTCAAACAAGTACATCTCAGCAAAATCAAGGTGATGGTCAGGACGAATACCATCAATTGGAGAACCTTCAAACTGAAATTGATGAATACATCGCAGTTAATGATCTAGAAGAGCACCTTGATACTCATTTAGATCAGGAAGGACTGATGGTAACGATATTAGATCATGCTCTATTTGACTCGGGAAGTGCTGAAGTGAAAGCAGAGGCTAAAGAGTTAAGTGAACAAATTTCTGACATGCTTATTTCTGAGCCAGCCCGTCGTATTCGTATTTCTGGTCATACAGACTCCCTTCCAATTTCCAATCAGCAGTTTCGTTCCAACTGGGACTTAAGTGCGATGCGTGCACTCAACTTTATGAAAGAAATGTTAGAGAACCCTAACCTTTCACCAGAATATTTCAGCGTGACAGGATACGGGGAGCATCGCCCGGTTGAATCGAATGATACAGTTGAGGGTCGAGCGGAAAATCGGCGCGTTGAAATATTGATTTTACCGAATCAATAGTATATCTGTTGGGGGTAGCCATGAAAAATTTAGTTGTTATATTGAGCATTTTGGTGGTAGGTTTATCTGCTGCGTTAGTCTATCTCATATTGGGTGATGGTGATGGGGTCGATGACCTTGCTGACCGAGTGAATCATACAGAGACGATCGTGACCAATTTAAATGGTAGTGGAATGATTCAAGCAAGTTTTGCTTTTGAGGTTGATGCTGCATCAACGACAAAGGAGCTAGAAAAAGCATATCCATTAGTTGAGAGCGCGATTATTAAATATCTTGCCTCGCATGATCGACACTCTTTGCAGGGAACAGAAGGTATTGATGAGGTGGAGGATGAGCTAAAGAAGAACCTAAATGAACTGTTAAGTAGTGGTGAAGTCATAAATGTATATACGACTCAGAAGGTCGTTCAATAATCTATCTAAGCCTTCCTGTACTGGGGAGGTTTTTTTGTTGTACAGTCTCCTATATTTCCCCCCCTAATGCTCTAGTCAAAGATGGTTGCTATTTTTAAAAAAGTAGTGAATAGTGAACCTATTATTGTTGCAATCATACATCTAAACAGATAAAATGACAGTTTAATAGAAGGAATTATTTTACACTATATTAGTTTATAGGAGACAGGTAATGGATGTACAAGTAGGTTCAGTAGGTACAATCATAGGGTTGCTCGTCACGATCGTATTAATATTGCGAAAGGTAAACCCTGTCTATGCGATGATGGTCGGTGCTTTGTCTGGTGGTCTAATCGGTGGCTTGTCAGCGGTAGATACCGTTAACCTCATGATCGATGGTGCAGAAGGGATGACCGGGGTTGTTTTACGAGTATTGGCAGCAGGGGTCCTAGCTGGTGTTTTGATTGAATCTGGAGCCGCCAAGACAATTGCTGAATCAATCTTACATAAGTTAGGAGAAACAAAAGCGTTGCTTGCGATTGCAGGGGCAACGATGATACTTACGGGTGTCGGTGTATTTATTGGTGTAGCTGTCTTAACCGTAGCACCAATTGCACTGTCAATTGCCAAAAGAGCCAACCTATCAAAGTTTGCAGTTTTGCTCGCGATATCAGGAGGGGGAAAAGCAGGAAACATTATTTCCCCGAACCCGAACACGATTGCAGCAGCCGAAGCTTTCCAAGTTCCCCTAACGTCAGTTATGTTTGTTGGCGTCGTTCCGGCGTTCGGCGGTCTATTAATGACGTATGTACTAGCGAAGTTCTTGATTCATAAAGGGAGTAAGGTCAGTAGTGAAGATGTTAATGTTGAAGAGAATAAAGACTTACCATCTCTGGCTTCAGCACTAACAGCTCCGTTTGTGGCCATTGTCCTCCTTCTCTTCCAACCGCTCTTTCATATTACGATAGACCCAATGCTTGCACTTCCGATTGGTGGGATTGTCGGGGCGATTGTGATGGGCAAATCAAGCCATTTAAACTATTACATTCGTTCAGGCTTAGATAAGATGGCTGGTATTGCCATGCTTTTGTTAGGAACAGGGACGCTTGCAGGTATTATTGCTCATTCTGCTATAATTGATGTTATTCTTAATGGTATTGAATCACTAGGATTACCTGCTTATTGGCTCGCTCCTATTGCAGGGGTAACGATGTCAGCGGCTACTGCTTCAACATCAGCAGCCACTGCCGTAGCAGGTGGTGTGTTTGCGCCAACAATCATCGAGTTAGGGATTCATGCACTAGCAGGGGCCGCCATGGTACATGCAGGGGCAACTGTCCTTGATCACTTGCCTCATGGAACATACTTTCATATTACACAACGTAGTGTGAATATGGATATGAAGGAGCGGTTTAAACTGTTACCATATGAAACGCTTATTGGTATCACTATTGTCTTATTTTCGACATTGATTTTTGGTGTGTTTGCGATTCTGTAACCTTTGATAAGTGATCAAAAGGCACGTGATATGAGGGGTGTAAATATGGAAATTTTTGCTCACCGTGGAGCATCGAGTACTCATCCAGAAAATACGCTGGCAGCTTTTGAGGCGGCTGCCAAGCTCGGTGTCGACGGAATAGAATTTGATGTCCAACTGACAAAAGACGAAGTTCCGGTCGTTATTCATGATTTTACGATCGATCGTACGACGAATGGAACAGGGAGTATAGCAGACTTATCGTTAGCAGAGTTACGCCAGTTCAGCGCAGGGAGATGGTTTGCGCCAAGATTTGCAAGTGAACTCATTCCCACCCTCGATGACGTCCTTGAATGGGCGCAGAGCTATCCTTTGACGCTAAATATTGAGCTAAAGGGTACTGCTTTGGATCGTGAGAAATTAGCAGCACAAGTTCGTAACCGATTACAAACGTTTAAGATGAATCGCGTCATTTTATCTTCTTTTGATCATCAGTTAGTGCAGTCACTTGCGAAAATCGATCACATTGAGACTGCTATTATTGTCCGTGCTAGCCTTCATCAACCACTGAAGTACCTGACATCGGTTGGCGCTCAAGCGCTGCATTATTATTACCCGATGATGAAACAGTCGGAGGTTAAAGAGTTAATTGATGACAATATTTTTGTAAGGCCATACACTGTGAATGATGAAGAGCAAATGAAACGTTGTATGGAAATGAATTGTTCTAGTATCTTTACTGATCACCCCAAGTTAGCTCGATCGATACGCGAAGGACAATAGGCATGAAGGAACAACCCATACAAAAAGGATGATCTCCTTTTTGGTATGGGTTGTTTTGATATTTACATTGAATCAATCGGTGTTCGTGTTAATTTCCAGATTTTATTTGCATACTCAGAAATGGTGCAATCACTTGAGAATTTACCGGAATGTGCGATATTGGTGATGCTTTTCTTCATCCATAACTGTTGATCACGATACGCTTCGTCGATGATTTCCTGTGCTTCGGTGTAACTATCGAAATCCTTTAGCACGAAAAATTCATCATTTTGGGCGAATATCGAATAATGGATATCACTAAAATCAACATTTTTGCCAAAAAACCCATTGATCAGCTGATCGACAACGGTACGGAGGCGTTCATCACTATCGTAAACGTCACGGGCATTGTAGCCACCATATTGGTAATAATGTAAAACATCCTCGGGTTTTAGTCCGAAAATAAAGATATTATCTGTACCAACCATATCTTTAATTTCTATGTTAGCGCCATCAAGTGTACCAATGGTGAGCGCACCATTCATCATCAGTTTCATATTCCCAGTCCCAGAGGCTTCCTTACTTGCGGTTGAGATTTGTTCGCTAACATCGGTTGCAGGAATGATTTTTTCAGCTAAAGATACGCTATAATTTTCTAAAAAGATGACTTTAAGCTTATCATTAATTGCTTTATCTTGATTGATGACCGAGGCCACAGTTGTGATCAGTTTTATCACTTTTTTGGCGAAATGATAACTAGGAGCTGCCTTTGCCCCAAAGATAAACGTTCTCGGTGTAATATCTAATGTTGGATTTTCTTTGAGATGGTTATAAAGGTCAATGATTTGAAGAATGTTTAATAGTTGTCGTTTGTACGCATGGAGTCGCTTAATTTGGACATCAAAAATAGATGTCTCATCAACTAGGATGCCTGTTTGTGCAGCGACAAGGTTAGCGAGTTTTCTTTTATTATCCAATTTGACTCTCCTTACTTTTTCTTGAAAAGAGAGGTCCGATGTATATTTAAGTAGCCCGATTAATTCTTTTGGATTTGAGATCCAACGTGTACCAATCGCTTCTGTAATCACTTTGCTTAATTTAGGATTTGCTTGCAACAGCCAGCGTCTGTGCGTAATTCCGTTTGTTTTGTTATTGAATTTATGTGGATAAATAGAGTAGAACTTCTTCATTTCCTTTTTCTTTAAAATGTCGGTGTGAATTTTTGCTACACCGTTGACACTGTGACTCCCCACAATGGCAAGGTGTGCCATTTTCACTTGCCCATACGCAATAATTGCCATTTCGGAAATGTCATCACGCATATGAGGGTAGTGATCCCAAATCGATTTGCAAAAACGCTCGTTGATTTCTTCAATAATCATATAAATTCGAGGTAATAGTGATTTCATCATTTCAACCGGCCACTTTTCTAGTGCTTCGGATAAGGTGGTATGGTTCGTATAAGCGACGGTTTGTGTCGTGATTTCCCAAGCTCGATCCCAGCTATAACCCTCTTCATCCATAAGGATTCTCATTAGTTCAGGGATGACTAATGTTGGGTGTGTATCGTTAATATGAATTGCAATTTTTTCATGAAGCGTTTCTAATCGAGAGCTGTAGTTCTCCTTATAGGAACGAATAATGCTTTGGACCCCAGCTGAAACAAGGAAGTATTGCTGTTTTAGACGCAATAGCTTACCTTCGTGGTGTGAATCATCAGGGTATAAAAATTCGGAAATCGTTTCAATCGAACGTTTATAATCAAGATAATTATAATAATCATGGTGCCCCGAACGATGAAACGGAACTTCTGATTCAGCGACCTCCGCACTCCATAACCGCAACGTGTTAACCGTGTTTGTGCCATAGCCAACAATAGGAACATCATAAGGAACAGCTAATACGGTTTGGTGGTTTCTAGAGTGAAAATGAAGTCGTCCACCCATTTCTTCAACATCAACCGTGCCCCCGAACCTAACTTTGACACTTTTATCAACGCGACGGACTTCCCATACATAATCTTCTTTTAACCAGTAATCAGGTAATTCAACTTGATATCCATCGATAACCTTTTGTTGAAATAATCCATATTTATAGCGGATGCCACAGCCGTGTCCCGGGAGTTGTTGCGAAGCTAAAGAGTCAAGAAAGCAAGCGGCTAATCGACCTAATCCGCCATTGCCAAGCCCCGCTTCTGCTTCCTGGTCAAATACTTGTGAAGGATTCAAGCCTAACTCTTGAAGGGCATCGTTACAGGTGGTGAGCATCTGCGTGTTCACTAGGTTACTTTTCATTAATCGACCAAGTAAAAACTCCATTGAAAAGTAGTAGACTTGTTTCTCTTCTTGTTCATAATATTGTTTATTCGTAGAGATCCAGTTTTTATTGATTTCGCCTTTAATGACAAGTCCTAGCGCCTGATAGACATCCATAGGCGTTGCATCCTCAATGGTTTTTCCGTGCCGTGAGTGAAGCGTATCAATTAACTTTTTTTTCAACTCTTCTTTACTCATTTGAATCAATGGGGTCACCTCTAATTTGAAATTAGTGTCCTTGTTGAACAACTTATCCATATGTTTGTGTTGTCATTATAAAACTGGTCCGACTCTTGTTGTTGTGAACTCATTATAAGCATGAATACAGCGTTTTAAACCGTCTGTCCGTTTCCTATTCTATGCTATACCTTTATAAAAATGGCTGTTTTTATCATTATACTCCAGATTTTAATGGACTGAGAGAAATGAGTAATATTTCTACATTTGGATAATTTAAAAACAGAGTCTTGTTACGTTACAAATATGAGTAGGAAGAGGTGTGTTTATTACCATGAATTTTCTATGGGGAATATTAGGTATTGTTACTGTTTTTTTAATTGCTTTTCTTTTTTCAAGAGATCGCCGTCATATACGCTTAAGGACCGTTCTTGGGGGATTAGCGATTCAAATCGGATTTGCCGTTATTGTTCTAAGATGGGAAACAGGACGAGCAGCTCTCCAATGGCTAACAATGGGTGTCCAGAAAATTATTGACTATGCCGATGAAGGCGTCATGTTCTTATTTGGAGGCCTATGGGATGGAGAAGCTGTTGGGTTTGTTTTCGCTTTTCAAGTGCTAACGGTTATTATTTTCTTTTCTTCATTAATTGCAGTCTTGTACTACATCGGGGTGATGCAATGGTTTATCAAGATCCTTGGTGGTGCACTATCAAAAATATTGGGCACAAGTAAGGCTGAATCAATGTCAGCAGCAGCTAACATTTTTGTCGGACAAACCGAAGCGCCACTTGTTGTAAGACCATACTTGGCTAAAATGACACATTCTGAATTGTTCGCAGTCATGACAGGAGGGCTTGCATCAGTAGCCGGTTCGGTGCTTATCGGTTACTCACTCATGGGTGTTCCATTAGAATATTTATTGGCGGCAAGTTTTATGGCAGCACCAGCTGGTTTAATCATGGCTAAGATGATCTTACCTGAAACGGAACGATCTGAAACGACAGACGATATTAAGATTGAAAAAGATAACGAATCCACAAATGTCATTGATGCTGCAGCTAGAGGCGCAGGCGTTGGTTTGCAATTAGCATTAAATGTCGGTGCCATGTTATTAGCCTTTATTGCATTAATAGCATTAATTAACGGGATTTTAGGTGGTATTGGCGGTTTATTTGGCTTTGAGAACCTGTCACTTCAGTCGATTTTAGGCATTCTTTTTTCGCCGATTGCTTTTGCGATTGGTGTTCCGTGGGGAGATGCCATTACTGCAGGTAGTTTAATTGGGCAAAAAATTGTCTTAAATGAGTTTGTTGCGTATGCGGAGTTTCAACCTTATATTGAAGCTGGGGATTTGTCCGAAAAGACGATCGCTGTCGTTAGTTTTGCATTATGTGGATTTGCGAACTTCTCCTCGTTAGCTATTCTTCTTGGGGGACTTGGTGGACTAGCACCAGATCGTCGTAGCGATATTGCTAAATTAGGGATGAGAGCAGTCGTAGCAGGTACTTTAGCCTCGTTATTAAGTGCATCCATTGCAGGGATGTTATTTTAATAAAGACGTATGATGTGGATGGTCTAAAATTCTTTACTTTTGACCGTCCACCTTTTTTACAATCACCTAAAAGAAAAAATAGAGTAGAAAGGACGGGGACTTTTATACTAAAATAAAGGTAACTATCAAGCAAAAAGGTGATTGTATGTCTGAAGGGATAGAACCATTTTATGATAAGGAAGTAACTTGTTTATTATGTGAACATAAATACATAACGAAACGTCTACGATCTCGATTCGTGCGTGTCAAAAGAATTGAAAGTGATTTTTATACAGAATATAAGGATGAGAATTACATTCCCTATTTTTATGAAATAAGTGTTTGTCCCCAGTGCGGTTTTTCATGTGCGGATACGTTTTCAACAACTTTATTGCCACATATTGAAGAAAACATTGTGAAAAAATTGAGTAGTCAGTGGCAACCACGAAATTATGGAGGGCTACGAACCGTAAATGATGCGATTGAAACTCATAAGCTAGCGCTTTTGTCAGGGTCATTAAAAGAAGAAAAGCATATCGTTCTAGCGGGAATTTGTTTACGCTTATCTTGGCTATATCGAATGAAAAAAGTGGCTGACCAGGACCTTCGTTTCTTAAGACTTTCACTGAAATATTATGAAGGTGCCTATCAGGATTCTGATTTTATAGGAACGCAAATGACAGAAATGAAGCTGTTGTATTTAATCGGAGAATTACATCGCAAAGTAGGTAATCAATCCGAGGCTGTTGTCTATTTTTCCCGGGTTATTAATCATAAAAACCGATCGATTGAAAAGAAAGTAGTAGAAATGGCTAGGGAACAGTGGCAACTGATGCGTGAAGAAAAAACGAAAGTGTAGAGTGACATCTGAAGTAAAAGCTCACACGTTAAGATACATGACGGAGGGGACAGCCTTGTTTTTTAGCCCTTATCAATTTTCGTTTGTAGTGACTTGCTGTTCAATTGGTGCAAAAAAGGGTAGAATTTATAGGATGTGATAAACGAACAGCTCCTCCAACAGAGGATGGCTTGGAAAGGAAGGAAGAACCTATGTCTAAGATTGATGTCTCGAAGTTTGAGAAAATTATTGAGATTAGGAATATAGAACGAGACGATTTTGAAGATCTTATCGAGTTACAAAAATTATGCTTTCCAAATATGGATCCTTGGAAGAAAGAGCATTTAGAGAGTCATTTGAATATTTTCCCTGAAGGACAATTTTGTGTTGAATATGATGGAGAAATAATTGGATCTTGCTCTAGCTTAATCATAAATTTTGATGAATATGATGATGAACATACATGGGAAGAAATCACAGAAGATGGTTATATCACAAACCATGATTATGAAGGATACAATCTCTATGGCATGGAAGTCATGGTTCACCCAGACTACCGGCGCATGAAAATTGGTAGACGCTTGTATGAAGCGCGTAAAGATTTAGCGCGTCAACTTAATTTGAAAAGTATTATTATTGGTGGGAGAATTCCAAACTATTATAAACATGCTAGTGAGTTGACGCCAAGGCAATATGTTGAAGAGGTCATGATTCATAATCTTTATGACCCTGTATTAACCTTTCAAATTATTAATGGGTTTACGTTAAAACGAATTAATAAAAATTATTTAGAAGATGATGCAGCATCGATGAAATATGCGACGCTGATGGAATGGAACAATGTTGATTATAAGGCGACGACGAAACGGCATTTTAAAACGTCGTTTCCTGTACGTATCACAACCATTCAATATATGATGAAAAAAATTGACTCATTTGAAGAGTTCGCGACCCAATGTGAATACTATACAGACGTAGCCGCAGGGTATGGCTCAGATTTTGCAGTATTTCCTGAAATATTTACAACGCAGTTGCTTTCGTTTTTGCCGGAAAAAAGTCCTAGCCGCGCGATTCGTCGGCTCACTGAATTTACAGAAGACTACATTGAGTTATTCACGAACTTAGCTGTCCGATATAACATTAATATCATTGGTGGTTCGCATTTTGTCGAGGAAGGGAACAAGATTTATAACATTTCCTACCTGTTCCGTCGCGATGGGACAATTGAAAAACAGTACAAGCTTCACATTACACCAAATGAACGCAAGTGGTGGGGCATTTCACCAGGTAATGAAGTTAACGTATTTGATACTGATTGTGGTAAGATCGCCATTCAAATTTGTTATGATATTGAATTCCCTGAACTCGCCCGCATCGCTGTTGATAAGGGTGCCAATATTATTTTTACACCGTTTTGTACTGATGAACGACAGGGATATTTACGTGTGAGGTACTGCTCGCAGGCGAGAGCCATTGAAAATCAAGTGTATACCGTCATTTCAGGTACGGTCGGGAACTTGCCACAAGTTGAGAATATGGATATTCAGTATGCTCAATCAGGGATTTTTACACCATCGGACTTCTCGTTTCCGCGAGATGGCATCGTTGGTGAATGTAACCCGAATATTGATACGGTTGTCGTCGGCGATGTTGACTTAGAGATCTTAAGACGTCATCGTAAAACGGGAAGTGTCGCTCAATTAAAGGACCGACGACGCGATATTTATGAAATTAACTATAAATTAAAGAAATAACACTCGAAGGCTAAGCTTGTATTCAAACATGAATGCAAGCTTTTTTAATGGGAGAACATTCGAACGAAATCGGTTCGACGGGAAATTGTATACTGGCGGGTCCTTCCGTGAATGAGGACCATTTGAATATGATCGTTATTTTTTGACAATGATGTAATTGAGAGAAAAGAAGAGGTGGGACCATGAACGTTATTAAGAATGTGATGAAAAAGCCTTATGCCGCGATAAGTGCAGCAATTGTTTTCGTGTTGATGACAATATGGTTTCTGAATGGGGTGAGTGCACCGCCAACGATTGCGACAAATTGGCAAATCGATGTTATTGGTACGGATCGTGTAATTAACGCCGGTGAGGCGACAGATATTCAACTGTTCTTGGAAGACGATATGGGAGACCCAATTACAGATGCCAATGTGACCGTCATTCTAGATATGCCGAATATGGTGCATCATATGAAGAAGAAAATGAACCATGTTGAAGGTGGTCTTTACGAAACAGAGGCTGTAGTATCAATGGGTGGTACATGGATTGGAATGGTTGAGGCTAGCAAAGGAAGTCAAGTGTTTTACGACCAGTTTCATTTACGTGCAGAGGGGCCTATCGTTTCTAAGGGATACCGAGACCCGACAGATCATATAAACCTTGAACAACCAATGCCTACATGGGTAGAACATCAATTGCAGTAGATTATTTTAGGGGTTGTCTTAAAAGGAGCGATGGTAGAGCAACCCCTAAAGTAATTTTTATAATAAGAGCATCTCCTCAAGCGGAGCAATCATATTGATCATGTACATCGATGCTTCGTGTTCTTTTCCTTCAGAGATAAAATCATTATACGTACGGTAGCAGTCAATGATTAGTAGTTTCTTCTCTTCGAATTCTTCCTCGGTCATTAAAGGTGGTGCTTGTTCGGCCATTTCTTCATCGAGACAAAACATTGAATATCGATCCATGTATTCTTTATAATCCATCGTAAATTGTAATTTTGCTTTCATCAGCTATTCCCCTTCATTTTAAAACATTCGTTTTCGATCATATCTATATTTAAAGAAAGATGCAAGGTTATGAGCATGTCGATTTGTTGAAGATTTTATCCATTGACATATTAATTAATACACGATTACATTTAAAAGCATGAGTCGAACATAAAAGAATTCAAGTGACACAGAAGGTGGAGAGATAGATGCATTTTGATGGTCAGCGAATTTTACCAGCTATACGTAATATGAAAGAGTTTGAGGCGTTAATAAAAAGTGATTTTACGTATATCGTTCTATTAAATAGCCATGTCGGTCAGTTAAGAAGTCTTGTTCAGCATGCAAAACAAGCTAAGAAAAAAATTCTTGTTCATGCCGATCTTATCTCTGGTCTTAAAAATGACGAGTATGCGGCACAGTTTTTGTGTCAAGATATCCGGCCAGCTGGCTTAATATCAACCCGAAAAAGCGTAGTACTTACTGCTAAGAAAAATGGGCTTTATGCGATACAACGATTATTTTTACTTGATTCGATTGCCCTAGAATCAAGTTATAAGCTTCTTGAGGTGACTAAACCCGATTATATTGAAGTATTGCCAGGTGTTATGCCTCATATTATTACAGAAGTTTATGAGAAAACAGGGATTCCAATTATTGCAGGAGGACTAATACGAGAAAAAGAGGAAGTAGATATGGCACTAAAAGCAGGTGCCTTAACAGTAACAACATCACGAAAAAACCTTTGGGAATGATTGATTGGCTTTGTTCACAAACTCGAAAAAAAGGATTGACAACGTTTTCATTTAGAATTACAATGTATTTAAGTTAATACGTTGTGCAGGAGCTTAGGAGACCGAAACAGTTACTTATCTAGTAGCAAGACTAGATAGGATGTTTCTGGTCTCCTTTTTTTGTTGCAAAAGAATGGGGGGAGTACAAATGTCGGTATTTCTAGGTGAACTGATTGGTACAATGATCATTATCATTTTCGGGGGAGGTGTCGTTGCTGGTGTTGCACTAAAACAAACAAAGTCCGAAAATTCCGGCTGGATCGTGATTACAGCGGCATGGGGGCTTGGTGTTGCAACTGCGATTTATGCGGTAGGAGCGATCAGCGATGCCCATTTAAATCCAGCGGTGACCGTGGGGATGGCATTAATAGGAGAATTTTCTTGGGCACTCGTTCCGGGTTATATCGGAGCTCAGTTGATAGGGGCATTTATCGGTGCCGTTTTAGTTTGGTTGCATTATTATCCACATTGGCAGGCAACAGAAGATCAAGGTGCAAAGCTTGGAGTGTTTTCAACAGCCCCAGCGATTCGGCATACACCATCAAATTTCTTTGGTGAGGTATTAGGTACATTTATGTTAGTGTTAGGAATTTTATTTATTGGAGCCAATGAATTTACAGAAGGTCTGAACCCATTAATCGTTGGACTGTTAATCGTTGTTATTGGTTTATCGTTAGGTGGGACAACGGGTTATGCGATCAATCCAGCACGTGACTTGGGACCGAGAATCGCTCATTTTCTATTACCAATCGCAGGTAAGGGTAGCTCAGATTGGAAATATTCTTGGATTCCTGTCGTTGGACCAATCATTGGTGGGGGATTAGGAGCATTGTTTTATGCCGCAGCATTTGAGGGAATTTATTATCGTGCCCTTTGGATATTTTTGGCAGCGTTTGCAGTTGTTACGATCCTATCGATCGTGTTAAATAAAAAGGAAACAAAAAATGTTGCTACGCATGATCACAGCGATATCGCAGCGTGATAAATATAATAATAGACATCAAGTGAACTATTGGAGGGGTAGAGAATGGAAAAGAAATATATTCTTTCGTTAGACCAAGGGACAACAAGTTCAAGAGCAATCCTGTTTACTAAAGAAGGGGCAATTGCAGGTAGTGCACAAAAGGAATTTGAGCAGATCTTTCCTAAGCCGGGCTGGGTTGAACATAATGCTAATGAAATATGGTCATCGATTTTAGCTGTTGTAGCAGAAGTGATGGAGACAAACGAAGTCAAACCAACTGAAATAGCTGGAATTGGAATTACAAATCAACGGGAAACAACAGTTGTTTGGGATAAACATACGGGGAAACCAATCTATCATGCTATTGTTTGGCAATCGCGTCAAACGGCAGACATTTGCGAACAATTAAAAGATCAAGGATATGAAACAATGGTTCGCGATAAAACAGGTTTGCTTATCGACGCTTATTTCTCAGGGACGAAAGTAAAGTGGATCTTAGACAATGTCGAAGGGGCAAGAGAAAAGGCTGAAAAAGGTGATCTGTTATTCGGGACCATCGATACGTGGCTCATTTGGAGGATGTCAGGTGGGAAGGCACATGTAACAGATTACTCGAACGCATCTCGAACGTTACTCTACAATATTTATGATTTATGCTGGGATGATGAATTATTAGAGATGCTTGATGTACCTAAAGCGATGCTCCCTAATGTTCGACCATCATCAGAGGTGTATGCGAAGACGATTGATTACCATTTCTTTGGTGAAGAAATTCCAATCGCTGGTGCCGCTGGTGATCAGCAAGCGGCTTTATTCGGTCAAGCTTGTTTTGAAGAGGGGATGGCGAAAAACACCTACGGTACGGGCTGCTTCATGCTCATGAATACGGGTGAACAGGCGGTCACATCAAAGCACGGGTTACTCACGACACTAGCTTGGGGGATTGATGGTAAGGTTGAATATGCTCTTGAAGGAAGTATTTTTGTTGCTGGATCTGCCATTCAATGGTTACGTGATGGCTTACGGATGATTAAATCTGCAGCGGACTCGGAGGAGTATGCGACAAGAGTAGAATCAACGGACGGGGTTTATGTTGTCCCTGCATTTGTCGGACTTGGTACACCGTATTGGGATAGTGAAGCCCGAGGGGCCATTTTTGGGATAACAAGGGGGACGGAGAAGGAACATTTTATCCGAGCAACGTTAGAATCGCTTGCTTATCAAACAAAAGACGTTGTCAAAGCAATGGAGGCAGATGCGGGAATTTCATTGAAAAAGCTTCGTGTTGATGGTGGTGCTGTAGCTAACGAGTTTTTAATGCAATTTCAGAGTGATATGCTCGATGTTCCGGTTGAACGCCCAACTATTAATGAAACAACGGCGCTCGGGGCTGCTTATTTAGCGGGCTTAGCGGTAGGGTTTTGGGATAGTAAAGATCAACTCGCCAAGCAGTGGAAGGTTGAACGACAATTTGAGGTTGGTATGGACCAAGAGCAACGTGAGAGCTTATATGAAGGCTGGAAAAATGCTGTTGCAGCGACGATGCAGTATAAGTAATAGTTTGTAAAAAAGAAGCAGTGAAGCTCTTTTCAAAACAAGATAATTTCGTTATAATAAAGATAAGTTAATAAATGATTGGTCGGAGATTAGGAGAGACCACAACACTCTACATATTATATGTATATATAATTGTAGAGCTGTTGTGGTCTTTTTTTGCTCTCATTAACCAATATACTGAAAGGGTGTAAGAGATGACTACTACATTTTCAAGTTTAGATCGTTCTCACTATTTAGAAAAAATGAGTAAACAAACGCTTGATATCCTTGTGATTGGTGGAGGAATTACAGGAGCAGGAATTGCTCTTGATGCGCAAGTGCGTGGGTTAAATACAGGTTTAATTGAGATGCAAGATTTTGCTGCTGGAACTTCAAGTCGTTCAACGAAGCTTGTGCATGGTGGTTTGCGTTATTTGAAACAATTCGAAATCAAGCTAGTCGCTGAAGTTGGGAAAGAACGAGCGATTGTATATGAGAATGCCCCACATGTGACGACACCTGAGTGGATGTTACTACCAATGATTCAAGGCGGAACATTTGGGAAAACAGCAACCTCTGTTGGCTTAAAAGTCTATGACTTTTTAGCTGGTGTAAAAAAAGATGAACGACGTAAGATGCTAAACAAAGCAGCGACATTAGAAAAAGAACCATTAATTCGTAAAGATAAATTAAAAGGTGGCGGTATTTACGTAGAATACCGTACCGATGATGCGAGACTAACACTTGAAGTCATGAAGGAAGCTGTACAACGTGGGGCGACAGCTGTTAACTATGCAAAAGCTGATGACTTTATCTATGAGAACGCAAAAGTTGTTGGCGTAAATGTCACTGATCAGCTAACAGGAAAAACGTATACGATTTATGCAAAAAAGATTGTGAATGCAGCAGGACCATGGGTTGATACCTTACGTGAAAAGGACCAGTCTAAAAAAGGGAAATACCTTCATCTAACAAAAGGTGTCCATTTAGTCATTGATGGTGACCGATTCCCATTAAAGCAAGCCGTCTATTTTGATACAGAAAAAGATGGACGGATGGTATTTGCGATTCCGCGTGACGGAAAGACCTATGTAGGTACAACGGACACATTCTATGAAGATGATATTATCGTTCATCCAAGAATGACAACAGCTGACAGAGATTATATTATCAATGCGGTTAATTATATGTTCCCATCCGTAAAGTTGACGACAAAGGACATTGAATCAAGTTGGTCAGGATTACGCCCATTGATTCATGAAGAAGGAAAAAGTGCATCCGAGATCTCGAGAAAAGATGAAATTTTCTTTTCGGAATCCGGGTTAATTTCAATTGCAGGTGGGAAGTTAACAGGTTATCGAAAGATGGCTGAACGTATTGTGGATATTGTCGCTAAAGACCTTGGGAACAAACAACCATGCACAACGGATCAAGTTCGTTTATCTGGTGGAGATGTTGGCGGATCAAGGCAATTTGACCGGTTCGTTAAAGAGAAAACAGAAGAAGGAATGAATCTTGGTTTCTCAGAGAGTGAGGCGCGTAAGTTAACGAAGTTATATGGATCGAACGTAACAAACGTCTATAAGATTGTAAAAGAACAAAAGCAAAAGGCTAAGGAGAATCATCTACCTATTGATGTATATGCGGGACTTGTTTACGGTATTGAGGAGGAAATGGTTTCCTCACCAGTTGATTTCTTTAATCGCCGGACTGGAGCTGTTCTTTTTAATATTGATTGGGTACAAAAGTGGAAACAACCAGTGTTAGATTATATGAAAAAACGTTTTAGTTGGACTGAAGAGGAGACGCTTCTTCATAAAAACAAACTAGAACAAGATCTTCACTATGCGACGACACCGATTGAAGAAGATGTGATTGAAGATAAAAAAGTAATCTAGGAACAAGGGCTTTCCCTGCTGTTATCTCAGACAATTTGAGGTGAGCAGTTAAGGGATAGCCCTTTTTTAAAAGGATGAAGGTCAAGTTCTGAAGATAGATTGTAAATCACTAGAAATAAGAAGGAACAAATCATTTAAAATGGAATTATTAATGAGGGTAGAGCATTTAATATAAAAGTAATCAAAAATACATGTTACGGAGGTTTATATGAGTTGGAAAGAGGAGTATGAACGATGGAGTCGTTTTAAGCACTTAGAAGAAGGATTAAAACAAGAGTTAGAAGACATGAAAAATGATTTGACCCAGCTCGAGGATTGCTTCTATAAGACATTAGAGTTCGGTACAGGTGGGATGCGAGGAGAGATTGGTCCTGGTCCTAATCGAATGAATACATATACGGTAAGAAAAGCTGCGAAAGGTTTAGCCAGTTATATTGAATCTGAAAGTGAGGATGCCAAAAAACGGGGAGTAGTCATTGCTTATGATTGTCGTCATTTTTCACGTGAGTTTGCGCACGAAGCAGCTGCAACGCTTGGGAACTGTGGGATACAAACGTACGTCTTCCATGAATTAAGACCAACCCCTGAGCTGTCTTTTGCAGTTCGGCATTTACAAGCGTTTGCTGGTATTGTCATTACAGCAAGCCATAACCCTCCGGAATATAATGGTTTCAAAGTTTATGGGCCAGATGGTGGTCAATTGCCGCCAAAAGAAGCTAATGAGTTAATTGAACATGTTAAACGCATTGATGATGAATTGACAATTGAGGTTGCTAATGAACGAGAGTTGAAAGCAAATGGTCTTTTGAAAGTGATTGGAGAAGAAATTGATCGTGCTTATAATGAAGCATTGCAGTCAATTATTGTCAACCAAGGACTTGTGCAAGCGTATGGGAAAGATGTTTCAATTGTTTTTTCACCGTTGCACGGGACCGCCAATGTTCCTGTCCGTACCGTCTTAGAATCATCGGGATTTACCAATGTCACTGTCGTCAAAGAACAAGAGCTTCCAGATCCAAACTTTTCAACTGTAAAATCTCCTAATCCAGAAGAGCATGCGGCATTTGCATTAGCGATTGACTATGGAAAAAAGCTAGACGCAGATGTATTAATTTCTACAGATCCTGATGCTGACCGTGTCGGGGTGGCTGTTAAAGATCCCGATGGAGAATACACAGTGCTAACCGGAAATCAAACAGGAGCACTTATGCTTGAGTACCTCTTATCTCAAAAGAAAGCTCTCGGAACATTACCTAAAAACGGTGTGGTTCTAAAAACGATCGTTACCTCTGAATTGGGGCGTAAAATTGCAGAGACGTATGGCATCGAAACGATTGATACACTCACTGGCTTTAAATTTATTGGTGAGAAGATGAAGGAATATGAACAAACAGGTGAGTATAAGTATCTATTTGGTTATGAAGAAAGCTATGGGTATTTGTTAGGTGATTTTGTAAGAGATAAGGATGCTGTACAGGCGTGTTTATTTGCTTGTGAGATGGCTACGTACTATAAAACCCGAGGGATGACGCTTTACGAAGGTTTACTAGAGGTGTTTGAGAAGTATGGATACTATCTTGAAGGTCTCGAATCGTTGACGTTAAAAGGGAAGGTGGGTCTAGAGCAGATTGATAAGATTATAACTTCCTTTCGAGAACAGCCACCAACAAAGGTTAATGGGCAGAATATTAATGTGATTGAAGATTATCTAGTAAGTAAGCGAACTAAAAGAATGGAGGAATCAACCGAAGTCATCACTCTTCCTGTTTCAAATGTACTCAAGTATAAACTACAAGATGGTAGTTGGTTCTGTATTCGACCATCAGGAACTGAACCAAAGGTGAAGTTTTATTTTGGAGTCAAACGTGATACGTACGAAGAAAGTAGCCAAGCATTACAAGCAATAAAAGATGCTGTTATGAAGCAAGTATATTCAAACATAGAGTCTAATGGTAATTGAAAAGAATTTGATAAATGCTGGCTAAAGAACGTTTAACATAAAGCGGTGTTCTGAGGTATGAGTAAAATGTTTTTGTGAAGAAATGATTAAGCCCTTTGTAAGATTGGTGATCAACAAAAAAAGTGAAATAAAAATATATTAGAATAGAAAGAATGATCCTACTGAAATAAAATGTTTTCAATAGGATCATTCTTTTTTATTTATCTATATCAAAAAATTTCACATAGCTATTAATTCTGGAAAGGAAGCTTGATTCATCACGTGGGAAGAGGCTGTACTTGGCGTTGAGAAAGAGTGAAAATGATAAGTGAGTTACTTCCAGCTATGTGTTTATTTCCCTAGCAACATGCGCTACTTTACGTTCATATCAGTCTTTATATTAATATAGTAAATAGACATAAAGTTTCGAATCTTATTATTTTAAGGAATTATATTTTAAAAACTATTTATCCCGTTTATAATTGTGACATCGATTAATGAAATAAATTTTTGCGTTCTTTTTTACTATATTGTCAAAATTTTATAACAGGAAGGGGAAACAAGAATGGCTAAGGAACGTAAGGGGTTTTTTCAACGTTTTTTGGATCGTGTTGAAATTGTAGGTAATAAACTACCACACCCAATTACTTTATTTGCAATTTTATCATTAGTAGTAATTTTCGTCTCTGCAATTATATCGGCATTTGGTGTAAGTGTAGAGCATCCTGGACGAGAAGGTGAAATGGTTGAAGTCCAGAACTTACTGAGCGCAGAAGGAATCCAATATATTTTCACAAGTATGGTTGATAACTTCATAGGGTTCGCTCCGTTAGGTGTTGTACTAGCAACGATGTTAGGTATCGGACTAGCTGAGCGAACAGGCTTAATAAGTGCTTGTTTACGTGGCTTTGTTTTATCGATTCCACAGCGCTTAATTACTGCAGGACTTGTGTTTGCAGGGATTATGTCTAGTGTGGCTTCAGATGCGGGTTATGTTGTTCTACCGCCACTAGGAGCTTTAATCTTCGCAGCGATTGGTCGTCATCCGCTTGCTGGTTTAGCAGCAGCGTTTGCTGGAGTATCAGCTGGTTTTAGTGCTAACTTATTCTTATCTGCAACGGACCCAATGCTTGGGGAGTTAACGATTCAAGCAGCGAGTATCATTGACCCAGCGTATGCTGAGACAATGAATATTGCGATGAACTATTACTTTATTATTGCTTCTGTATTCCTACTTACAATTGTAGGTGCGTGGGTGACTGAGAAAGTTGTTGAACCACGTCTTGGTGAGTACAAAGGTGAGTACCGTGAAGATATTAAAGGTCTTGATGCGATTGAAAGAAAAGGTCTGATATGGTCTGTCCTTGCACTTGCGGTGGCATTAGTAGCAACAGCGCTATTGATTTTACCACCAGATGCACCGTTACGTGGTGAAGACGGTGGAATTATCCAATCTCCATTCATGTCTTCATTAGTGCCAATTATTATGATTTTGTTCTTTGTTCCTGGACTTGTTTACGGAATTGTTACGAAAAATATTCGTAATGACAAAGACGTTGCGAACCAATTATCAGATACAATGTCTGCGATGGGGATGTTTATCGTTCTAGCCTTTACAGCGGGTCAATTCGTAGCATTCTTCGCAGAGACAAACCTAGGACTAGTGATTGGTGTGTACGGGGCGGAATTCCTACAATCGATTAACTTCTCAGGTATTCCGTTAATTATTGGCTTTATTCTTGTAGCTGGGTTTATTAACCTATTTATCGGAAGTGCCTCTGCAAAATGGGCAATGATGGCTCCAATCTTCGTGCCAATTATGATGCAGCTTGGTTATTCACCAGAAATGACGCAAATGGCATACCGAATTGCCGATTCAACAACAAATATCATTACACCACTAATGACATACTTTGCGATTATCATCGCATTTGCACAAAAGTATGATAAGAAAATGGGAATTGGTACACTGATCTCTGTTATGTTCCCATACACAATTATCTTTACAATTATTTGGACCCTGATGCTTATTGTTTGGATGGTATTAGGAATTGACCTTGGACCAGGGTCTCCAATTCTTTACCAACAATAAGTATAAACAAATAACGTTAATAAAAAGCGTCAGCAAGGTCTTTAGAGACTTTGTTGGCGTTTTTTCATTATAGAGATATAAGTAGGTTTGGGTTTGAACGGATCAAGTTTTACTCATTGGAATATTAGGAACTATTCGTGAAAAGTCGAAGAAAAGTGTATATTTTTTCATCATCAGCGCCTTCCTTTCATAAATTGTATAAATGACAAGTGAAGGAGGCGTTGTACGTGCTAACGGAGGACAGGAAAGCAATCGAATATGCGATTGAAGAAATTAACGAGATTGCTAAAGGGTTCGGGCTTGACTTTTTTCCAATGCGATATGAAATTTGTCCAGCGGAAATCATTTATACATTCGGGGCATACGGTATGCCGACAAGATATTCCCATTGGAGCTTTGGTAAACAATTTCACAAGATGAAGTTACAGTACGACCTTGGTTTAAGTAAAATTTATGAGCTTGTCATTAATAGTGATCCTTGTTATGCGTTTTTACTTGATAGTAATAGTCTAATTCAAAACAAAATGATTATTGCTCACGTGTTGGCACATTGTGATTTCTTTAAGAATAATGTACGGTTCTCAAATACAAGACGTGATATGGTTGAGAGTATGAGTGCAACGGCAGAACGTATTTCAAATTATGAAATGATACACGGGAAAGAGGAAGTTGAGAGGTTTTTAGATGCAGTGTTATCAATTCAAGAACACATTGATCCTAGCCTTTTGCGACCGAAGTTAAGCTGGCATATTGATGATGAAGAGGATGAGGAAGAACTTACAAAAGCCGAAACCCCATATGACGATCTTTGGGATTTAGATAAAAAGCCAAGTAGCGTTCCAAAAAGACGCACGAAAAAGCAATTTCCACCCAAGCCAGAAAAAGACTTGCTGTTATTTATTGAAGAATATAGCCGAGAGTTGGAACCTTGGCAACGAGATATCCTCACAATGATGCGTGAAGAGATGTTATATTTCTGGCCGCAGCTTGAAACGAAAATTATGAACGAAGGTTGGGCTTCGTATTGGCATGCACGAATTTTACGCGAAATGGACTTAACATCTGAGGACACGATTGAATTTGCCAAGTTAAATGCTGGCGTTGTCCAACCGTCGACAACAACGATTAACCCTTATTATCTCGGTTTGAAGATTTTCGAGGACATTGAAGAACGCTATAACAACCCAACTAAAGAGATGCAAGAACGTCAAGGCGTGCAACCAGGAAGTGGGCGGGATAAAATCTTTGAAGTCCGTGAGATTGAGTCTGACATCTCGTTCATTCGTAATTATTTAACGAAAGACCTCGTTTTACGAGAAGATATGTATTTGTTCCAAAAGCAAGGAGCGGATTATAAAATTGTTGATAAGGAATGGCAGCATGTACGTGACCAGCTCGTTCAGTCACGAGTAAACGGTGGCTTTCCTTATTTAATGGTTACGGATGGAGACTATTTGAAAAGCGGTGAGTTATATATTACTCATTCGTATGAAGGGACTGAATTAGACGTAAGTTACCTTGAACGTGTTCTTCCATATATTTATCAACTGTGGGGAAGACCGGTTCATCTTGAGACAATTGTTAATGACAAGCAAATGGTATTTATTTATGATGGCAAGAAAGTTCATCGAAAGTATTTATAACGTTGGGAAGTGAAAATATTGCCATGAATAATTTCGTAGCAACCTCTAAACTGATTAGGGGTTGCTGCTTTTTTTCTTATATCGAGCATAAAAAGCATATAAAGAGTGTCTCTAAAGGTAATAAGCTAGCTTTAAAGACACTCGTGATGTTATCAACGGAAGGTTGGAAAGACGTACGGTTGATCCGGAGCTTCGATGACTTCAATTTCTCTTAAGTGGACAAGTGGGACAATGAATTCGTTATATTGAGACTGATCAATTGTGCCTGATATCTGTATCCATGTATCGTTTTCAAACTGTTCTGCTTCTGGAAATTCAACTAGCGTTCCGTAGACGGCTGCATCAGCCACACAGCATGTCATTGAAAAGCGAGCAACGACTAGCTGATTTTCTTCGAAGTCTGGTTCACGGTAGACGAATCCCATGATTTCAATTTCACGACCAATAAATTGATCCAAGTGCATATCTAAGACGGTCATAACATCTAGATAGTTTTCATCAGTAACGATGATCCGGTCTTCTTCAAGCAGCTCATTGGCAAGCTCATCATAATAGCTATTGAACCCTTCTTCTGTATAGAAATCCTCAATTGTGTAATGTTCAGTATCCGTATCACCACCATTTGCTAGCTCTCGATAGTATTGGTCAGGGTCATCTAAGAAAGCTTCAGCTCTAGCGGTCGAGTTTTGCTCGGGACTAGCTGCTGCTGGTGTTGGTTTTGAATAGAGACCTGAACCTAGTTGGATTCCTCGATTTGCAGCTACCGAGCTATCTAATACATGATCAGGGAGCATAAATCCCCCGACAATTGGTACGATGAAAATACCATAGACGATCAATTGACGTAGGCGCGAGCCGCTCATCCCATGGTCTGCACCACAGTCACAAGCGATTTCTTCCTCTTGGTTCTTTGCGGTGCTCCGGAGGATTTGTATCACTCCAAGGATAAGAAAAACCACCGTTGCAAAGTATATAAACGGCATCATTTTAGGAGAAATATACAATTGGATGCTCCCAGAAATGATAAAACCTAGTAAAAGAAGGGCAAATCCAATTAGGATAATTCCACGAATATAAGCATGGAAGCTTAAATTCTTAATTTCAATATCATTGTTCATCTACAATCTCCTTTCTATTTTTCAGGGCTCTCATTTGAGAGAAAACAATAACTTAAAGGATGAAGAATTGAAGCCCCATGATGGCGACGAAAACAACAACGGTTACAGTAATCATAAACGTAATAACAAATTTAGCTTTGAAAAAGGCAAATAGCATCACGGTGTTTTTTAAATCTAGCATTGGTCCATAGACTAAAAAGGCAATGATAGAGCCGGTCGTAAATGTACTCCCAAATGAAGATGCAACAAACGCGTCAGCTTCCGAACATAATGATAGTAGAAAAGCAAAAGCCATCATGACTGCTGTCGATGACCATTCATTTGAGCCGATTGCAGCTAGCAGGTTTCGATCTAAGAACGTTTGAAACAAGGATGCAATAAAAGCACCGGCAATCAAGTATTTACCCATTAAAAAGAATTCATCGGACGCATGATAGAACATTTGTTTAAAGCGATTCATTTGTCTAACAGGTACTTGACTAGTAGCGCCCTTTTGTTTTCCGATAAGTTCCTCCGTACTCCATTTTAATTGATCGCTATTCTTAAAGATGAGATATAAAATCGCACCAATCAGAATAGCCAGTACAAAAGCAAGCCCCATTCGTGAATAAAGAACGGATAAATCATTTCTAAATGCGAAGTACGTAGACGCTGCGACAATAGGGTTTAAAATCGGTGCTGCAACTAGAAAGACGACACCAATATGAAGCGGCATCCCTTTTTTTATTAAACGGCGAACAACGGGAACGATCGCACATTC
The DNA here is from genome assembly GCF_019039105.1 of Desertibacillus haloalkaliphilus. Lineage (NCBI taxonomy): Bacteria > Bacillati > Bacillota > Bacilli > Caryophanales > Bacillaceae > Desertibacillus > Desertibacillus haloalkaliphilus. The sequence goes on along the minus strand of NZ_JAHPIV010000023.1, from coordinate 6,194 downwards.
ACAAATCGGAAAAATGGCCCCTAAAACAGCTGCTGGGACTAAAGCAGACAAAGCATTACGAGGCAAGTACCGTTGAATTGTTTCCTCGGAAACATAAATTTGAATCAGCGATGAAAAAAAGACGCCTAATAAAATAAATGGAATCGCCTCAATGACAATACTTAAAAAGATCGTATTCACATTTAACCATGCTTGTGGGATCGAGTTAAACGCTTCTTGATCTTTAAAATAGTCAATATTAAAAAACAAAATTAAAAAGACGATTAACAACAGTAAGCCAATCAAGTCTTTCGTTACGGAAGAAAGAGACTCTTTTAATTTCATTGTAAGCGGTAATCTCCTATCCTTAAATAATAGTAATAACTCTAGTATTTTATCACATATTTAAGTGATAGAATGATGGAAATAAATAATAATCGTTCTGATTTGTGAAAAGTCTACCCGTATGGTAACGTAAAAGCATTATAATCACAAGTCATTACATATGGAGGCATAGTGATGGGAGAAAAAAAGATTCCAGTCTATCTAATTACTGGCTTCTTAGGCAGTGGTAAAACAACTGTACTAATGAAAGTTCTTAAAGAATTAAAGGAAAAGAACATGACCCCAGGCATTGTTTTAAATGAATTAGGTGAGGTAAATGTAGAAAGAGATTTATTTGAAAATGAACCATTACTTGAAATGCTGAATGGATGCATTTGTTGTACAATTCGAGAAGATTTGACGAAGGAGTTAGAAACGTTCATAACAACTGTCAACGATCATGAACGACCAGATGCATTACTTATAGAAGGAACTGGAGTAGCCAATCCAAGGGAGATTGTCGAGGCAATCACTTCACCAGCTTTATTTGAAGAGCTTGAATTAAAATCGATTGTTAGTTTGATCGATGCGAGTCATTACCTCGAATACCAAAGTATTTTTTCAAGTTCAAAAGAAATCCGTACCGTACTCAAACAACAGCTAACCAATGGGACACTTATTCTTTTAAATAAAGTCGATTTAATTTCCGCTGCAAAATTAGTTAAAGTACGTAAAAAAGTAAGAAGCACTGTAGATAATGAGCGTGTCTCGATTTTTGAAACCTCTTATGGTGATGTTGATGTTGAAGAAATTTTAAAACCGAGGGTGATAACGAAAACGGTTGATGGAGATCCTCAGCACAAGGACCATTCGAGTCACCACCACCATGATCATGATCACCATGTTTTTCAGACGATAAAAATTGATACTCCCCCCGTTTTAGATCGGACGAACTTAGAGAAGTGGTTAAAGGGATTGCCGGAACATGTCATCCGTGCAAAAGGAATGATCCAATTAAAAGAAACACCGGGTTATTTTCAATTTCAATTTTCCTCAAATCAGCTATCAATTAGCCGTATTGATCAAAAAAAACTAGCACCATGCATCATTATTATCGGTCACTCGATTGATGCAACTGAAATTGAACAATCATTTCAACGTCTAGTCTTAGGTTAATTTAGAGTCAAGCGAAGTTTAGTGGAAATGAATCCAACAATAAAGGGCTGTCACTAATGGAACAGCCCCTATATTATAGGGTTATAAGTATTGAAGAAGTGAGGTTGCGATTGAAAAATAAATGAGTAAGCCTAAAATATCATTTACGGTCGTAATAAATGGACCTGAAGCGATTGCAGGGTCTAATTTTAATTTTGTAATGATTACAGGTACAACAGCGCCTATGATTGTTGCAACGCTTAACGTTAAAAATAGTGATATTCCTACGATGAAGGCTAACATATAACTATCGTATAATAACGGAACAAGAATCATTAACACAACAGCACAGATGATGCCAAGCATAAGACCTGTACCAAATTCACGCTTAATCGTATTCAACAGCCCTTTCTTTTCAAAAGATCCTGTGGCTAACGCACGAACCATTACTGCCAGAGATTGCGTCCCTGTATTTCCAGCAGAGTCCATAATCAATGGAATAAATACAGCGAGTAATACAATCGCTTCAAGTGTTTCTTCAAATTGACCAATCACTTCGGCAGTAATTAAACCAAAGAACATTAATAAAATAATCCAAGGGGCACGCTTTTTTGCAGCGGTGAATGCACTAACATTAACGTCAGTAGCCCCTCTTGCAGCACTAATTTCACCAACATCTTCAGTTGTTTCTTCTTCGATAACATCAATGACATCATCGACGGTGATGATTCCAATCAATTCATTTGTACTCGTAACAACGGGTGCGGCCAGAAAGTCATAATCACGAATAATTTTAGCGACCTCTTCTTGGTCAGTATGAACTTCAACAGAAACAACACGTGAACTCATTAATTTCTCAACCTTTTCTTCGGTGGAGGCGATGATTAGATCACGTAATGAGACAACACCTACCAGTTTATCTTTATCGTCAACGACATAAAGATAATAAATCGTTTCAGCATTCGGTCCTTCTTGGCGAAGGAGTTCGATGACGTCAGAAGCCGTATTAGTTGCCCTAATGGATATATATTCCTTAGTCATAATCGCGCCAGCTGTTTCTTGTTCATAAGAAAGGAGTTCTTTTACATCATCGGCTTCATCTTTATCCATTGCATTTAGTATTGCCTTTGCATGTGGTTCGTTAAGTTCACTTAAAAAGTCGGCAATATCATCGGCATGCATCTGGTTAAACATCTCTGCAGCATAATTTTCTTCTAACTCTAAAACGAAATCTTCTTGCTCATCTAGCTCAAAACCTTGGAATATATCCGCAAATTCATCAGCTGTTACATATTGATACACAAGAGCCCGTTTTGTTTTATCTAAAGACCGAAAGAGCTCCATTTGGTCGGTCGGGTGAAGTTCCAAAAAGCTTTCACGAAAAGCTTCTTTCTTTTGTTCATCTAGTGATTGAATGATGTGATCAAAGTATTGCTCACGCTCTTCATCATCTAATCTTCTCATCGGGATACCTCCTTACCCGCTACGGTTTAGTCGGTGTGACTCCAATAACAACGTCGGTTAAAAAGTAAGAGCAAATATGCCAAATGGATTCCTATAACACTCTGCCTTATTCCTTAGCATGACAATTTTTACTTCATGGTATCCATGTCATAAGGAAGACAGTGTTGGTGTTTGTATGAAAACAACAAAAACATAAAAATATTGAAGGTTTATTGCTGATACAAGAATTATCACAAATATTACCTACGCCAAGACATATACTGAAATGTTAGTTATTTAATTGTCCAACCATAGCAGGGATTAAACACTACGAATCGCAGTGGAGTAGTTGCAACGACAAAGTCCAAACCAATGTAGACGATACATTGCCCATTTGAACAGAATTTTAGACTATTCGCTTCGCCCTTGCTAAAATCGTAATTTCTTGTTTACAAAACGTAATGATTACGATATAATTCTGATTATTGATAAATCGTAACAATTACGAAAGGGGTTATTTGATGAAGGTTAAAGCTAGTTTCTTTTTTGCAATTATTATTGTGTTATCATCATTTCTTGCTGCATGTGGAAACCAACAAGAAGATGCAAGCGAGACAAATGAAAATGAAGAGGAGACGTCTAATGAAACGTTAGATATTTTCACAACGATTTTTCCATTGGAGGATTTCACAAAGAAAATTGGTGGCGATTATGTTAATGTAACCAATGTTGTGCCTGTTGGGGGAGATGCGCATACATTTGAGCCTACACCTCAAACAATGGTTGATATTGCGGAATCAGATGCATTCTTCTATAATGGCATCGGAATGGAAGGATTTGCGGATGCTGTCATTGATTCTGTAGGTGAAGAGCTTCTCGTTGTTAAAGCATCAGAAGGTATTGATTTAATTGCTTATGACCATGATCACGGACATGAGCATGAAGAGCAAGGTCATGAGGAAGATCATGATCACGGACATGAGCACGAAGAGCAAGGTCATGAGGAAGATCATGATCACGGACATGAGCATGAAGAGCACAGTCATGAGGAAGATCATGATCATGGACATGAGCATGAAGATCAAGGTCATGAGGAAGAGCATAACCACGAAGGTGATGACGGTCACAACCATGATCATGGAGATGGAGACCCACATATTTGGTTAGATCCAATTTTATCGATCCAAGTAGCGGAAAATATAAAAGATGCATTAGTAGAACTATTGCCAGAAGCAGCAGAGGAATTTCAAGCGAACTTTGAGGTAGTCAAAGAAGAATTAGAAGGATTAGATCAAGAGTTCCAAGAGATGGTCGATGAAGCTTCTAAAAACACATTTATCGTTTCTCATGCAGGCTTTGGCTATTGGGAAGAGCGTTATGGATTACAACAGATGGGGATTACTGGATTATCACCGACAAATGAGCCATCTGCAAAGCAGTTAGAAGGAATTATTGATTTTGCGAATGATAATAATATTAACTACATTTTATTTGAACAAAATATTACGACTCAAGTAGCAGAGGTTGTTCAAGAAGAAGTTGGTGCTGAAGCCCTTGATCTTCATAATCTTGAAGCTCTAGTTCAAGAGGATATTGACAATGATGAAGACTACTTTAGTTTAATGAGAAGTAATATCGAATCATTGCGAACGGCACTTCAGTAATAAATCAATACGTAACATCTTTATAATTAACAGAGAGGCAGCAATTCCTTGATTACGATCTTGGAATTTGTTGCTTTTTTGTTTGTTTTGGGGTAGAAGAGCATCGGTTTAGGTAATACTAAGTTATTTTAATTGTCACAAAATAACCATTGACGTTGATAATCAATATCAATTAGAATAGTAGATGAGAATAAATATCATTTAAAGGGCAGTTTTAATACATCACAAATAGGGGGGCGAATTATGCAATCGTTATTAATCGTAGGGGCGGATCATTTAGGCTCAATACCAAAAAAATTAAATCAGTTGGGGTTTGAACAGGTTGAACATGTAAGTGGACGAAAAGTACAGATGGTTAAGAGGGCGATTCCTTCTCATGTTGATCTTATCCTAATATTGACAGACTATATCAACCATAACCTAACCTCAGTTGTCAAAAAGAAGGCAGGGGAACAAGATGTTCCGATTTGTTATGCGAAACGGTCATGGTGTTCGATTTATCAAGCAATAGGAAAGTGTACTGCCAGTTGTGATAGGGAGAATTGTTAACCGAAGCAAGTTTATATGCGAAGGAAACAAGTGATAAATATGAAATAATTTGATGATGCAGGACTTGGACGGAGTATAAAATGAAATACGTAAGAATTGGTTTGAAAGTAGGCATGTTGTCATTAAAATGGTTTTAATGAAGCAGGTAAAGATACCTGCTTTTTTACGTTGGTCTTTCTATAAGGATAGATTACGAGCAAGCTACAAGAAACTATTAGTGATATTGATAATTACTTTCAATTATTATATAGTAAACAGAGAGCCTACATATAAATTCAATTCATAAAATACAGTGCCAGAATAAACGTATAACCAGTAGCATGGATGAGGGGGGAGATGGCTTGGCAAAATCTAATGTCCCAATTAAAGCCGTAGCATTAGAGTTACTTTTAGAAGAGGCAAATAAAATAGAAAGTTTGATAAAGGCACAAGCAGGAAGTTTAAATGTCTCAACGTGTCCAGTCTATGAAGAAGTGTTAGATACGCATATCTATGGATTTTCAAAGACTGTTGAATTTATTACTCGTCTAAACTTAGTAAATGAACAGGAAGGGAAGGATCTATTAGCTGACCTAGAAAAGAAGTTACAACAACACTTAACGATTGCTTGATTTGGTTTGCAGGAAATTCCTATGCAAATACTTCGAGATTTTCAATTATCCCCTTTTACAGAGAAGAGGCTGTAGAAGAGGGATTTTTTGTATTACATATAGAAACTTTTGAAAAAAACGATAATGAAAATCATTGTAATTTATATTGAAATTAGATATTGAAAGTCAGATTATTTAAGGTGGATTGGATTAAATATGTGATGGATGATTGATTATGAATCATAGTGATATGGGGTGGTAGTTATGCATATTGAGGGCCTTGGGGATTATAAAGACGATTAGGAAACTTGTAAAGAGAGGATTAGTCGTAGCGTAGTCGGTCGACTAACTTTATGTAGAACAATGGGGGCGGGACAAAACTAGTTAAACGATTGGCAATGGCTTCGAGGCTAGGACAAAATGAACTGCCCCCTGTCAAGTAGACAGTGGAAATAATAAAAATGACCTAAGCGGCTTTAGCTCTATATTC
>NZ_JAHPIV010000022.1 GCF_019039105.1 Desertibacillus haloalkaliphilus | reverse complement strand
ATTGCGGGTGTAGTTTAGTGGTAAAACAAGAGCCTTCCAAGCTCTGGTCGTGAGTTCGATTCTCATCACCCGCTCCATATTTACTTCTTGACTGCTTCTTTGCTAGTTTGAAACAGCGTTAGCAGCACAGGAGCATGACGATAAATACTTACATTTCTTTAATTTTGGGGCCTTAGCTCAGCTGGGAGAGCGCCTGCCTTGCACGCAGGAGGTCAGCGGTTCGATCCCGCTAGGCTCCACCAACTATACATATTCAACCTTAGATCTAGGATCTAAGGTTTTTTTAATTGAGTGATTGTTTTGCTGAGACATAATTCTCATATTCATTAAGTAATTTATCGAGCTTTTGACTCATTTCAATCATTTCCTTTGATAGAAGGTTGTTATGTTTACTTATTGTATGTAACGCTTGTCTAGTTTCTTCAATTTCTTGTAGGAGCTGTTCTTTCTCATTTTTAAAAGTTGTCATTGGAGCACACCCTTGCATCGTAATTTTAATATGGTATGGTTATTACCCATATGAAGATTTTATAAACATTTGTTTTCAAAGTCTCTGCACGCTAAAAATTGAAAGTGTTAAAATAGATACAATTACATGTTGGAACCTTTTCGGTGATAAATCGTAAGTATGATAAACCGCACAGGGGCGGAGGTTAACGATGGATAGAGTAGTAAAACGGATCATAAAAGAAGTGAAAAAAGGCGACCAACAGGCGTTTGGAGAGCTCGTTGAGTTATATAAGGACAAGGTATATCAATTGTCCTATCGTATGCTTGGAAATGCTCATGAGGCGGAGGACATCTCACAGGAGGCTTTTTTACGTGCCTTTAGCAACCTTGACTCATATGATACGAAGCGGAAATTTTCAACCTGGTTATTTCGGATAGCGACGAATCTTGCTATTGATCGATTGCGAAAGAAAAAGCCTGATTACCATTTAGAGGATAAGGTTACTGGTACTGAAGGCTTAACACTGCTATCGCAAATTGCAGTTGATCAAGCGTTGCCTGAAGAAGAAGTGTTAACACATGAACTTCAAGAATGGATTCAGAAGGAAATTGCCTGTTTACCGATTAAATATCGCTCAGCAATTATTTTGAAATATATTGAAGACCTTTCGTTAAAAGAAATAAGTGAAATTCTCGACTTACCTGTTGCTACTGTCAAGACAAGGGTGCATAGGGGAAGAGAGGCGCTTCGAAAAAGACTTCGTAATGTTTAGGAAAGGAAGGGTCTGTAATGAGCTGTAAAAAGCAATATCATGAGTTAATTCATAAATACTTAGATGAAGAGATGTCAGAACAAGAAAGTAAACAACTAATCGACCACTTACAACAATGTAATTCTTGTAATCAACACTATCAAGAGTTAAAGAAGTCTATTGCCTTCGTGCAAAGTTCATCGCATATTGAAGCACCTATTGGCTTTACTGAACAAGTGATGAAGCAACTTCCTAATCAAAAAAAATCAACGAACTGGAAAGTATGGGTAAAAAAGCATCCATTTCTTGTTGCAGTCTCTGTTTTTTTATTATTAATCTCAACAAGTGTATTTTCGCTATGGAGTGATCCACATGGTGAGTTAGTTGTTACAGGAGCTGCAAATGTTCAAATTGATCAGGATGGATCGACAGTGATCGTCCCTGAAGATGAGGTGATTGAAGGGGATCTGGTTATTAGAAATGGACGGTTAGAGGTTGAAGGTGAAGTCAAAGGAAACATTGTGCTTATTAATAGTGAGCAATACCTTGCTTCAGCAGGTACTGTTTCAGGTGAAATTGAAGAAATTGACCAAATGTTAGAATGGGTATGGTATCATACAAAATCGTTTTTTACAGAGGTTATTACTGTCTTTGAACGAGATCGTAATGATTGATACGGTAAAGCTTGTTTTGAAATTGTGATATAATGATAAAGCTACTAATAGTGGGTAATTTTTGTTGAATAAGGTTTGAAGGAAGTGCTGCTATGTTTCCTGGAGAAGATTTTCAACTGCTTAATTATCTGGGAAGAATCATTGATATTTTATTAGTAACGTATGTTGTCTATAAATTAATCATGGTCATTCGCGGAACAAGAGCAGTCCAGCTATTAAAAGGGATTACAGTCATTTTAGCAGTGTGGTTTTTGAGTAGTTTTTTTGGCTTAAGGACACTGCAATGGATTATGGAACAAACGGTCACCTACGGGGTGTTGGCCATTATTATCATTTTCCAGCCAGAGTTGAGGCGGGCGCTTGAACAGTTAGGAAGAGGGCGCTTTTTTTCTAGAGGGACAAATCATCAAGATGAGGATGTTTCTAAATCAATTGATTCCATCGTAAAAGCTTCTAAGTATATGGCAAAAAGGCGAATCGGTGCCTTAATGTCAGTTGAGCGTGAAACCGGAATGAATGATTATGTAGAGACCGGGATCCCGATGAATGCTACATTAACATCTGAATTATTGATTAATATTTTTATCCCCAATACACCACTTCATGATGGGGCAGTCATATTAAAAGAGAATCAGATCGTAGCAGCTGCATGTTATTTACCTTTATCTGAAAACCCATTTATCTCCAAAGAGTTAGGTACACGCCATCGCGCTGCTCTTGGTGTAAGTGAGGTGACAGACAGTCTCACGATTGTTGTATCAGAGGAGACTGGGAACATTTCGTTAACAAAGAATGGTGAGATTCACCGTGATTTGAACGAAGAGACGCTAAGACATTTATTAGAGAAGGAACTTACAAGTGAAGCGAAGCAAACCTCTTCATCTCGTTGGCAATGGGGAGGGAAAAAACATGGATAAGCTATTTAATAGTCCCTGGTTTGTTAAGATTATTTCATTTTTCATTGCGCTAATGCTGTTTTTGATGGTTAATATGGATAACTTTAATAATCAACCAGGTGGTGTTTTGCCACGAATAAGTGATGGTTCTTATACATTAGAGGAAGTCGAACTTAGTGCATATTATGATGAAGAGAATTATGAAATCACTGAAATTACCGAAACCGTTCAAGTCAACCTTAGAGGACCGCAAAGTGTGTTGACGATGTTGCAAGTAACGAGACCGGCTTTTGATGTGTATGTTGATTTAAGGGATCGAGAGGCAGGTGTCCACCATGTCAGTATCCAACATGATGGATTTCCAAACCAACTTTCTGTGTCGATTGCGCCGCAGTTTGTAAGGGTCGTTTTACAAGACAAGAAAACAATCTCAATCCCAGTCGAAGTTGACTTGGTCAACGAGGGGGAAGTAGCGGAAGGCTATTCAATAGGGGAGCCGATCGTTACACCAGTTAATGTTGAAATTACGGCTGCCGAAGAATGGATTGATCAGGTGGCGAAGGTGAAAGCCTATGTCGATGTCAAAGATGCAGATAAAACGATTGAACAAGGGGTGCCGGTAAAGATTTATGATCATGTCGGTAATGAACTACAGTTAGATGTGGAGCCATCTGTTGTCGATGTTAAAGTACCGATTACAAGTCCACATACGGATGTACCCGTAAAAGTCACACGTGTAGGTGAATTGCCAGAAGGACTAAGTGTTGATTCATTAACGGTTGATCCTAAGGAAGTAAGGATCTTTGGACCGCAAGATATTATAAATGCAATTACGGTTATTGATGGTTTAGAGTTAGATTTGGATGAAATCACTGAAGATCAGACGGTTGAATTGGAAGTACCGAAGCCCACTGGTGTTGAGAGGGTTGACCCTGAAAAAGTCAATGTAACAGTTGAATTAAATGAACAAGAGAGTTTGGGGTTCTACAATATCCCTGTTGAAATCAGCGGGCTTGTCGACGGATATAGGGTGAATTTCGAATCTGAAGCAGGGCGCTTTATTGACGTTGTCGTCAAAGGAACTGAGACCGTCTTGAGTAAAATCATTGATACAGATATTCAAGCGTACATCGATGTTAATGAATTGTCGCTTGGTGAACATGTTGTGCCAATTCAAATTAATGGACCTCAAGACCTTTCGTTTGAAACAGATCGCCTAGAAGCAGTCATTACGATTGAGGAAGTTGAAAATGAATAAACACCATTCATTATGGTGTGACGAATGTGCATTGAAGGAGAGATCATGATGGGAAAGTATTTTGGAACTGACGGTGTTAGAGGCGTTGCTAATACAGAACTAACTCCGGAATTAGCATTTAAATTAGGCCGTGTTGGTGGTTATGTGTTAACGAGAAATACAGAAAAGCCGAAAGTCTTAATCGGCCGTGATACGAGAGTTTCAGGACAGATGCTTGAAGGGGCACTAGTTGCAGGACTTCTATCGATTGGTTGTGAAGTGATGCGATTAGGCGTGATTTCTACACCAGGCGTTGCCTTCTTAACAAAAGCTCTAAGTGCGCATGCAGGGGTAATGATCTCTGCTTCACATAACCCTGTTGAAGATAACGGAATAAAGTTTTTTGGTCCAGATGGGTTTAAATTATTAGATGCGCAAGAACAGGAAATTGAAGAGTTATTAGAACAGCAAGATGACATTCCTCGTCCAGTAGGAGTTGAACTTGGTCATGTCAGTGATTATTTTGAAGGCGGTCAGAAGTACTTGCAATTCCTTAAACAGTCTGTTCAAGAGGATTTTGAAGGCATTCATATTGCGCTTGACTGTGCCCATGGTGCAGCTTCCTCGCTAGCACCACATCTATTTGCTGATTTGGAAGCTGATATTTCTACGATGGGGACATCACCGAATGGCTTGAACATTAACGATGGTGTCGGTTCAACTCATCCCGAAGCTCTAGCTGAATTTGTTCAAGAAAAAGGAGCTGATGTCGGTCTTGCTTTTGATGGTGATGCAGACCGTCTCATCGCAGTTGATGAAAAGGGCGAGATTGTTGATGGTGATCAAATCATGTTCATCTGCGCAAAGTATATGAAAGAGCAAGGCTGGCTTAAAGATAACACAGTTGTTACTACAGTTATGAGTAACCTTGGTTTTTATAAAGCAGCTGAGGAACATGGTATCCAGACGAAGCAAACAGCTGTTGGTGACCGCTATGTTATGGAAGAAATGCGCAAGGCTGATTATAACCTCGGTGGGGAGCAGTCAGGACATATTATTTTCTTAGACCACATCACAACAGGCGATGGGATGCTTTCGGCCCTGCAGCTAGTCAATGTGATGAAAGCGACAGGAAAGTCTCTATCTCAACTCGCTAGTGAAATGGAAAAGTTCCCACAAACGTTAGTTAATGTCAGAGTTGTAGATAAAGACGCTGTCAAGACTAGTGCTGTAGTTACTGAGGCGATTGAAGCTGTGGAAAAGGAAATGGCAGGGAATGGCCGTGTGCTCGTCCGACCATCGGGAACAGAACCGCTTGTTCGTGTGATGGTTGAAGCACCAACCGTTGAACTTTGTGAGCAATATGTAAATCAAATTGTAAATGTAGTGGAAGAACAATTTGGTATGAGTGAGTAACAACTAACATAAAATAAAAAAACATGCATAGGTGGCACATCTAACGCTGCCTATGCATATTTTTAACTATACGGCAATTGGTCGTTGTTCAATAATTAGACATTGACCGTATTTACAATTTTGTTGTATGATTATCCTTGATTCAAAATGATAGGAGGATCGTACAATATCTAGAAAAGCGCCTGAACTATTTTAGGGACTACGCAGTACTAAAATAGTTGACGAGGAAGAGGTTTATCGAACGATCGGCGGATACCTCTCGGTTGCATCACCACAACCGTAAACGATTGTTTAAAACAAGGAGGCAACTCTTTGCACAAAAGCAATCGTACTGGTGAACAAATCAGTATTTAAGGTTAGCATGGATCGGTAAAGATGCGACCCTTTAAACATGTCATTATTTAAAGAGTGGGGCAAGAACGCCCCTGGTTTTCTTGCCCCCTAATCAGGGAGGTCATTCATTTATGTGTGGAATTGTCGGATATATTGGAAACCAAGATGCAAAAGAAATTTTATTACAAGGACTAGAGAAACTTGAATATCGTGGCTATGACTCAGCTGGTATTGCAATCGTTAGTGAGGATAACAACCATCTTTTCAAAGAAAAAGGGCGCATTGCTGCTTTACGTGAAGCTGTAGACTATAATGTAAATGGAACGGTCGGTATTGGGCATACACGTTGGGCGACACACGGTGCGCCAAGTCAAATCAATGCTCATCCACATCAAAGTGCTTCTAAACGTTTTACAATTGTACACAATGGTGTGATTGAAAATTACCAGCAACTGATGAGAGAGTATTTAGCAGACGTTGATTTTGTGAGTGATACAGATACAGAAGTTGTCGTTCAGCTTATCGAGAAGTTTGTTAGTGAAGGTCAATCAGTTGAAGGAGCATTTCGATTTACGCTTTCATTGCTAAAGGGCTCTTACGCGTTAGCTTTATTAGATCGTGAAGACCGTAATAAGGTATACGTTGGAAAGAACAAGAGCCCATTGCTTGTTGGCATTAGTGAAGATGTCAATGTAGTTGCTAGTGATGCAATGGCAATGCTACATGTAACTGATCAATTTGTTGAGCTAATGGACCAGGAAATGGTTATTGTTACACGTGATAACATTACGATTAAAACATTAGCTGGTGAAACCATTGATAGAGAGCCATATACAGCAGAGCTTGATGCTAGCGATATCGAAAAGGGAACGTACCCTCATTATATGCTTAAGGAAATTGATGAACAGCCACTAGTCATTCGTAATATTATTTCAAAATACCAAGACGACAATAATGATATCAAATTATCAGCCGATATTCGTGAAGCCATGAAAGAAGCGGATCGAATTTATATTATTGCGGCTGGAACGAGTTATCATGCAGGACTCGTTGGTAAGCAATTAATCGAAAAGTTAGCTGGCAAACCAGTTGAAACGCATATTGCTAGTGAATTTCTTTACAATATGCCATTATTATCAGAAAAACCACTCTTTATCTTTATTTCACAAAGCGGGGAAACGGCGGATTCACGCGGTGTCCTTGTGAAGGTGAAGGAAAAAGGCTACCCAGCATTAACGATTACGAACGTACCGGGGTCAACATTATCTCGTGAGGCAGACTTCACCTTGCATACGTTCGCTGGACCGGAAATTGCGGTAGCTTCGACAAAGGCTTACACAGCACAAATGGCTGTATTAGCGATTCTTGCTGTTGATACAGCAAAGGCTAAAGGAATCGAAATTGATTTTGATCCAATTCAAGAGTTAAGTATTGTCGCAAATGCGATGGAAGCTCTTTGTGATCAAAAAGAAAAATTAGAAAAAATCGCCCGTGAGTATTTAGCAGTAACACGTAATTGCTTCTTTATCGGTCGTGCAGCTGACTATTTTGTCTGCTTAGAAGGGGCTTTAAAGCTTAAGGAAATTTCTTATATTCAAGCTGAAGGCTTTGCAGGTGGAGAGCTGAAGCACGGAACGATTGCTTTAATTGAAGACGGCACTCCAATCATCGCAATTGCGACACAAGAACATGTCAACTTAAGCATTCGTGGAAATGTCAAAGAAGTGGCTGCTCGTGGTGCGTATCCATGTATTATTAGTATGGAAGGATTGCAGGAGGAAGGCGACACATTAGTAATTCCAGCAGTACACGAGTATTTAACAACTCTTGTGTCAGTGATTCCTTTACAGATTATTTCTTACTATGCAGCTCTACATCGTGACTGTGATGTTGATAAGCCGAGAAACTTAGCAAAAAGTGTAACTGTTGAGTAGGTTATCGTTAGTTAAGAAACTTGAGCTTGTTTTTTATCCAAACGTAATTTCAAAGCAAAAAAAGAGATGTATCTCTACTCGAGATACATCTCTTTTTTTATTTACAGATGTAAATAAGCACTACATTAAAAAGTCGTTAAACTAGTAAAACGTAATCGTAACTTTTTGCCTTTAAGATTAGTTTCGATAGTAATGTAAAATAAGCTATCATCAAAGTGTATATTTTAAATTTTTTAAATTGTGCGTTAGTTTTCCTGACGCACAAAGAGACTTCTAGAAAAAATACTGCTAACCTTGAGGGTGTAAGAAGTGGTACATAATAAAGCTTAGGGGGATTTTTTATGGAAAGGAACAAACGGAAAGCCACATGGTTAGGAGGCCTGTTTCTAGCAATGCTACTGTTACTTGCAGCTTGTGGAAATGAGCCTAGTGATTCTTCTGGTGAGTCAAACGGTGGATCAATTGAAGGGGATGAAGGAGTCGAGATTGATTCAGATCAAATTCCTGTTGGTATTCTACACTCGTTAAGTGGAACAATGGCCATGAGTGAGACATCAGTACGAGATTCAGAGTTATTAGCGATCGAAGAGATTAATGCTGCTGGTGGGGTACTAGGTAAAGAATTAGTTCCAATAATTGAAGATGGAGCCTCAGAGCCATCAATTTTTTCAGAGCGAGCTGATAAGCTTTTACAACAAGATGGAGTTGATGTCATCTTCGGTGGTTGGACATCAGCCAGTCGTAAAGCCATGCTACCTGTCGTTGAAGAAAATAATGGGCTACTCTTTTATCCCGTTCAATATGAAGGGATGGAGGCTTCACCTAATATTTTTTATGCGGGTGCAGCACCAAACCAACAAATTGTTCCAGCAGTCGATTGGTTGCTAGATAATCGGGGAACTGAATTTTTCCTTTTAGGTTCTGACTATGTTTTCCCTCGTATTGCCAACCAAATTATTAAAGCACAGTTAAAGGAAAATGGTGCAACGTTAGTCGACGAACAGTATACACCACTAGGTCATACTGATTACAACACGATCATTTCAAGAATCGGTGATTCAGAGCCGACAGTGATTTTTAATACTTTAAATGGAGATAGTAATGTTGCTTTCTTTAAGCAACTAGCAGATGCAGGAATTACAAGTGAAGATGTCACGGTTATGTCTGTAAGTGTGGCAGAAGAAGAAATACGAGGAATTGGTGCAGATGTCTTGGAAGGTCATTTAGCAAGCTGGAACTATTATCAAACAACAGAAACACCAGAAAATGAATCTTTCGTTGCCAATTATAAAGAAGCGTATGGTGAAGATCGAGTAACGGGTGATCCGATTGAAGCTGGCTATTTTATGGTTCATTTATGGGCACAAGCTGTTGAACTAGCTGGAACTACAGATGTAGATGAAGTTCGTGAAGCTGCTGCGGGTATTGAATTTGGTGCACCAGGCGGTCCAGTTCAAGTGGATGGTGATAACCAGCATGTCTATAAAACGGTAAGAATTGGTGAGGTTCGGACTGATGGACAGTTTGAGGAACTTTGGAATTCAGGGGAACCAGTAAAGCCTGATCCATACCTGGAGAGCTACGACTGGGCAAGCGGAATTATTGCGCCACAATAGAAAGGTAGATTCAGAGGGTGACTTAAAAAGTTGATGATTCACTTTTTGAGTCACCCTCATCTAAGAAAGATGGTCTGGTGTGAGATCTACATACGGATGCATGATAAGCAAATGTTTGTTTTTAAAAAACGAAGAGGGTGTGAAGCGACCTTAATAATGTTTATCACTTCTATGGAAAAGGGTGGATGAGTTTTGGAAGGAATCATTATGCAAGCATTTAATGGGATAAGTCTTGGTTCAATTTTATTATTAATTGCTCTTGGTTTAGCAATAACATTTGGATTAATGAAGGTTATTAATATGGCTCATGGTGAGTTGATTATGATCGGGGCATACGCAACCTATGTCGTCCAAGTCATTTTTAGTCAGTACCTCCCAGAAGCTATGTACGATTGGTACTTTTTCTTAGCGATACCTTTATCCTTTTTGGTTGCTGCATTAATCGGAATGTTATTAGAGCTTACGGTTATTCGACACCTCTATGGACGACCGCTTGATAGTTTATTAGCAACGTTTGGGGTAGGTTTAATCCTTCAACAAGCTGCCCGGTCGATATTTGGAGCAACCAATGTTGGTGTAGAAAGTCCTGGCTTTCTACGAGGTGGGTTAGAAGTTATGGGGGTAACTCTACCATATATCCGTCTTTTTATCCTAGCACTTGTAGTCGTCAGTTTCGTATGTTTAGCGTGGTTTTTATATAAAACCAGAAACGGTATGAAAATTCGTGCTGTTATGCAAAACCGTGAGATGGCTACATGCTTAGGTGTTTCTTCAAGAAAGGTTGATATGATAACGTTTGCGATTGGTGCTGGATTTGCAGGTGTTGCAGGTGCTGCCCTAACCTTAATTGGTCCAATTGGTCCGACGATTGGAACACACTATATCGTTGATGCCTTTATGGTTGTTGTTGTCGGTGGCGTAGGGATGCTGCTAGGGACAGTGGCTGGTGCAATGGGTATCGGTGTGTTTAATACGGTTTTTGAATATTGGACCGATGCGTCAATGGGGAAAGTTCTAGTGTTCGCACTCATTATTTTATTTTTGCAATGGCGTCCATCTGGATTACTGTCCATTCAATCACGATCTCTTGATTAATTTTGCGAGAAGGGAGTTTGACTATGCAATCGTTTAGCTCGAGGTTGTTAGAGCGTAAGTGGTTATTTCTTGCTCTAATTCTTATATTAATTTTGCTACCCTTTTTCCTATCAGATTTTCGAACCAATCTACTCGGTCGTTACATTGCTTTTGCCATTTTAGTGATTGGACTTGATTTGCTGTGGGGGTACTCAGGCGTACTAAGCCTTGGTCACGGTATATTTTTCGGGGTAGGTGCTTACATTACTGCGATGTATTTAACGATGGAAGGGATGACTGGAGCGGTTCCTGATTTTATGATGTGGAATGGAATCTCCGAGCTTCCATGGATTTGGGCAATCTTCCAAAATCCTGTTGTCGCTTTAGTAGGGGCGGTGATCGTGCCGATGATGGTTGCATCGATTCTTGCCTTTTTTACATTCCGTAACCGAATTAAAGATGTCTATTTTACGATTTTAACGCAAGCACTCGTTCTTGTGACGGTAACGCTTATTGTTAGTCAGCAACATTTAACAGGAGGAACAAATGGGTTAACTGGTTTTTCAACCGTACTCGGATTTTCGCTTTCATCACCAGTGACACAACAGGTGCTTTACTACATTTCTGTAGGCTGTTTACTTGTCGTATTTATGATCTGCTCACTTATTGTTAACAGTCGTTTTGGGAAAACATTAATTGCAATCCGTGATGGTGAAAATCGGTTGAGATTTTCGGGGTATGATACTTCAATGTTTAAAGTGTTCATCTTTACGATTTCAGCAGGAATTGCAGGTTTAGCTGGTATGTTGTTTGTGGTGCAGGTTGGAATTATTGCACCGACAACAATTGGGATTATACCTTCGATTGAAATGATTTTATGGGTAGCGATCGGTGGTAGAGGTACGCTTATTGGACCGGTAATTGGAGCGATTTTAACAAACAGTGTAAAAACGTTCTTTAGTGAGACATATCCAGATATTTGGTTGTATTTTATCGGTGCAGTCTTTGTGATTATCGTTATTTTCCTTCCTGGTGGATTAATGAGCTTAGGTGAAAAATTAAAAAGAAGAGGTGGAAAAAATGAAAAACAAGCAATTGGATCAGAAGGAACAGAGTCCAATCATTCTGCAGTCGGATAAGGTTTCTGTAAATTTTGGAGGGTTTTATGCCATTAAAGAGTTTGATTTTTCGATTCCACAAGGAGAGTTACACTTTCTAATTGGTCCTAATGGTGCTGGGAAAACAACATTCCTTGATGCTATTTGTGGCAAAACAAAGTACAGTGAAGGGACTTTGATATTTGATGGAAAGGAAAACCTTGCAAGGTTAAAAGAATTTAAAATCGTTCGTGCTGGTATTGGACGGAAGTTCCAAGCCCCGTCGACCTTCCCTCATTTAAAGGTAACCGATAATTTAGAGCTGGCAATGAAGCAAGATAAACGCGTATTCCCGATGTTGTTCTCGAAAATGAAATCAGAAGATAAAGGAAAAATTGAAGCTATGTTAGAGCTCATTGGCTTAAAAGAACAGAGGGGTACAATCGCAAAGAATCTATCTCATGGGCAAAAGCAATGGCTTGAAATTGGAATGGTCATGATGCAGGAACCTAAATTGCTATTGTTAGATGAACCAATCGCTGGGATGACTGAGGAAGAAGAACATAAGACTGGGGAGCTTCTACTAGAATTAAAGAAGAGTTGTTCGATCATTGTCGTTGAACATGATATGGATTTCGTTCGAAAGTATGCTGAGAAAGTAACCGTCATGCACGGTGGTCAATGGCTCTGTGATGGAACAATGGATGAGGTCCAGAACAATGAACGAGTGATGGAGGTTTACCTCGGTCGAAAAGGAGAGGACTCGCATGCTGAAGCTATCTAATATAGAAGTAGCGTATGATGGGAGTACAGTGATACGTGATGTTTCAATGAATGTAGAGGAAGGAAAAGTTGTTTGCCTTATGGGACGTAATGGTGTTGGTAAATCGACAATCATTAAGACGATCATGGGTGTGATCCAACCAGAACAAGGTGGGCTTTCATACGATGGGGAAGAAGTGACCAACAGAAATTCAACATACCGAGCCCGTAAAGGCTTAGGATATGTGCCCCAAGGACGAGAGATCTTTCCTCAGTTAACGATTTACGAGAATCTTCTCATGGGACTAGAGGCTAGGACGAAAAAGGAAGAGAAGATTGATGAGAAGGTGTATGAATATTTTCCTGTTCTAGAAGAAATGAAAAGCCGGCGTGGTGGTGATTTAAGTGGTGGACAGCAGCAACAATTAGCCATTGCAAGGGCTCTTGTTTCTAACCCTAGCTGTCTCTTATTAGATGAACCGACAGAGGGAATTCAACCAAATATTGTTGCAGATATTCAAGAGGTCATTAAAGACATAAAACGAAACCAAGAGAAGACGTCGATTCTTCTCGTTGAACAAAGTATTGATTTTGCAAAAAGTGTTGGTGATTACTTTTATGTGATTGATAAGGGACGTGTTGCTTACGAGGGGGAAGAGTTAGTCGAACAAGACGTAAAACAATATTTAAGTGTATAGAACGCTTTTGCAGTAGGACTATACTAAAAGGCAAAGATCTTTCTTTTAGTATAGTCCTAACTTTTAGACAAGGTACAGAAAGGACGTTCATCTTGAGGTGATCGTTTAAATTATGTTTACTCTTTACTCTTTACTCAATAGTATTACGAACAATTATTTTGTGTTGGTAAAGCCACCTACATAGCGAACGCCATATAATGTCCTCATTAAATTGATATTGATGACCTGGTCAATCTCTTCAATCGTTTTTTCTAAGAAAAACTTCCGGTTCCCAGATACCCGGCATTGTTGAAAAAATTCGGTAGTACCAAACTCCTCAACAGTTTTAGTAACATAATGTTTCACTTCGTCTGGATTTGATACATCAGCTTTAATGAAAATAACTTTCGGATCAATGTTTTGGACCTTTTCAACCGTTTCCTGACTACCTTGCTCATTAAATCAACAGCAGCAATGTTTACTCCTTCTTCTGCTAATCGTAGAGCGATTGTGTGTCCCAAGCCAATACCAGCACCTTCTTATTGAAGAAATATGTCGAATTCACGAAAAGGATATTCAATAATTTCTGAAAAAATCGAACTTTTGTGTTATAATAAATGTCGATTTATCAGAAAAGTGCAACTTTATTACCAACTTATTAGAGAGTAGTTTTGGGATGTTGTACATAAAAAAGGTCGGAAATGTACAGAAAGGTCAGGGGGAGTGAAGGTCATGAAAAGAATCGGAAGTAAATTAGTGACTGCGATTGTTTTACTCTTGTTAGTTGTAACAGTCGCTTTATCTACTGTTTCTTATTTGATGTCTTCAAATGCAGTTAGTGAGGAAGCAGAACGAGCGTTATTATACAAAGCAGAAGATAACGCACGTGTGATTGCAACTGAATTTGAAATGAGAATGAGTGAATTAGCAGGGGTTGCAAATCGAAGTGAAATCGTTAGTATGGATTGGGAACTGCAGAGAGGGGTCTTAATTAATGAGCGTGAGCGCTTGGGATATGAAACATTGACATTTGTTGACGAACAGGGGATTGCTCATTTTGATGATGGAACAACAATCGATCTTTCAGACCGTGAGTATGTGAGAACAGCACTAGCAGGAACCGCAAATGTTTCGGATGTGCTCATTAGTAGAGAAAACAACCAGCCAGTTGTCAGCATTGCCGCTCCAATTACCGATAGAGGAGAGGTCCTTGGTGCCCTAGTATCAACAGTTGATGGCTCTTATTTTAGTGAAGCGGTTCAAAATATATCATTTGGTGAAAGCGGATACGCCTTTATCATTAATGAATCTGGTGTAGTGATGGGCCATGATAATCATCAATTTGTCATTGATCAGGTGAATATGATTGAGCAGTCTGAGGTAAATCCTGATTTAATCCCATTGGCCAATGTAATGCGGGGGATGATCAAAGGAGAGACAGGTGTTGCTCAGTACCCATTTGAAGGGATCGAGCGTTACATGGGGTATAGTCCAATCGAAGGAACAGGTTGGTCTATCGCTGTAGGTGCCTTTGAAGAGGAGATCTTAGAAGGGTTGAACAGTTTACAAGCATTTATGGTGACTTTAACAATCATTGTCATTCTTGTAGGAGCTGCTATAGCATATTTATTAGGTAGAATGATCAGCCGTCCAATTAATGAAGTAGCAGAGTTAGGAAAAATTCTAGCAAAAGGCGATTTCACAGAAGATGTTTCTAAGAGCCTGTTGGAGCGAAAAGATGAAATTGGAACGCTTGCTTATGTGTTTGAACAACTGACAAAGAGTATGCGATCGATGATTACGAAGATTACCGAAAGTGCTGAAGAAGTGACAAACTCGGCAGAAAAGATGAACCTAAGTGCAGAACAATCAACAGAAGCGGCTAATGAAGTGGCAGCCTCGATCCAAGAAGTTGCTCAAGGCTCAGAAGGCCAAGTCCAAAGTTCTAATGAAAGTGCACGAGCGATGGAAGAAATGGCTACAGGTGTTCAAAAAATTGCCGAGTCGTCCTCGTCGATAGCGGAGTTTTCAAATACCACCACTGAAAAAGCAAGAGAAGGAAATGAAGCCGCTCATCTTGCAGTTAGGCAAATGGATGAAATTCAAAAGGGAACGAACGCCACAACAGAGATCATTAATGATTTGAAACAAGATTCAAATGAAATTGGTGACATCATTCAAATGATTACTGATATATCGGAACAAACGAATTTACTAGCATTAAATGCAGCGATTGAGGCAGCTCGAGCTGGTGAAGCTGGCAAAGGCTTTGCCGTAGTTGCCGATGAAATTCGAAAGTTAGCGGACCAGACAGGAAAATCAGCAGCAAACATTAATCAGCTTATCGAAAAAATTCAGGTTAATATTGCAAATGCCGTATCCTCAATGAATGAAGGTAAAGGCGAAGTAGATGAAGGTAAAAGCCTGATTACGAATGTCGGTGATATGTTTACTGATATTTTAAAAGCGATTGAGGATGTTGCTGGACAGGTTGAAGAGATGTCGGCAATCACAGAAGAAATGTCTGCAAGTTCAGAGGAAGTGACGGCATCTGTTGAAGAGATGGCAAGTACAGCTGAAGTCTCGTCTCAAAACTCGCAACAAGTTGCTGCGGCATCACAAGAACAGTTAGCGACAATGGAAGATATTCAAAAGGCATCTGAATCTGTTTCGGGAATGGCGAAAGAGTTAAAAGATTTAGTTCGTCAATTTAAAGTCTAATTAGTGATAAGAGCGTCAATTTATGGATTGATGCTCTTTCTTTTTGTAAAGCGCACCACCATCTTTAAAAAGCCCGTTGTGAGTCGGTTTCTCACAACGGGCATGTGGCGAGTGAAGCCAATGCCAATATTTTAACTAGTTTTGTCCTGACCCCTTCCTTAAAAATAGACTTAGAATATGAGTAACGCGCATATCGTTGTTATACAAAGGCCTATAACTACAGGGATGAAACTTTTTCGAACAAGGTCGAGCACGGAAATTTTGGCAAACCCTGCAATGGCAATAATCGGTGACCAAGCAACGAGGGTACCACCACCGACCCAAATGGCGCCAATTTGCCCAATTGAAGCAAGTGTTGCAGGATCCAATCCTGTTGAAGTTGCTAGTGCCTCAGCTAATGAGCCGATGAGCGGAAGAGCGGAGAACCCTGAACCATCGAGACCAGAAATCATCCCTAAGATGAGGATCCCGAAGGCGGTGATAAATGCGTTATCTGGTATAAAGGATTGACTTGCTTCAACGAGGTCAAATAAAAACGACGGTGCGTGATCTGGGTCTGTTCCTAGTATTTGTGCCGAAAGCTCTGCACTACCGATAAAGAAGAAGCCTGCAACGGGTATGACTAGACCCATCACTTTAAAGGCATAAACGAAGCCGTTGACAATATGGTCACTAACCTCTTGCAATGTTTTACGGTAGTTACGGAATAGTGACACCATTAGGATGAGCAAAATGGCTGTACCTCCGACAAGTGATGAGCCTGCTCCGTCTTCAATAGTAGGCAGGAGGTCGGAGAATGTAGCAACGACAACATAGGTGACGATGAGTAAAAATACGGACGGTACAAGAATGGCAAAAATATAGCTATATTTGTTCGTTCTTACTTCCATGTGATCAGCACTGATTTTTATATCGTCATCTCCGCTGTTTTCCCAGTCCGTTAAGTTCTTTTCTGCTGGCGTTTTAAACGATTTACGAACCATGAAATATGCGATAGTTAAAGCAACCGCCCCTGTAATCAGTGACAAAACCAATGTTTGCTCACCGATTACACTTGCTTCGATACTCGTACTAGATGCTGTTAACCCCGGTGCGACGCCTAGAATGAAGTCTGAGGAAAGCGCCATCCCATGTCCTGCTAGTGAAATGGCTAGCGCTGCTCCAATCGGTGGCAAACCAGCTTTAATCGCCACTGGGATTAGTAGAGCACCGATTAAAGGGACCGCCGGTGCAGGCCAAAAGAATAAAGATAAGAAGTAAGTGATGGCGACAAGGATCCAAAACGCTAGATGTCCATTTGTCATTACCTTTTGAAATGGGATGACCATTTGTTGATCTGCACCTATTGACTTTATTGAGCGTAGTAGTGCCGTCATTACCGCAATAATTAAAAAGATTTGAAACAGCTCAGTAGCCGCGAATAAGTTGGCATTAAAAATCGCGTGGATGCCATCTAAAAAAGAACCACTATAGGCCCAAGCAACCAAGAAACTCATAACTAACGCTGGGACTACAACATTTTGTCTAAAAAGCATTGTAACAATAATGAGACAAGTACCAGTAAGGTATAACCAATGTCCTATCGTTAGTTCCATGATTGTATGCTCCTTTACGGAAATATATGAGTCACTAATCAATGTATGCTGATAGCTAGGCCGACGTGTACATGGTACATGCTCATTCTCCTTCTCCTTGGGTATCATTTGAATGAGATAGAGGAAAAACAAATGGGTATACCGATTGATCTCGATCAGAGAAGAAGTCGTCGTTTAATTTTGTTAGAATCCGTTGACACTGAGAAAATAAATGTTATATAATTATCTCGAATTCGAGATAAAATGGTGGCATTTTTTATAGGCTAAAAAGGATGTTTGTATAACTTTATATCTCGAATTAATAATAAACCAATTAAAAATTAATTTATATTTTAAAACTTGCTTATAGAATAGGAGAGATAGATGATGGTAAAAAAAATTGATAATAAAAACATGGGCTCTAGTGATCTTGGTTGGCTAAAGAGTAAATTTCATTTTTCATTTGCACAATATTACAATCCTGACAATATTCAATTCGGTGCATTGCGAGTCATTAATGACGATTTAGTTCAACCAAAAACAGGATTTGATACGCATCCTCACCGTGATATGGAGATTATTTCTTATGTCGTTGATGGAGAGTTGACTCATGGTGATAGTATGGGGAATCAAAGCACGATATCACGAGGTCATGTACAATACATGAGTGCTGGAACAGGGGTCCTTCATAGCGAGCATAATTTAGGCGAGGATGTATTACGGTTTTTACAAATTTGGATTTTACCAGACCAACGAGGGCACGAACCGACTTATGGCGATTATACATTTGATTGGGAAGACAGAAAGAATCAATGGCTGCAGATGGTATCTGGAAAAGATGGTGAGGCACCAATTAAAGTTAATCAAGATATCCATATGTATTCCTTAGAGTTAGAGGAAGGTAAAGAGATAGGCTTTCCAGTCAAAGAAGGGAGACAAGCCTATTTGGTTCAAATCGAAGGTTCATCGGTTATTAATGAGATTCAACTAGTAGCTAGAGATGGGATGGAAATCGTCGAGGAAGACATTACAATTAAGGCAGATGAAACATCACATTTTCTAGTCATCGAAATGAAAAAGTAAGAGTAGTGAAACAGTTTTGATCTAGAAATGAATGTAAGTATTTACAACAGTTAACTCTTTGTTTCAGTTTTAGTGAACTATTATGATGAAGCGGAAGGGTGGCGCTACTAAACTGAAGTACTAATCCTATTTATTAGGCCTCCCACCACCTATATATAAGCCTCCTATTCTCAATGAGTAGGGGGCATTTTTTGTCTCCATAAAAGGATATAATGGGGATGACCAGATGGTTATGTTAGAAAATAAACAAATGAAGTACTATATTAAGGATCGGTGATTATTCGTATTTTTGAATGAGCTGATCAAGTAGCTCAAGGTGTTGCTGGTCGTTGTTTAGTATGTTTTTAACGAGCTCTAAACTTTGGGGGTCTAAATCGCCATTGAGTAGTTCTTTGGACTTCTTGATTCCCCTACTTTCGCCCACCAGAGCATCCTTTAAAATCGAGGTTCGATCAGTTGTGGCCCCTTTAAGGTTGACAACAAATTCAGCAATTGTTCCACCGAAACCAACATGATCAACAGGGACGCCACCAAGGTCTTGGATTCGCTCTGCGATCATGGTTGCGTGATGTTTATGTTCTTGTTGGAGTTTTTGTAAAATCTCTTTAACCGATTGATCATCAATGTGGTGGATATAGTTTTCATAAGCATGAATAGCCATGAAATTTCCTTCAAGGAATTTGTTTAGTTCGTCGACCACGTGGTTTTTCATCTTAAACTCTCCTTGGCACTTTTTCTTATAGGGTTTCTGTTAAATGAAGTTTTATACAGTGGGGTAGCTTTGATACAGTGCAATGAACTAAAAAGTCTTATGTAAAAGCTTTTGGCTTGTAATATTGTTAGCTAATGAATAGGAATGATATTTGTGCAGTCTGGGTAGACAGGGAAATGTGTATTTCATACTCGCTTCATTTCTTAGGGCGCTCGACATTGAGCACTTATTTTCAGGAAGAGGAGCTCATCAAATATAAAAAAGCAAAGAGGCTAAGTCAAAAGTTACATATCTTTGACTTAGCCATCTTAATGACTTAATTATGCCTGCTCATCTACTTCTTCATATATTGAGTCAATGTGTTCGACATGTTTTTCGCCCCATTCACTCATCTGGTGAAGAATAGGTATTAAGCTTTTACCATGTTCGGAAAGTGAGTATTCAACCTTTGGTGGAATTTGTGCGTACACTTTGCGCTCGATTAAATCATGGTATTCCAATTCACGTAATTGTGAGGTAAGCATTTTTTGAGTGATGTTAGGAATAGACCGTTTTAGTTCATTAAACCTCATTTTATCATTATTGATCATTTGGAATAAGATTTTGTGCTTCCATTTGCCGACAATCGCTTCTAGTGCAAGGTCTACTTTACATTCTGACATAGTTACCCCTCCTATTAGTATCCTTTTGTATACTATACCACTTTTAAGTGCGTACTTACGAAAATCTTATATATATTCCATAATAATAATAACAGAAAACAAAAACATTTGATAAACAATTAGGAGGTACACAGTAGTGAGTAACAAATTCGAAATAGGACTAGTAGTGGTAAGAGTTATACTGGGGCTAACGTTTTTTATCCACGGGTTAGATAAATTTCAAGGAGGTATCGGTAACACCGCAGCATGGTTTGGAAGTATTGGCATCCCTGAATTTATGGCGTATGTCGTTGCCATTATTGAACTTGTTGGCGGTTTAGCGATGATTTTAGGTGTTGGGGTAAGAGTGGTGGCTATTCTCTTTACATGTATTATGATTGGTGCCATTTTCACCGTGAAAATTTCCGGTGGCTTTATGGAATATGAGCTTGACTTAATTTTGTTAGCTGTTTCTGTACAGTTAGCGATTACTGGTAGTCACCTCTACTCCATCGATCGATTGTTAGCGAAAAAATCATCTGAAACAGCAGTTAACGGCTAACTAAAGGGCAGACAATGTTGAAGCTGACTTGAAGGGGGGTGAACCAATTGGCTAAGTGCGGATGTGGAAATACTAAAAACCCTAACGGCAACTGTGATGGGTCTCATTTAAATATCAAAAGTGATGAAAACAAATAATGATCATACAGTCAAGGTTACATACGAATGTGTAATCTTGACTGTTTTTTTGTTATGTTTTAATAAATCACGTAAATCTGTTCATAAGAAACCAAAAAATCGATCGCGGAATGACAGAGGAGTTAGCAGGATTGGCGAAGAAGGATTGTGTAATAGATTTCTTTTTAATAAATGGTTAAACCTAATGGGAAAGAGGGATTTTATAAATGAAGAAGCGAGGATGTATTAAGTGTGGAGGTACAGAGGCAGAGACAAAGGAAATTGCTACTACGGGAACGGGTTTATCTAAGATGTTTGATATTCAACATAACAAATTTTTAGTCGTCTATTGTAAAAACTGTGGTTACTCAGAGTTCTACAATAAAGAAGCATCGACTGCTTCAAATGTGATTGACTTTTTCTTCGGCAGTTAACAACAGCACTAACTTAAATTATTGGTATAAAAAACTCCCTATTCGTGATGGAATGGGGAGTTTTTTATGATGAAACTTTCTGTGTTGAATGACTCTCCATGATAAACTTAATCATTTTAGATAAAATAAAGAGAGTACATGGATGGAAGGTGGACATGATGGTGGCATAGACATTTTTTGAAAGGTGGGTTTTGGGTGCTGCACTATGAGCGTCAAGGTACAGGTGAACCGCTGCTTTTACTTCATGGATTTTTAAGTAATAATCGCGTCTATGATAAAGTCTTATCCGCTTTAACTGCAAACTACGATGTCATTGCTATTGATTTGCCGGGGCATGGGAAGTCACCCTACTCAGGCGAAAAGACGATATATGACTATGCAGATAAGGTAATCAATTTGTTAGATAACCTACAAGTAAAACAAGCCACTTGGATCGGTCATTCAATGGGTGGGTATATTACAATGGCTGCAGTTGAAAAGTATGAGAGTTATGTGAAGAGGGCTGCATTTGTTTACTCTTCTCCGATAGCCGATAGTACACAGGAAAGGCAAGAAAGGAATGAGCATGTTGAAATGATTAAGACGCAGGGACTGCAAGCATTTATTCAAAAACGAATCCCGGCATATTTTTCGTTTCAGGCTGACCCACAAGATTTAGAAGAGGCCTTTAGGCATGCGGAGGAAGCAACTGTTGAGGGGGCCATTGCCGCCACATATGCGATGAAAAACCGTCCAGACCAAGTTGAAATGATTAACCGTGCGAAGGTCCCATTATTCTTTTTAACCGCAAACAAGGATGTATTTGAGAAGACATTTTTGTCGAATTCTCCTCATATTATAAAAGCTACAACTATGACCTCACATATGGGCATGCTAGATGAACCGCAACAATTTTTAACTGAGCTCCAACGCTGGCTTGCAAGGACTGAAAAGTAGATGTGAAATAGAGTAAAAGAAGCAGCACAGAAAGTCCATGCTGCTCTTGCTATTCATTTTATAGGTTCAACAAATTACTTTAAATATAACATAGAAAATTGTTGGATCACCCAGTTGATTGGTGGTGCTCCTGGTGGTGCATTTCGAACCATATCGATCACCGGGATTAAGTAACCCGCTAAAATGAGAACAATAGCAAGGATAATCCATATTCTCCAATTTTCGAAAAAGGCTGGAATGTTTGTGCCATTGTAAGAGCCATCGGAAATTGGGAATGTAGCCGTTCCTTGACGTGGTGCAAATAACGCTAAGTGGAAGAAGCCTGCGACCATCATCACTGTAGAAATAAATAAGATGACACCACCGACGCTAACAGTGACATGATTGGCAAAGAAATTTGTGAACCATTCAAGTGCTGTCGGATGATCACCATAAGTTGTGTATCCCGTTCGTCGCGGTGCTCCCATTAGACCTAGAATATGCATCCCTGCTGACATGAGAATCATACCAACTGTCCAAAGTAAGGTTTGAATAACACCAAATTTATTCATCTTAGCCGTTAATGTACGACCAGTTAGATGTGGAATTAACCAATAAGCAACACCAAAGAATGTTAAGACGACAGTCGTCCCAACAGAGATATGGAAATGGCCAACGACCCACAATGTGTTATGGACGACAGCATTCATTTGGTGACTAGCATTGACAATTCCACCAGCACCAGCTGGAATGAAAAAGAGCATCCCTAACATCGGAGCAAGGAAACGCACATCACCCCAAGGTAATTTTCTGACCCATCCGAAGAGTCCTCTTGAGCCTTTTTCTCGTCCTGCTAACTCAAACGTCGCAAACATTGAAAAGGCTGTTAATAATGAAGGGGTAACAGTAGTAAATGTTAATGCAACTTGAACGAACTTCCAAAAGCTCTCAATCCCTGGCTCCATCAATTGGTGGTGGAAACCGAGAGGAAATGATAAGAGTAAAAATAAAATAAAGGCAAGGCGAGCAAGTGAGTCACTAAAAAGCTTTCCGCCAATGACTTTTGGAATGATCGTGTACCAAGCGACATAGGCAGGCATCAACCAGAAATAGACTAACGGGTGTCCGAAATACCAGAAGAGTGTACGGCTTAAGAGAATGTTAATCCCATCCCCGGCACCAAATGCCCATGGAATAATTTGGAAGATAATGGTAATAGCAAGCCCAATCGTACTTATAATCCAAAGTAACATTGTCGCTACAACCATGAAGCCAAATAAAGGCGAAATCTCACCTTTGTTTTCTTTTTTCCATTCAAAATAATGACGAAGCATCGCAGTAGCACCAATCCAGTTACCGACCACATACACTGCTAATGCAACATAAAAGAATGGGTTCGCTTGTAAAGGTGGATAAAAAGTATAAAGTACATTAGCTTGTCCTAAAATGATAAAAGCAGCGGCTACTGCTGTTCCGATAACCATAATATAAAATCCAATCCAAGCGAGTTTATGGTTTTGGGAACTGAATGACCCCATTGTTTTACTTAGTCCCGCGTAATAGAAACCATAAATAAAGTATGTGGTAAATACAAGAGCGAGGAGAACGCCGTGAGCGGTTAATAATTGATAGTAATTAATTCCCGCAGGCAAAGTGATCAGCCCAGCTCGTGATAGTCCTTGTAACACCCCGGCAATCGCACCGATCAGTAACGAAAGAAAGGCAACATACATATGCGCCATCGCAAGCTTGCTATCGTTTTGATCTACTCGAACTACTTTTTCAAGAATTCCTTCCTTCATTACTCTGTCACCTCAATTCTCATTTGCATGTTATGGTGACCGGTACCACAATATTCGTTACATACAACTAAGTACTCTCCTGGTTCGGTAAATGTATGTTCCATTTCTGTGATATGGCCAGGAACGATCATGGCATTTACATTTGTCTTTGGAATCGTAAAACTATGGATGACATCTGAACTAGTCAAGCGAAAAAGCACTTTTGATCCTACAGGGACTTCAATCTTATTGGGAGAGTAACCAAATGCCATTGCAATAATATTTGCTTCATACGTTTGATCATCTATTTGGGAAATACCAGGCTCATCGAAGGGGGGAGTTTCATTTACTTTTGTAGGGTCTATCGAAGTTGAGGTATGTCCATGAGGTTGATGGCCCTGCGCGAACGCATTTATACCTAATACCGTTAAAAATACAACTAATGTTAAGATTCCGAAAACCAACCAATATTTTTCGTAGCGGTGCATATGCATAACGTTCACCTCTTGACTGCATTTTTATAATCTGGAAATAAATAAGTAAAATACCGAAGACCAAAATCCAATGATAATTAAACCGACAACGAGCACTGAGAGCAGTGTCCCTTTTAACGGTTCTTCATCAACATCTACTACAGTGTAAGACCTTTCTTCTGATTCGAGTGGTGTTCTTGGCATCTATCTTCCCTCCCTCAACTAAAATGCTATAGCGTCTTTAGTGTATTTGAGACGCTAGGTAAAAAACTGTGACCTATTTCACGATTCACAAAATGTACAATAATTTGAAGTATTTTCCACAATCTTTCTCTAGCCTTGCAAAACATAACAGTAGGTGGATTATTGTGTGAAAATATATGAAATTGTGTAAATGGCAAGAAACCCCTTAAAGATTTGATGAAAACTTGATAAGATGAGTGTGGCTTATAGGAAATACCAAAAACTCCCAAATGTTGAAGGAGGTATTATGATGAAGAAGAAAACATTATTAATGCTTGCATCAGGTGCACTTGCAGTCAGTGTTTTAGCTGCTTGTGGAGATGGAGGAGTTGATGAACCAGGTGTAGAAGGAGAACCTGTCATTGACGACCAAGAGATGGAAATGGAGTTTACAGAGTAGAGTAAATATCATCTATGACCGTTTGTATAAAGGGTGACGCTATCGCGCGTTACCCTTTTTTGGGTCTTCAGGGAGAATTCAAGAGGCTTACTGTCGCTGCCATTCAACTAATACTAAATTCGCTTACATTCTAGTCAAATGAAATGTTCGTAAAGTCATCCATGAGTATGGAATGAGCGTATAGTTATTAATGTTACATAACTCAATGATATAATACATATATGTAACTATGGAGGTTTGCTAATGGAGTATGTACAACCGATTCGTGATAAGCAAAAAATAAAGGCATTGAAGCGTCTACTAAAACAAAGGTCAGCTAGGGATTATTTGTTTTTTGTTTTTGGTATTAATACAGGTATGCGTGTCAGTGATATGCTTCGAATCAGGGCTCATGATGTAATCGATGAGTCAAACAAAATCAGGGAGTTTTGTAATGTTCGATGTGAAAATGGTGAACGCATGAAATCATTTTACTTAAATGAAAAAACCAAGCGAGCAATCAAGGTATATATATCAGCAACTCCAATTGACCGTAGTAACTATTTATTCAAATCTCGAAAAGCTGATAATCAACCGATCACTAGGCAACAAGCATATCGCATTATTAACCAAGCGGCTCGTGAGGTGGGAATTACCGATAAAATAGGTACACATACGTTACGGAAAACCTTTGGTTACCATGCTTTTATCGGCGGAATTTCAATTTCGATTATTCAAGCGATCTTTAACCATCAAACTCGTAAAGAGACTTTGCGTTATATTGGGATGGACCAAAGCGATAATGACAAGATAAAGGTAGACGTCAATTTATAGAAATTAGAACTTTTTAACATTTGGAGGGGGTTTTCATGATAGATGATTGATCATATATTTAACCTCGATTATTTTATCTTACTTGGGGCATTATTACTCATCGTTGGTGTACTGACAACGAAGTTTTCATCACGTTTAGGGGTCCCTGCTCTTGTTCTGTTTATTATTGTCGGTATGATTGCAGGTAGTGATGGGCTAGGTCTAATTTATTTTGATAATCCACAATTTGCCCAGCTAGTCGGGATCCTAGCGCTAGTGATTATTTTGTTTGAGGGTGGTCTGCAAACGAAATGGACGACAGTGAGACCTGTTGCTCGACCAGCGTTACTTTTAGCGACACTCGGGGTGCTCATTACAACTGCGGTCGTCGCTGTTGCAGCTAAGTTTGTACTAGGTGTGACATGGCTAGAAGGTTTTCTCTTTGGAGCAATTGTCGGCTCAACGGATGCAGCTGCGGTTTTTGCTGCATTAAAAGGTCAAAATATTAAAGAAAAAATGGGAGCAACCTTAGAGGCTGAGTCAGGTACAAATGATCCGATGGCGATGTTTTTAACGCTTGCATTCATAGAGTTAATTTTAGCTGATCAACCAAATTTCTTTTTATTTATCAGCGCATTTTTCTGGCAAATGGGAATTGGCTTAATCATTGGTCTAGTTCTTGGTAAAGCAGCTTCTCTAGCCATTAATAAAATTAACCTTGATTCGAGTGGGTTGTATCCGGTGTTTGCGTTAGCTTTTGCCCTTCTAACTTATAGTGTAACCGCGATGATTGAAGCCAGTGGGTTATTGGCAGTATATGTTGCGGCGCTTGTCATTGGCAATACGGATTTAACGTATCGCCATTCGATTTTCCGTTTTAATGAAGGGTTTGCGTGGATGATGCAAATTCTAATGTTTGTCATTCTTGGTTTATTAGTGTTCCCTGGACAATTGTTTACGGCCGATATTATTTTAAAAGGTCTGATGTTATCTGCTATCCTAATTTTTGCTGCTCGTCCGATTGCTGTTTTTATATCGACCATGTTTCAGAAGTTCAGTATAAAAGAAAAGCTGTTTTTATCCTGGGCTGGATTAAGAGGGGCTGTTCCGATTGTTCTAGCGACTTTCCCTATGATTGCTGGGTTAGAAAATAGCCCATTATTCTTCAATGTTGTATTTTTCGTTGTTCTTACTTCTGCGCTTATCCAAGGTTCAACGATTCCGGTCTTTGCTGAGAGGCTTAACCTCACCGGGCCGAAGCGAGAAACGCCTCTTCATTCTTTAGAGCTTGTTTCAATAGGGAAAGCAAACGCCGAAATCGTTGAATTTGAGGTGAATGAAAATGCATCAATTGTCGGGCAATCATTAGAGGAGATAACCTTTCCTCAAGATGTCCTCATTAATGCAATCATTAGGAATGGAGATTTAATTACTCCGTATGGACAAACCAATATCGAGTCAGAAGATATCTTGTATATCTTAGTATCTCGAAAAAGCAAAAAAGCACTGAAGAAAATTTTAAATGAAAAAAGACACGATGTTGCGGACAATTCGCTGCCAGAGAATTAAACATTGAGGCTATCCTTATCAAAAATTTATAGGGTAGCCTCTTTTTTTGTCTATGGACAGACACCGTTGCTCCCTTTATCTCAGTACATAAGATGAAAATATATGTATGAAAAGTGAGGTGGGGATCTGATGTTTGACCGTTCAATGGTAAAAGTGGCACGCGATTTTGGAGAAAAGATCGATCGTTCGCTACGAAAGAAACTCGTAGGCTTATATAAGCCGATGCGTTGGACGCCGTGCTTTTTGCATGGAAGTTTGGAGAAACTATTTAAGAAAATCAAAAGGTATCCTGTTGTGATTGAGTTTGAAGGTGGAGAAGATACTTTCTGGTCAGGACTAAATGAAGTAGATGAAATTCTCATGCATCATAAGCGCTGTCGACGCACGCATGAGTTTGAAAGGATTTCATGCGGTTCATTCATTTTAACAGCCGAGGCAATTGAAGAACTTTGCTATCGTTGTCATTCCATCAAAAAAATCCATGATGACCGCGAATTCCATGCCTTGCTTGACGTCGCATCTCCATCGATTCATGCCAATCTCGTCAATGATCAAGGCTATACAGGTAATGGTGTAACGGTGGCTGTTATTGATACAGGAATCCATCCACACTCAGACCTCTTAAACCCTGAAAATCGTATCGTTGGCTTTCGTGATTTTATAAATGGCCGCGAAGAACCTTATGATGATAATGGTCATGGTACCCATTGTGCAGGTGATGCCGTAGGAAATGGATATGAATCAAATGGACAATATCATGGACCAGCTCCAGAAGCTAATGTTGTCGGTGTAAAAGTGTTAAATAGTATAGGTTCTGGAACGCTCTCTACGATTATCCAAGGTGTTGAGTGGTGTATTGAAAATAGAGAGGAGTATGGGATTGATATTATTTCTATGTCACTTGGAAGTCATGCGACTGAGCCGGCAGAAGAGGATCCAGTAGTAAGAATTGTTGAGCGTGCATGGGAGGAAGGGATTGTTGTTTGTGTTGCGGCTGGGAATTCTGGCCCTAATCCACAGACAATCGCAAGCCCAGCAATTAGTCCGAGAGTGATAACTGTTGGCGCAATGGATGATCAGGACACAGTTGAGCGTTCTGATGATAGAGTCGCAGCATTTTCTAGTCGTGGACCGACGATAGATGGCCTAACAAAGCCTGACCTATTAGCGCCGGGTGTTGATATTGTTTCCCTACTAGCCCCGGATACAAAATTAGCGAAGCTATTAAAAAAAGACCGTGTCGGTGAACATTATATTCGAATGTCAGGGACGTCAATGGCAACACCGATTTGTGCGGGAGTTGTTGCACTAATGTTAGAGCGAGACCCTGAACTGTCCCCGGATCAAGTAAAAAAACAACTCCTTAAGTCAGCCGAAGATTGGGGACTTGAACCACACACACAAGGAGAAGGCTATATTGATGCTCATGAGGCTGTCTTGTAAAAAAGATGAGTAAAAGGGAGGTCTGTTAATTAGCGGGTCTCCTTTCGTTTTGTCTATAAGACGAAAGAGTACAAAAATAATTCAGTAACGATAAGCAAGTGAGTAGCTTGCTGAATAGACTATCCTAAGTCATTGTAGTGCTTTTAAAGCTAGATTACCTCGAACCCTAGGAACCCCCTCCTGGGCAAATATAAACGATAGGTTGTCAGGTTTAATAGAAAGGGAGAAAGGGGATGTGATGATGTTTGAAAACATACTATTAGCGGCAGATGGTTCATCTCATTCTATTCGTGCTGCGGATAAGGCCATTGCTCTAACCAAGAAAAATGCAGAGTCGTATCTAACGATTGTATACGCTGTAGATGTTTCGGTTGCTAAAGAGGATGTATTACTTCACTGGGGAGGCATTGGGATTGATGAGCAACGGAAAAAGAAACTGCAGGTCATTGAAGAGAAGGCAAAGGCTGCTGGGGTTAACTATGATTTAAAAATTATACGTGGAGAACCTGGTGCAGCAATTGTTAACTTTGCTAAGCAACATAAAACAGATCTTGTGGTAATCGGTAGCCGTGGGCTAAATAAGTTACAAGAGATGGTGTTGGGAAGCGTCAGTCAAAAGGTTGCCAGACGTGTACAATGTCCGGTTCTAATTGTTAAGTAGGATAGATGTTTAGGTACAATTCTTAAGACCATTCTAGGTCTAGGTATTGTACCTAAGTTGTTATAGTACAACCCTTAGACGAATCAGAAAAAAGGAAAGTAAACTAAAGGAATTTTTTTCAAGATGGTGTTGACGCGCATGGTTTATCTGTTATATAATACATTTAACAAAAGATAACTTGTTATGAAACAGAAAATAAAAAAAGGAGCGATTGAATATGAGTCGACAAGAACGGGCAAATATGATTACATTCATTGAAAAGGTGAAGGGGTATGGCAGAAATGAGTTAATGGTAATGACAGATGCCGATATCGAATATATTTACAACAGAACCTATGATCTTTATGAAATTAATGAGTAAAAATATCTGCTAAAAGACTAGTTAGTTCAATCGTTGTAAATAAACTTGCGTTAAAGGGTGAAAAGAAGGGCCATAGGGTGCAAAATCACCTCATGGCCCTTCTTTTTTATTTATATAAACTCGCTTGGGCTAAAACTGTGCTGCTGTTTTTACAGTGCACCCCCAGTCCTCTTCACTTTTTATCATTTACTAGAGATAGCCAGTCCAACTGCACTTGCCTAATCAGACAAGCAACATATCTGCAGTACAGCCGTGGGGGTGTCATTGGTGAGGCGATGAAGGGCAAAAGAGAACTACTATCGCAGAAGTTTACCAATTAGTGAGAGGAGTAAGACTATAGCAATCGTAAAACAAGTAGCAATGAGCCAGATTTCTTCTTTTGTATTCTTTTTGATAAAACCACCTACTCTCCTGAAAAGAATGTCAATGACTATTAGCTTGTTACAAAATCGGCAATCTTTCATCGCAGAAGTTACCGATCGTCCAATTGAAAGTGATATAATAGGAGTTGGAATATATGAGGGAAGGTGAAATTTGTTGAAACTTTCAAACAAGGCTTTGTTTATTCTGATTGCAGCAATAACAGTTCTCTATGGGGTCGGCTACTGGGTCATAGGCCATCTTATTACCCAATAATGAATACAAATGTTGTATAGGCATCACTGCTATTCAAGAAATGATAGAAATCAACTTTTCCCGGGAAATGTTTTGTCGAAAGTGACAGATCATTTCCTAATTCGATTCAATTATATATTTTTTTACAGGGTCAATTGTAAGTAAAGTTGTAGCAATGCCAGTAGCAGCGACAGCGATTGTCGAAAGGACTAACTCTTGAGGTGAGATAACAACAATTCCTGAAGCGACAACAATTAAATCGACAATAAATACGACAATGCCCACATTAATCTTGATAGCTTCTGCGATCATTTGAGCAAAGAGATCGAGTCCACCGGTGCTAATGTCATAGATGAACATTGCCCCAACGCCAACCCCGAGCAAAAGCCCTCCAATGATTGCATCTAGTAATGGTGAAGTTTGTAGAATTGGTAGTTTTACAAAGGAAAAGAGATCGATAAAAAGTGCAGAAACAACAAGACCAACGATACTATTAATAAAAAATGATCGATAATAAACCCATGCATAGATGTAAATGGGGATGCTTGTAAGTAGTATGGTTGTACCAATATTAAATCCCCATTGGTAATGGACGATTAACCCGAGGCCAATAATCCCTCCATCGAGAATTTTATGAGGTACAAAAAAATTATTTATCCCAAAACTAATGAGGAAACTACCAATTAAAACGGCGCTTACTTTCATGAACATAGTTCTATCATCTCCAAAAGTTAAAACAGACATGTTCCAAACATATGCCTGTACATAGCAACTTTATGACAAAGGATGGTTCGGGACAGAACTAGTTAAAATATTGGCTAGAAGTTGACTTCCGTGAAATAAACTACAAATACCGCTTTAGTAACGAAACAACCATGAGGTCCATGACAAGTAGAGCAATTACAATCATGTACATCGTTTTTGGACTAGTTAATGAAGCTATTATTGAGCCGAGAGCAGCCCCAATTAATAAAATGAACGTATAGAGTGAAACTGCCTCACTTTTGTAACTGTGATCTAGAGTGCCAATTAGATGCACTATGACAGGGATGACGACTGCAATCCCACTTACGAATAGTATTGACGATATATAGCTAGCACCTAGGGGTGTGAAAAATAATTCGACTGCTAAACCAGCGATTGACGCACATAAACCAATGATAAGCAGGTTTATGTAGCCAAATTTTTTAGAAACATCATTAAGAAAGGGGATAACAAACATCCCGATCAATCCACATGCACGAAAAAATAGAATTTGTTGTTCATTCGTTTGATGGACCACTTTTAAATGTTCGCCTACTGAAGCATAATAACTAACAAACGAAAGTAATAACGTAATTGTAATCAAGTAGGTGTAACGTAAAGGGCGCTTAAGTATTAAAGCAAACATTTTTGTCCATGTTGAAAGAAGGTTTTGGCGCAACTTAGGTGTTTTTGTTTGCGGCACGTAACATACGACGAGAAAAAAGCCGATAAGGTAAATGGCTGAAAATATAAGAAACATAATAGTCCAATCATATAGAAGAAGAAGGCTAGCACCCATAAATTGCCCGAAGATCCCAGCTGCTAGGAAACCGCTATTCATTAGGGCGAGTGGTAACAGTCTCTTTTCAGGAGGGAATTGTTCTAAGAGATAGGTAAAAGCAACAGGTGCAAACGAGGCTGCAAAAAAACCTTGTAATGCTCGGATGATCAGTAGGGAATGTATAGTTGAAACAAAAGCTAGCGTAGATGTGCAGATAATTAAAGCAACTAATCCAAAAAGAATGATTTGTTTAGGGCGAAATCGCAATGATAATGGACCAAAGATCAATAAGCCAAAAGCATAAAATAACATAAAAATACTGCTAGCCCAGGCCATGGGTGTTGTTGAAGCGGTGAATAAATGGTGGAGGTCGTTAGTGAGTGGAATCATCATATAAATATTAGCAACAATTGTAATCGCTAAAAATGTAAAGGTAGCAGTCACCCCTTTATAGCTTATAGGTTCATGCATTGGTTTTTTTAGATTGGGCATGATGATCTCCCCTTAATTTATAGGTGTCGGTTTATCGTATGTTATCAAAGATAATGCAGTGATTCGTGCGGTTTTACAAATGAGGTGACAGATGTCTAGGGG
The DNA here is from genome assembly GCF_019039105.1 of Desertibacillus haloalkaliphilus. NCBI lineage: Bacteria > Bacillati > Bacillota > Bacilli > Caryophanales > Bacillaceae > Desertibacillus > Desertibacillus haloalkaliphilus. The sequence goes on along the minus strand of NZ_JAHPIV010000022.1, from coordinate 20,841 downwards.
TGTTAGCTAGAGCTACATTGGATGCTATGGAGCATGGTTTCATGTATAATAAAGTTAAAAACAATGGAGGCATTTACATGGAATATGATGTGAAAGTTAAAAATAGATTAAAGCGAATTGAAGGTCAGGTCCGTGGGGTGCTAAAAATGATGGAGGAAGAGAAGGACTGTCAAGATATTGTCGGTCAGATGGCTGCAATACGGAATGCTCTTGATCGTGCAATAGGTGTTGTTGTCAGTAATAATTTAGAGTCATGTATCCGTGAACAGATAGAAAAAGGTGAAGATACCGATGAAACAATAAAAGAGGCTGTTAACTTACTGGTTAAGAGCAGGTAGCTAATGAGTATGGAGTCACATGAAGTTGTGACTTTTTTTTGAAATTTTTTTCTAGCGGCTGAGAATTCCGACAATTCAACGCTAAGAAATGTTGAAAGCGCTTGCATTTATTGACGTTTGACTTTTTAGTGTGATATAATTCACTTACAATGAAAATCATTCTCATTATAATAATTATAAATTATCAAACGAACTAACTATATTTTCTCTTGGAGGTTTATTATGGGGTTCATTCAGTTACATCAGATCACAAAATTTTTTAATCAAGATTTCAAACCGGCGGTAGACAGTGTTGACCTAGACATTGAAAAAGGTGAAATTATCACATTGTTAGGTCCTAGTGGGTGTGGTAAGACAACGACTTTACGCATGATTGCAGGTTTTGAACAGCCAAGTGTCGGGAAAATTCAAATTGGTGATTTAGTAGTGCATAATGATAGCCGTTCTCTTCCTCCTGAAAAGCGAGGGATCGGTATGGTGTTCCAAGACTATGCCCTATTCCCCCATCTAACTATAGAAAAAAACGTTATGTTCGGTTTGAAAAAAATGAATACCCGGGAAAAGAGGAAGAGAGTGAAAGAGGTCCTTGAATTAGTTGGATTAGATGATTACGGACGTCGATTCCCTCATGAACTTTCTGGTGGTCAGCAACAACGAGTTGCGTTAGCACGAGCATTAGCACCTCGTCCGCATGTGGTATTGATGGATGAGCCGTTTAGTAACTTAGATGCGGGCTTAAGAGAGAAGATGCGCTTTGAAATTACAAATATATTGCGTAAAGCTAACACAACAGCGATCATTGTTACGCATGATCAAAAAGACGCCTTTGCAGTTTCCGATCGTGTCGTTGTGATGAATGATGGTGTCATTCAACAAATTGCAACGCCAAAAGAAATGTACCGTTGTCCGAAAAACTGCTTTGTTGCCCAATTTGTTGGTAAGACCAATTTATTGACGGGTACGCTTTGCCAAGATTTGAAGCATGTAGATACACATATCGGGAAAGTATGTTTACCTCAACGAACTGAAAATCTATTGGACCAAGTGAAAGTTTCGATTCGCCCTGAGGGTTGCCATTTAGTAGAGCAGGGCCGCTACACAGGGAAAGTTGAAAGAGTCACATACAGTGGTGAATACCAAGAAGTTGAATTACGTTTACCATCTGAAACAGGTGTAGCAGAACCAATGGTGATCTATGCGCCTGTGGAACAAGAAGTTGAAGTTGGTTCTGTTGTGTCATTTGATATTAAACCTGAATTAGTTGCCCTTGTTGATTAGTATTATAAAAGTTAACAAGATTGATAGATCATGTGGCATAGGTTTGATTAGCGCTTTCGAACGTATGCCTTATTTCATGTTTAAAAATGAAAGTCTGATTCTTTAAATTTAATTGAAAACCGTTTTCAAATACTATTGACAATGATTATCAATACCAATATAATTCTATTTAGAAATGATAATTAATTTCATTTAGACGTTTAAAACGTAGGAGGGAATATTAAGATGAAAAGAAGCTTTAAACTACTATTTTTTGCAATGCTAGTCTTACTAACAGTTATTGCTGCAGGGTGCGGCTCAAGTGAAGAGACGGATGCCGGTGCAGGTCAACAAGACTCTCCAGATGACACAACTGCAGAAGAGCAAGCAAGCCAAGATGAAGATGAAGGTGTTGTTAACCTTTATACAAGTCGTCACTATGATACGGACAGAGAACTATACGATGTCTTTGAAGAGCAAACAGGTATTAAGGTAAACGTTATTGAAGGTAAAGGCGATGAATTAATTGAACGAATGAATATCGAAGGTGAAGAAACTGAAGCTGACGTCTTTATCACTGCAGATGCTGGGAACTTGCATGTTGCAAAGGAAAATGGCCTATTACAATCAGTAGAAAGTGATGTTCTATTTGAAAACATTCCAGAGAAGTTACGTGATGTTGATAATGAATGGTTTGGTATCACAAAGCGTGCACGTGTAATTGTATATGATAAGGATCGTGTTGATCCATCTGAGCTTTCAACGTATGAAGCACTAACCGAGCCAGAGTGGGAAGATAGAGTTTTAATCCGTTCATCTGAAAATATGTACAACAAGTCGTTACTAGCATCTTTCATTGAGCTTAATGGTGAAGAAGCAGCAGAAGAATGGGCAGCAGGTATTGTTAATAACATGGCTAGAGACCCTCAAGGCGGTGACCGTGATCAGGCTAAGGGTGTTGCAGCTGGTGAAGCAGATGTAGCAATTATGAATACGTACTATATCGGTCGTATGCTAAACTCTGAAGATGCTAATGAAGTTGAAGTTGCTGAGTCCGTGGGCATTTTCTTCCCGAACCAAGAGACAAATGGTACTCACATAAACATTAGTGGTGCTGCTGTTACACAACATGCACCAAATGCAGATAATGCAGTTAAATTCATTGAATTCTTATCTAGTGAAGATGCGCAAGGTAAATTTGCTTCTGCAAACTTTGAATACCCAGCCAACCCGAATGTTGAGCCGGCAGAACTTTTACAATCATGGGGAGAGTTTGAGGAGCAAGATATTGATTTATCAGTATTAGGACAAAACCAGCAAGAGGCAATGAGAATTTTTGACCGCGCTGGGTGGAAGTAGTAATCGCAAGAGGCTGGGACAAAGGTTGGTTTACCTTTAGTCCCGGCCTCTGTTATTTATTGTAGTTTCAATTAGTTATGAATTTCTGTATAATTAATGCTAGTTTTAATTATTTTTAATAGTTGATTGTGATTGCGGTTGTATTTTTGTCTTAAGGATGTGTCAACAGTGAAACTGATACAGCAAACCAAACAACATATGAATCTATGGGCAGTGCTAAGTCTACTATTTATTTCGATTATTATCATTCCAAATTTCCTAATCGGTATAAATTTATTTACTGAGCCTAATGAAAACTGGCAGCATATTAAGGATTATTTATTAATTAACTATACGTACAACACGTTAATTATTGTCGTCTTTACGGCGCTTGCTACCATGTTTATTGGGACAAGCCTTGCCTGGCTTATTACAAGTTATAAATTCCCTTTGCGTAATTTCTTTAAATGGGCATTAATTTTGCCATTAGCGATCCCTGCGTATATGGGAGCCTATACGTATCATGGGATTTTGAACTATACAGGTGTTATTCAAGTAACACTAAGAGATTTCGACATTATGGTGGATCAAAAGTACTTTAACATTATGACGATCCCAGGGGCTATTTTTATATTTACGCTGTTCCTTTATCCCTATGTCTATGTAATAACAAAGGGGTTTTTAGAGAACCAATCTGCCTCTATTATTGAGAATGCAAGATTACTAGGGGGCAATACGTTTCAAATATTCTTCCGTGTCGTCCTTCCGCTTTCAAGAGCAGCGATTATCGGTGGCGTGGTTCTTGTTGTCATGGAAGTACTTAATGATTATGGTGTAGCCAATTACTTTGGAATCCAAACATTTAGTACCGCCATTTTTAGAACATGGTATGGGATGCAAGATCTTGATTCTGCATTAAAGCTGGCAGGAATATTGATGTTTCTAGTTATTGTGATTTTAGTTGCTGAAAAACTAATCCGTGGCAGAAAGAGCTATAGCTCTTCAACGGCAAATGTACGACCGATAGAGCCTAAGCAGTTGAAAGGTACAAATAAATGGCTAGTATTCTCTTACTGCTCCTTCATCTTTTTGATTGCTTTTTTCATTCCTGTTTTGCAATTAAGTTATTGGGCGTTCTTGACCTTCGAAAATGTTTTTAGTAGCGAATTCATTACCTTAGTTTATAATTCTGTTTTCGTAGCTGGGATTGCCTCTGCTATTATTGTTGTTGTCGCCTTAATCATTGGAAACTATACACGTTTGCATCGGGGATTTTTGCCGAAGATATTCTCGCGAGTGATTGCTCTTGGTTACTCGATCCCGGGTGCTGCGATTGCGATTGCAGTGATTACGATTTTTATGAGTATCGATGGTTTGTCTGCAACAGTCGCTGAGTTCTTAAACTTAAATGGGGCGATGGTTCTACGGACGACGCTTGTGATGTTAGTGTCTGCCTATATTATCCGTTACATGGCTGTTGGTTTTAATGCAATTGAAGCCGGATTTGAAAAAATCGGTTCGTCTTATACAGAGGCATCAAGAGGTTTAGGGATGTCGACAATCAAAACGTTCTTTAAAGTCGATATTCCAATGTTAAGAGGGGCGATTTTTGGTGGCTTTATTCTCGTGTTTGTTGATATCTTAAAGGAATTACCGTTGACACTATTTTTACAACCATTTAACTTCTCAACACTTGCAACACAAGCTTATCGCTATGCAAATGATGAAATGGTACACGAAGCGGCATTAGCATCGCTGTTTATTATTGCGGTTAGTAGTCTTTGTATTTTCTACTTTTATAAAATTCTAGATAAGGCATCTAAATAAATATGATACAAAAAGATTAAAGCATAACTTGGCTTTGGTCTTTTTTTTGTGGAAAAAGATATGGATTGAGCTAGCAAGTCTGAATAGTCAGAGAGGAGATGTATGCGTACCTGAACCATCTTAGATTAGAGTTCGATAGTTCGCTAAGGGGAGAAATGAGCGATCGAGGTTGTTGATAAGATTAGGGCGTTATTTGCGTTAATCAAACGTTTAATTAAAGGACCAAGCCCGATTTTTAAAAAGTCATAAAATAGTATAGACATTTAGAGACTTTTATGGAAAAATAAAAGTTGCACATGGGAAAGATTATTAGCTAGTACAAAAACTATTGTTGTCATCAAAATCAAATGTTAGTGCCATTGATATTTGTTAAAGACTTTTTTGGCTAAAAATTAGTATAGAGGAGGAAGACGTATGTTCAAGAGTGATCGTTTCTTTCTGATGGTCGTGTCGATTGTTATGTTTAGTTTGTTCCTTGTTGGTTGTGGGAACGGGGAAGAAAACCAACCGCAGGATGAAGTTGTTACTGACGAAAATGAGGGTTTATATATCGTAACAAGTTTTTCGATTTTGAATGATGTTGTTAGTGAAATCATCGGTGATCGTGGTACCGTTGATTACATTGTACCGATTGGAGAAGAGCCTCATGAATATGAGCCGATACCTAGTGATTTTCAAAAGGTAAGTGATGCAGATGTTTTTTACATCAATGGTTTTAATTTAGAGGAATGGCTCGAAGGGTTAGTGCAAAATGTCGGTGATGTGCCAACTGTTGAAGTTACAGAAAGTATCACGCCTATTAAGTTAGAAGGTGGAGATGTTGATGACCCCCATTCATGGATGAATGTAACGAACGTCATTACAAAGGTAGAAACCATTGTTAATGACTTAGTCGAACGAGATCCTGAAGGTGAAGAAGTTTACCGAGAAAATGCAGCAGCTTACATTGAGGAACTTGAAGAGCTTGATGGTTGGATTGCTGAACAGGTAGAACAAATTCCTGAAGATATGCGTGTTATAGTCGTTAGTGAGGATGCATTTAAATACTTTGGTGAGGCATATGGTATGGAAACGGAAGGCATCTGGGAGTTGAATTCACATGAGGAAGGTACTCCTAGTCAAATGTCACGCGTAGTTGACGTTGTACGCGACAGACAATTACCAGCTATTTTTGTAGAGACGACAGTAAGTAGAAGCTACATGGAGACTGTTTCAGATAATACTGGGGTAGACATTGCCGGGGAAGTTTATACCGATGCTGTTGGTGTTGAAGGTAGTGGCGCTGAAACGTATATTAAAATGATGGAGCATAATGTCAATACGTTTGTTGACGGCCTAACTCAATGAGAAAGTAAGAAGCGATCGTAGCACACAGAAAGTGCAACGGTCGCTTCTTTTCATATGTTATCCTCTGCTGGTTACTTATATGATTCTTGCAATTGGTCGGTCTAGGTTACATAAATCGAACAAGTAGACCGACGAGCACAAGCACTGCAAAACTAATCCAGATGATTTTTTGGACGACTTGTTTATTGACACGACGTTTACGCCAGCGATTTGGGTCAAAACTGACTTCATTATCATCAAAGACATGTCGGTATTGATAAAACGGTCTAGCCTTACGAAGAATAATTGGTGCAAGGGCTGCTCCGGCAATCAAGCCGAACAGGTGTGCAAAAATATTAATGTTTGTATTTACAAACGTCATGACCAGGCCGATGATTAAAATCGTCATGACAACTTGAGAATTTGCTTGGTCAATTAAGTCTTGACGATTTAACACCATGTAGACATAGATGCCAAATAGTCCAAAAATTGCTCCAGAAGCCCCCAGGTGAGGTGGGTAGTTTAGACCACCGATATAGAACGTAGCAATATTAGCAATGACACCCGTTGTGATATAAATAAGAATAAAACGGAACTTTCCGAGCATCCGCTCTAGCGCTGGCCCAAACAACACGAGTGAAAATGAGTTAAACAACACATGGCTTAGCGTAATATGCATAAAGATCGGAGTGACTAAGCGCCAATACTCACCTTGGGCGATGAGAGGATTAAAGCCGATGCCAAGGTTGCGAACCAATGAACCGAACGGTAAAAAATTCATCCAAACAAACAGGATTAAATGAATAGCGACTAGAATCGTTATAACAGGGTAGTTTCGCCTGAATGTGTAGAAACTTTCATTACGAATAAACATAGAAAACCACCTTTTATATGAATACTTAATAATAAGCGATAAGCCAATGAGATATGCTCTCATTTTAGCATAATGAATAGGCTAACGTGTTGAAAAGTTACTATTGAAATGTATGTGAGTTGGACAATATTATGACTAAAGAGGTAGGAACAGCAGATGATTACAGGGATAGGTATAGATATCGTAGAATTAGCACGCATTGATAAGTTAATAAAGCAACAACCACGGTTCGTTTCGAGAATTTTAACCCCAGGGGAACAGGAGACTTATCGACGGTTGCCTCACCATAGAAGCATAGAATTTGTGGCGGGGCGTTTTGCGGCAAAGGAAGCTTTTGTCAAGGCGGTAGGGACTGGGATTAGTAAGCAAGTCGGTTGGCAGGACATTGAAATTAGTAATGATCACTTTGGAAAACCAGTTGTTTCTTATCCAACCGAAGATTATATTCATCTATCAATATCTCACAGTAAGGAGTATGCCATTGCACAAGTAGTCATTGAGCGCTTGTCAAGCTAGTCTGCATATTGTGTGAGTTTGTCTCATATAGTGTTAGTGCGGTTAGGAGGGACCTATTATGCGTGTGGTAACTGGTGAAGAAATGCACCAAATTGACCGTTTTACCATTGAAGAAATTGGTTTAGCAGAAGAGTTGTTAATGGAGAATGCTGGCCAGGCCGTTGTTCGTAAACTGCTGACTTGGATTGAAAAAACCGATCGAATTGCTGTGGTTATTGGAGTTGGAAACAACGGAGGAGATGGATTTGTAATCGCAAGAGCCTTGCAGGAAAAGGGCTACGTTGTTGATACGTGGTTAGTTCCTGAGGAGGATCGAGTGAAAGGTGCAGCTCGATATCATATGGACGTTTACAAGCGATCAGGGTTTTCTCTGTACCCTTATAGCGACCAAAAAGGTACATTCGCAGCGACTTTCCCTCATTATACAGTCATCATTGATACACTTCTAGGAACCGGGGGAAAAGGACCGCTTCGCCATCCGTATAATGAAATTGTAGAAACGATGAATAATAGTCAAGCTGAAGTCATTTCTGTTGATTTGCCTAGTGGATTAGCAGCAAATGAAGGTGGTCAGTCGACCCCTTGCGTTCATGCGACACGGACGATTACGTTACAATGTCCCAAGCTTAGTGCTTATATGTACCCTGAGGCAAATGACTATGGTGAGTTAGAGGTTGTTGACATTGGCATTCCAAACAAAGCAATCGAGAAGGTTGCTCCAAACCGGTCGATTTGGGGCGAGACTGACGTACGACAAACATTACCGAAACGGCAGGCTTCTTCTCATAAAGGAAACCATGGAAAGGTTAGTATTATTGCTGGGTCTCAAGGAATGACAGGTGCGGCTATTTTAGCTGGAAGGGCTTGTCACCGTAGTGGTGCCGGACTCGTTACGTTAGCGGTTCCTGATATCATTCATGACATTGTTGCATCGCAAGTGGTGGAAGCCACATTTAAACCTCTTGCGTCAAGAGATGGAGGGCTCGATGGTTTGGAAACAGCAAATGATCTTCGAGTTGATCAATTTGATGCAATCGCTATTGGACCGGGAATAGGCCGTTGTACTCACCTAGAGACTATTGTTTCAGGATTATTAAAAAACTATACAGATCCTTTAATTATAGATGCAGATGGCTTGTTTCATTTGCAACAACTTTTACCACAGTTAAAAGAAAGAAAGGCCGAGACGATCTTAACCCCACATGCGGGTGAGATGGCTCGCCTGCTTGGTTGTTCAGTTCAAGAAGTGGAGAGAAATCGTTTCTCGTTATCAGAGCAGTTTGCAAAAGAATACGGTATTTATTTAGTGTTAAAAGGGCCATACACAATTGTGACGACACCAAAGGGGCAGCAATTTGTTAATACAACGGGAAATCCTGCGTTAGCAAAGGGTGGTTCAGGTGATGTCCTCACAGGGATGATATTAGCCTTTATTGCCCAGCATCAATCCATTCAAACTGCTATTAATAATGCTGTGTTTCTTCATGGTAAAGTAGCTGACGTTTTAGTTGAGCAAGACTCATCGGTGCTGGATGTCTTGGCGACAGACGTGATTGACACATTACCGAGGGTATTGCGTGCATTTCTATCATAAACCACAGGTCGTAATGGACACCCTCCTTTGTCGTTGAATCGAGACAAAGGGGTGAAACGATGAGAAAAACGTTTAAGATGTTGATCGTGGGTGTAGTTATCATGCTAGTTCTAGCTGCGTGTGGTGAGAAAACGCAAGAGGATATCATTGAAGATCTTGAGAAAAAGTTAGATGGAATGACTGGATACAAAGCCAATGCAACGATGGTGCTGCAGACAGGTAATGAGCCACAGCAATATGATGTTGAGATTTGGCACCAAAAAGAGAACTATTATAGAGTAGCTCTAAAAAATGAAGAGAAGGATCAAAGTCAGATTATTTTACGAAACGATGATGGGGTATTTGTGCTTACACCAGCCCTAAATAAAAGCTTCCGATTCCAAAGTGACTGGCCGAACAATAACAGCCAAGTTTACTTGTACGAATCTTTAATTGAAGATGTTTTAGTGGATGCAGAGCGTACGTTTAATGCAAGTGAAGAACACTATGTTTTCCAAACGAACACGAACTATCAAAATAAAAATTTAAACAGTCAAGAAATTACACTAAATAAAAATGATCTCTCACCAGCTTCTGTTAAAATTATGGATGCTGACTTTGAAGTATTAGTTCAAGTTGATTTCACTAGCTTTGAAATGAACAGCAGTTTCGATGAAGGTGATTTTGGAATGGACCGCAACATGACAGGTGCGCAAATGGAAGTGCCGACAATGGCGGAACCTGATTCAGAGGAGCCGATGACGGTTTACTTTCCTATGTATGAGCCTCAAGGTTCTAGCTTAACAGAATCAGAACAAGTAGAAACTGAAGATGGCTCAAGATACATTTTGTCCTACACAGGTGACAAATCGTATACACTCATTCAAGAAAAAGCACGTGTTGTTCCTGCGACTACACCAATGGATGTCATTGAGGGGGACCCTGTTGACCTAGGATTTACCGTTGGTGTGATGTCAAACGATTCTATTCGTTGGACGTATGATGGTGTAGATTTCTTCCTAGCTTCTGAAGATCTAGATGAGGAAGAAATGATGGCGGTGGCTCGTTCGGTTTACGGAACACAGGTTAAATAATTTCAGCATAAGCAAAAGGGCTCAGGTGATCTACAAGGGAACTGAGCCCTTTGCTTTTGTAAATTTCCACAAGGAATTTAAGTGAATCGTACCAATGAACGCCCTCCTAGAGTGCATATAGAGAACGTTTCCTAAAAAAATGCGAAAATAAGACTAATATCGACTTCATACGTTATAAAATAGACAATGACTAAGGTCGATTGACAACAGCAAATGTGAGCGTAATAATCAAATATAAAGCTAAGGGTTATGTAGAAAAACCTTGGGGTCGAATTCCGAGGAGGGAGCGCGGTGGAAGTTCAGCAACAGTTTTTTCGTGATACATGGGTTGAGGTAAACCTAGATCACATCGAAGAGAATATCAAACAAATAAAAGGTATATTCAAACAGGAAATGAATATTATGGCTGTGGTGAAAGCGAATGCTTACGGTCATGGGGCGGTAGAAGTAGCCAAGAGGGCGATTCGAGCGGGTGCAAGATATTTAGCTGTATCATTCCTTGATGAAGCACTTCAACTTCGACAAGCTGGTATTGTATCGCCAATTTTAGTATTTGGTCGTGTACGTCCGCACGATGTAAATCTCGCAGCGGCTCATCAAATAGCAGTAACGGTTTATCAAGAAGAATGGTTGCTAGAAGCTAAGCAGCATTACACAGCGGACCAGTCGTTACGCTTGCATGTAAAGTTTGACACAGGTATGGGTAGAATTGGAATAACAAATAAAGAAAATGGAAAAGCTGTTATAACGTTAATCCAATCATGCGAAATGTTCGAGCTCGAAGGAGTGTTTACTCATTTTGCTACTGCCGATGATACGGACCTTGATTACTTCAATAAGCAGTATAGCCGTTTCTTAGATGTGTTAGCATGGCTAGAAGATTGGGGTGTCTCTGTTAAGTTTATTCATTGTGGTAATAGTGCCACAGGCTTGCGGTTCCCTGACAAAGTCTTTAATATGGTGCGGTTAGGAATTGCCATGTACGGTCTGTCTCCTTCAGAGGAAATCAAAGAAGAGATACCAGTTAACTTGAAAGAGGCTTTTTCATTACACAGTCGTATTATTCAGGTGAAGGAAATTCACCCTGGGGATGCGATTAGCTACGGTGCCACTTATGTTGCTGCTGAAAAGCAATGGATCGCTACGATACCAATTGGCTATGCGGATGGGTGGTTTCGTTACCATTCAAGTCAAGGAGGCTATGTACTGGTTGATGGAAAGCGTGCCCCGATTGTTGGCAGAGTATGTATGGACCAGTGTATGGTACGTTTACCATATGAGGTCGAGGTAGGAACTGTTGCAACATTAATTGGTTCTCAACAAGATGAACGAATTACAGTGGACCAAGTCGCAAAGAGATTGGAAACAATTAACTATGAAATTCCATGTATGATTGGAAGTCGTGTGCCAAGGATATTTATTGAAGAACAAAAAATCATTGCCATCAGAAATGGAATCCGGCTCTAATATCGCAGCGATTCAATTGCAAATTGTTTTCTTGAGAAGGGAAACTAAGAAATTTGACGAATATCAGATAAGGAGAAACATCAGAACAGCTTTGCAAATCATGATTGAGAATGCTATTATTAATTGTGGAACGTAAAATAAGGTCGTTAAGGTGTACGTGGGGGTGTTTGCCTGTGTCTGAACAGAGCACAAAACGAATTATGATAAGTTTACCACAACATTTGTTGAATGAGGTGGATGGGATCATTGAGCAAGAAAATGTAAATCGAAACGAATTCATTTATCAAGCTACTAAGATGTATCTTCGAGAACGGAAAAAACGTCAAATTCGTGAGACGATGCAACAGGGTTATATGGAGATGGCGAAGATTAATTTAAACATTGCTTCAGAAGCTTTTCTTGCTGAGGAGGAAGCAGAGCATACCCTAGATCGCTTAGTTAGTGGGGTGTAGGTTTTGATTGTAAAACGTGGCGATGTTTACTTTGCGGACTTATCACCTGTTGTTGGTTCAGAGCAAGGTGGAGTAAGACCAGTTCTTATCATCCAAAACGATATAGGGAATCGGTTTAGTCCGACCGTCATCGTCGCAGCCATTACAGCGCAGATCCAGAAGGCGAAGCTGCCGACTCATGTTGAGATTAATGCGAAACGGTATGGATTTGACCGCGACTCAGTCATTTTATTGGAGCAAATCCGTACAATTGATAAACAACGTTTAACGGATAAGATTACTCATTTGGATGATGATATGATGAGTCGGGTGAATGACGCTCTGCAAATTAGCTTAGGACTAATTGATTTTTAATAATTTTTTATTGAAGTTTTCAGCAGTGAATATATTTGATACGTTGAAAAAAGTTGCGTCTCTTAGAGTAGAAGCAACTTTTTTTGCGTTGAACAGACCGGGGCGCGACCAACACGATCTCGGTCTGTTCTCTCATTTTAGGAATAAAGTCATGCAGTTGTCTAGTAAAATGTTCCGAACGTGAGCATTCATAAACGTCTTCTTTGCAAGCGTGTGCAATAAATGAAATAATATGACTACATAAATAGTGAAAAGGGGGAGAGCTCATGCAACCTTTTATTGTGGAGTTCATCCATTCGAGAAAGGACGAACTCGTTGAACGTTGGTTGGAAGAGTTAACAGCTGTACGAGATAAAAATCTTGAAAATATGTCAGATGCCGTCTATCAGCATACAAATCGAGAATTTATTCAAACGATTTTACATACCCTTGATGCGGACGTTGAACAGACAGGGGAACGGCTAAGTGAATTTACGAGTCGATTGATCAAGCTTGGATGGCCACTTGGGTATTTTACACAAGGACTGCAAACGTTTCGGCGCATGGTTTTTGAAGCGTTAGCTGCTGAGGAGGATGATGCCAAGAAGGTGTATCGATTATCTTGTGATGTTGAGGAGTGGATAGACTCCATCATTAACCAATTTGTTAATGACTATAATGGATCATGGGAAAGCACAATTAATCTACAAAAGATGGCTTTGCGGGAATTGTCAGCACCATTAATCCCTGTGTTTGAAAATATTAGTGTCATGCCTTTAATCGGTACAATTGATACGGAGAGGGCAAGACTAATTATGGAAAACTTATTAGAGGGTGTCATTGAACATCGTTCACAAGTTGTACTGATTGATATTACGGGGGTACCTGTTGTTGATACAATGGTCGCTAACCACATTATTCAGGCGTCTGAGGCTGTTCGTCTTGTTGGGACTGAGTGCATTCTAGTTGGGATTCGTCCAGAGATTGCACAAACTATTGTCAACCTTGGAATTGAATTAGGGAAATTCCCAACGAAGAGCTCGCTGCAAAAGGGAATCGAAACGGCATTAGAAATGACAAATAAAAAAATGGTAGATATATAGAAAGTAGGGGATATCGTGAGAATTCCAATTTTAAAGCTGTATGACTATTTGCTCATTAGTATTCAAGTGGAACTAGATGATCAAACGGCTCTCCGCTTTCAAGAAGACCTTTTAAATAAAATACATCAAGAAGGTTCATCAGGAGTAGTGATTGATCTGACATCAGTAGAGGTCATTGATTCCTTTATTGCAAAGGTGCTAGGGGATGTAATTGCCATGTCTAATCTATTAGGTGCCAAAGTTGTACTGACAGGTATTCAACCAGCAGTTGCGATTACCTTGGTTGATATGGGCGTTAAGCTTAAAGGTGTTCCCACAGCACTTGACCTCGAACAAGGTCTTGAGAAATTACAACAGGAATTGGAGCGATGACAATGAGTGTTCAGTCCTGCGTCGAGGTTAATAGTGAGTGGGGGATTGTTGCGGCAAGGCAAGAGGGGCGTAGCTTAGCTAAGGACATTGGTTTTGGAAATGTAGACCAAGCGAGAATTACGACAGCAATCTCGGAATTAGCTAGAAACATCTATTTGTATGCAAATCAAGGGAAGGTTTGTATGGAGGTTGTAGAATTATTTGATAAGCATAAACTCAAGCGAGGCATCAAGGTTGTCGCTGCTGATCAAGGACCAGGGATTACTGATGTTCGTCAAGTGATGGAGGATGGTTTTACAACTTCCGGTGGGTTAGGAGCAGGGCTACCTGGTGTGAAGCGTCTCATGGACGAATTCTCAATTGATTCAAAAGAAAATGAAGGGACAACGATTACCGTGGTTAAGTGGCTCCGTTAAAAGGGGGAAGATGATGAGAGATACGTACGTACAATTGCATCGTAATTATAAAAATTTAATTCGGAAATACTTACTACATAAGCGAGAACAAGATCTATATCAAGCGCAACAATTTAGCAAACGGATGCTGGAGAATCAAATATCACCAGAGGAAATGGTTAGTTTGCACCGCACGGTGATCGAAGAGTTGCTCCCTGATATACCAGACGAGGTTAGTGACTCTTTTGAGTTCTTGTTGGAAGTAATGATTGGCTATGGCTTGGCCTATCGCGAGCACCAAAGTCTTCGTGATCGCCAACAAGAGCTAGAGGCTGAGATCGATGTGGCGGCAAGTATGCAACAGACGTTGTTGCCAAGTAGGTTACCGAACGATGAATCTTTAGATATCGGTGTGATAAGTGTACCTGCTCATAAAATGAGTGGCGACTATTATCATTACATTCAAGATGAAAATAACTGTATTGGAATTGCGATTGCTGATATTATCGGTAAAGGTGTCCCAGCTGCCCTTTGTATGTCAATGATTAAATATGCTATGGATAGTTTGCCTGAGCAACGGATGCAACCAGGCGCCTTACTTGAAAACTTAAACCGGGTCGTAGAGCAAAATGTCGATGATAGCATGTTTATTACGATGATGTATGGCTCCTATGATCCACGTGTCCATCAGTTTTCTTATTCTGGAGCAGGCCATGAACCAGGTTTCTATTATCACGCAAACAATGATAGTTTTGAAGAGTTATATGCAAAAGGGCTTGTGCTCGGAGTTTCAAGAAAGACAACATTTCGTGAATATACAAAGCAAGTAGAGGCTGGAGATTTTATCGTATTACTTTCGGATGGTGTCACGGAATGTAGGGATGGGGATCGTTTTATCGAAAGGGAAGAAATCACAGGTCTTATCCGAAAATATATGGATCAACCTGCGCAAGATGTGGTTGAGCACGTTTATAAAGAGCTAAACGAAATGCAAGGCTTTAAATTAACGGATGATTTTACGCTAATGATTTTACGGAGAAAGGTTTAATCGGAATCGATACGTGGTAAAGCATATAGACCAACTGTTGAACGGGAGGGGAAGAAGTTATGAATTTACATTACAAACATAAGCGAGAAGACGATATTTGTTATTTATACTTAGCCGGAGAAGTGGACGCATATACAGCACCTGAATTAAGGAAACAGTTATTGCCACTAACAGAAGAAGAGGGTCAAGTAGTGGTTGTTGACTTATCTGAGCTTACTTATATTGATAGTACTGGACTTGGGATTTTTATCGGTGCGCTTAAATCATCACATCAACATCAAAGTAAATTAAAGCTAGTAGGTGTAAGGAGTCGTGTGAAACGCTTATTTACGATAACAGGGTTAGATGAAGTAATAGATATCGACGAAGAAAGGGAGCGAGCATAATGACACAGATCGGTGATTTCGTTGATTTAAAAGTTCCTGCAAAGCCTGAGTATGTAGGGATTGTCCGTTTGACTGTTTCTGGAATTGCAAACCGAATTGGCTATTCCTATGATGATATAGAAGACATTAAAATTGCTGTTGCAGAAGCATGTACGAACGTAGTTGATCATGCTTATGAGGATAGTGGAAATATAGCTGTTTCCTTTCATGTTTGCGATGATCGTTTAGAGATTATTGTTGCAGACAAGGGTGAAAGCTATGATTTAGATGAACTAAGAGCTACGTTAGGGCCGATTGATGTTGATAAGCCAATTGGTGAATTAAAAGAAGGGGGGCTAGGTCTTTTTTTAATTAATACGCTAATGGATAAAGTTGAAATTAGTGAAGAATCTGGGGTTGTTATCGTAATGACAAAGTTCCTACATAGAGATGGGGTGGAACAGGATGTCGACGGAATCTCAACGTCATCAACATCGAACTAGGAAAAATGAAATTTATCAATGGATTCAGCAATTTCAACATGAACGGACAGAAGAGGTTCAAACAAAACTAGTGAAAGAATTCGAGCCGCTAGTACAATCACTAGCGAAGAAATTTTCAAGGAATGGACCGGAAGTTGATGATGATCTCATCCAAGTGGGGATGATTGGGCTGTTAGCCGCACTTCGTCGCTACGATGATGAAATAGGGAGGAGCTTTGAATCATTTGCTATCCCAACAATTATTGGCGAGATAAAACGGTACATACGTGATAAAACGTGGAGTGTCCATGTACCAAGAAGAATAAAAGAGCTTGGACCACAAATAAAAAGGGCTGTTGAGCAATTAACGAACGAATACCAGCGTTCCCCAAATGTAAAAGAAATTGCCGCGTTTCTAGGAGTGTCTGAAGAGGAAGTATTGGAAACGATGGAGATGGGGAAAAGCTATCAAGCGTTGTCTGTGGATCGTTCACTTGAGGCTGATCAAGAAGGTGGCGAGGTCACCTTATTAGATTTGGTTGGCTGTAATGAGACTGGTTATGAAAAGGCGGATCAACAGATGGTGCTTGAAAAAGCTTTTTCAGTATTGACTGAGCGTGAAGAGGAAATATTGCGATGCACCTACTTTAAGAACCTAAGTCAAAAGGAAACAGGTGAACGACTTGGGATATCACAGATGCATGTTTCTAGGTTGCAACGAAGGGCGTTGCAGAAGCTTCGTGAGTCGATTCGATTAGAGCCATCGGAGTGTATTCAATGATTGATCAATATAGTGATGGCATGATAGAGGCAGTTGTGTATCAACGAGCTAAGCTAGGTAATGACTGTTGCGGGGATGACTATTATATGGTTCGAACCTCTGAATACTTTTTATGTGCTGTTGTTGATGGACTAGGGAGTGGTCGTGAGGCGAGGCGCGCAGCAACTGCGGCAACGTCTGTTATTGAACACAATCATCATCTTAGTGGTCAGAGGATAATCGATCTTTGTAATACGGCCTTGGTAAACAAGCGTGGTGTCGTCATAACGATTGTTAAAATAGACTTTAAGGTTCAGAAAATTTTTTATACGAATGTCGGGAATACCAAATTTTCACTACAAATGGCAAATGGTAATGTCATACGTCCGATTCCGACACAAGGTTACCTTTCAGGAAGGAAGTATCCACTCGTAACACAAGAGTATACATATGATAATGGGACACTGTTTATGGTATGCTCAGATGGTGTAAGTGGGAAACTAGATCGTGAGCTTATAGAAGCCGTCGAGACTTCTCCACAATTGGTATTAACAGAAACGATAAGTAAATGTCAACCGATAAAAGATGATTTAACTTTTATCGTTGGTAAGCTATGATAGAAAGAGCCTAGCATGTGAGAGATAGGCTCTTTTTTAGGTTATATATAGTGAAAAACCAAATTCCTACTATACTAATACCAAATTCTATAGCAGGGACTGTTGTAGAGGTACAGAATTATTTTACTGTGTAGAAACGGAAAAAGGTGGTAAAGATATACGTTCAAGGAGGCCTGCAAATGAGCGAAGTTATTAATACAGAAGCTATGATAAAGCAAATAGCTACGGAAGTGAAAATTTCAGATAAAGTGATAAAAAATGTCATTCAGTTAATTGATGAAGGAAATACAGTTCCATTTATCGCAAGGTATCGGAAGGAATTAACAGGTGGAATTGATGAAGTGGAAATTCGTGACATCACTGAAAAGTGGCAATATGTTAAAAATCTAGCGGATAGAAAAGCAGAGGTTATTCGTCTGATTAGTGATCAGGGAAAACTGACAGATGAATTACAAGCCCAAATTCAAACCTCTAAAAAATTGCAAGAGGTAGAAGATCTCTATCGTCCGTATAAGCAAAAGCGAAGAACAAAGGCGACCGTCGCTAAAGAGAAAGGGTTAGAGCCGTTAGCTGCGTGGTTGTTTTCGTTACCTCGGGAAGGTGACGTCACCAAGGTGGCGAGCGATTATATATCAGAGGAGAAAGAGGTTCAAACTGCAGAAGATGCGATCCAAGGGGCTGAAGATATTATTGCAGAGTGGGTATCAGATGATGCCGATATCCGTAAGCAGATTCGAACATTGGCGTTTAAAGAAGGGAAAGTTGTTTCAAAGGAAAAGAAAGCAGAGGCTGATGAAAAGGCCGTTTATGAGATGTATTATGAATACGAGGAACCCGTTCAAAAGGTTGTGCCCCATCGGGTGTTAGCGATGAATCGAGGTGAAAAAGAAGATATCATCAAAGTCTCGATCTCGTTCCCTGTCGATAAAATTCAGAAGCTACTTGAACGAACATATATAAAAAAGCATGGTTCAATCGCCGTTTCATACATAGAAAGAGCAATTCAAGACGGTTATAAACGGTTAATTGAACCATCGATTGAACGTGAAATTCGTAACGAACTGACAGATAAGGCAGAAGAACAAGCCATCCACATATTCTCGGAGAATTTGAGGAACCTTCTTTTACAGCCACCGATTAAAGATAAGGTCGTTTTAGGTGTGGACCCTGCTTATCGTACAGGCTGTAAATTAACTGTCGTTGATGATACGGGGAAAGTGCTGGCGATTGAGGTTATTTATCCAACCCCGCCACGAAATGAAACCGAAAAATCAAAACAGGTCGTTCACTCTCTGATTAACAAATTTAATGTGGATGTCGTTGCGATTGGGAATGGAACCGCATCAAGGGAGACGGAGCAATTTATTGCTGATACCTTAAAAGGAGTAGAGAAAGATGTCTTCTACTTAATTGTTAATGAAGCTGGAGCGAGTGTCTACTCGGCATCAGACTTAGCTAGGGAGGAGTTCCCAGATTTACAAGTAGAAGAACGGAGTGCGATTTCAATTGCTCGACGCCTCCAAGACCCTTTAGCTGAGCTAGTGAAAATTGACCCAAAATCGGTTGGAGTTGGGCAGTATCAACATGATGTCTCGCAAAAGCGGTTAAATGAGTCCCTTACATTTGTAGTTGAAACGGCAGTTAACCAAGTAGGAGTGAATGTTAATACAGCTTCTAGTTCGTTATTACAGTATGTTGCTGGTCTGTCCAAGGCAGTAGCGAATAATATTGTTAAAAAGCGTGAAGAAGAAGGGAAATTTTCCGATCGCAAACAATTGAAGAAGGTTCCGAGGTTAGGTGCGAAAACGTATGAGCAGAGTATAGGTTTTATGCGTGTGCCTGACGGTGACAATCCGTTAGATCGAACAGGGATTCATCCGGAGAGCTATCAGGAAACGATGAAGTTGTTACAATCTGTTGAGGCAACATTAGATGATATCGGAACTGACTCCGTTAAGGAAAAGCTTCAAGGATTAGATGTCAGTCAACGGGCAATTGAACTGGAAATCGGTGAACCGACCTTACGTGATATTATTGATGCGCTCATTCGCCCTGGTCGTGACCCGCGTGATGATTTATCAAAACCTCTATTGAAAAAGGATGTTTTAAAGCTTGAGGATTTAGAAAAAGGCATGGAACTACAAGGAACGGTTCGGAACGTTGTTGATTTTGGTGCCTTTGTTGATATTGGTGTAAAACAGGACGGTCTTGTCCATATATCAAAGCTAACCAACCGCTATGTAAAACATCCGATGGAAATCGTTTCAGTTGGTGACGTTGTTACTGTCTGGGTGGAGAGTGTTGATGAGAAGAAAGGGCGGGTTGCCCTAACGATGCTTACACCGGAAAAGCAAATACAATAAGTGGTAAAGACCTGCTAACTTCCATGTTAGCAGGTCTTTTTACTTTCAGGGTGTTGCCTCCTTTTGTAGTAAAACCAACATTGATTTAATAGGCGGATTTGATATCGATCTTTTTGAAGGTAGGCGTTTTTTAATTGCTTCTTAAGCCAATGTGGCATATTTAGCCTCCTTAAGCACCATTGTGATATTATTAATACTATATGTGTGTGAGTTTGTCTAAGTTGATAAGTTTTTAGATTTTTTTATGGGGTAGGCGGATATCAAATGGATAGAGAAGAGTTACAAAGGTTAGTTGAACATATTTCCGAAGAAAGTTTTGGGTTACCTTTTAAGCATGAAGCAAGGTTTAACAATCGGTTGCGAACAACAGGTGGACGTTACTTGTTGCGTAGTCATGATATTGAGTTAAATCCTAAGCAACTTGAGGTGTTCGGTTATGATGCATTAATCGGAATTATTAAACACGAATTATGTCATTATCATCTACACTTACAAAACAAAGGGTACCGTCACCGTGACCGTGACTTTAAAGAACTCCTAGCAGCAGTGGATGGTTCAAGGTATTGTGAGATTCTTCCGGACATGAAGCGAACCGTGAAAGTTGAACACCAGTACCAGTGTAGTGATTGTGAAACTGTATATCGAAGAAAGCGAAGAATGGATACGAACCGTTATGTTTGTGGGAAATGCCGCGGCAAGTTGAAGAAAATTAAATAGCTTGTTGACTTCCACAAAAATCGATGATATATTATAAAAGTCGCTGATGAGATATGCGGGTTTGATTAGCGAATCAAACGGATTTTTCAATCAAGTGTTGACTTGGTGGTCATTAACGCTTATAATTATTAAAGTCTGAAGCGAAACATTATTCCACAGTAGCTCAGTGGTAGAGCTATCGGCTGTTAACCGATCGGTCGCAGGTTCGAATCCTGCCTGTGGAG
>NZ_JAHPIV010000021.1 GCF_019039105.1 Desertibacillus haloalkaliphilus | reverse complement strand
GCTCTTCCGCCTGTCATTGCGATTGATGAATATAAAGGTGATACAAATGAAGGGAAATACCAGGTGATTATCGCTGATCCTGTTAACCGTCGACCGCTAGATATTCTCCCGAATCGTAAAGTAGAAACCGTTAAAAAATACTTACAGGAGAAAGGTCATCAAGTGGAAATAGTCGTTATGGATATGAGTCATAGCTTTAAATCAGCTGTGAAAAAAGCTCTTGGAAAGCCGATCATCATCGCGGACCGGTTCCATTTTTGTCGTTATATTTATTGGGCATTAGAAAAGGTTCGTAGACAAGCTCAAAAAGAATTTCACGATTATGATAGAAAAGAAATGTAAGCAAATGAAACATGTCTTTAATAAGAGAAAGAGAGATTTATCGAAGAAGCAACAGTGGTATTTAGAGAGGTACCTTTCCATGTCTAAGGAGCTGAAACAAGCTTACGAGCTTAAAGAAGCTTATTGTGAATGGTTTGAAATGGCCAAGCAAAAAGGGTCTACAGATATGATTTCCGTCAAAGAAGGTCTTTATAAGTATTATGAGAAGGTTGAGGCTTCTGGTATTGATGCGTTTCGTTCTGCCATCGAAACATTTAAAAATTGGCAGTCAGAAATCTTCAATAGCTTTGCGTTCGGTTATTCAAATGGTTTTGTGGAAGGGTTGAACAATCAAACAAAGGTAATTAAGCGTAATGCATTTGGGTTTCGCAGATATGATCGTTTTAGGATGAGGGTTTTACTCCATCATCAATGGAAAGGAATTCAAAGTCATATAGGGTAGGGAGTAGGCACATAGCCTACCCCAACATTTGATTTAGAACCATAAAATGCAAAGAAGATAGCCAAAAGGCTATCTTCTTTATTTCTAATCTATAGCAAGAAACAGGCAACTGATAACCTCAACTATCTTTTCTTAGGGCCGCCACCATTATTACCTCCGCCATTATTGTTACCGTTTCCTCTCGTCTTTTCGACCACAGGTTCTTCTACTGGTTCTTCTTCAACGACAGTTGTAGGTTCAACAACGGGTTCTTCTTTTATTGGTTCAGGTTCTGTTGGTGCTGGGGGTTCCGTATCGATTGGTTCTGAAACAGGTTGATTGACAGGGATGAATAAAACTTGTCCAAGAAATAACATGTCAGATGTTAAGTTGTTCGCTGACTGAATAGCATCGACTGTTGTTCCATATTGAAGGGATAGTCTCCACAACGTATCACCTGAAACTACCGTGTGATACACACCTGAGGTTGGCGTATCCTCTTCTTTTTGTACATCCTCGATGACATCGTGACGGTATAAATCCCACTGATCCATGAGTTTACCGACTACTTCTTGATAATAATCCCCGCCTAAGTGATTGTAGCCAGCGTTTGCAATGTCATATAGATACTCTCTTGAAGCATCCTCAACATTCCAACCGTTTGCTATTCGATCTTGATAGTTTTCTATCGCAAAATGATAGCGTTGGTTGACTAACAGATTACCCGTTAAAAATTGTACAGAATGCTCATAAGAATCGAAATGACGGTACCAATTATCTCGTCTTTGTGTTTCATCAAAAACGATTCGATCAGGACCATAGTTAGCAATTACAGGTATTGATCTATCAAAATCTTCATCAGGCTGCCCTTTTAACTGCCATGCATTAGGTGGGTTAAATCCCCATACTTTAATGCCGAAAAGGTTGTTTGCAAAGTGGGCTGTTCTTGTTGTTCCATAACCACTTTCAATAATCGCCATACCGATAATCGCACTTGCTGGCATGCCGTATTGTTTGCTTGCCTGAATTCCGTATTCCGTCATTTGGTTCACGAAGGCTTCTTTTTCGTCTTCCGTCGGGGCTTGAGTTTTACCTAAATAGGCATGTGAGTTTCTCCCTAAGTCTGCATCTTCGAACGGAAGAGGACGAAACAGGCTTGAAGCCTCTACATTTGTTGTTTGTCCAAGTGGAATGAAAGAAGGCTGAAAAACTCCTAAACTAAGAAAAGAAGCTATGATAACAGCAGTTGTTATTCTTTTAATTGACAATATAATAACCCCTTTCAAGATGTATAAGATATGATGTTGTCTTTTGGACAAACAAGTGATCACGCTAAAAAGAAGCGCTAAGATTAATTATAATTATTTAATAGAGCTTGCCTAGTAGTGAAAAATTGGAAGTTTCATAGATTGTGATTTTATATGAAAAAGGGGTATAAGGAGATGGGGGAAAGGTCAATGCATCCCTCAATAAAAGCGTTGCTGGGAATGACAAGGTAGCCTACCACGGACGGAATCTCCCCTCTTTTCAAACAAAATGCTCATAGGTCCCTAGGGGGGCTGTAGAAGCTGCTTTCACATGTATTCCGCGGGCATAATGAATGCGTTCACTTAAGTCTTGTCTCTTTGTGAAAAATAAGGGAGATGTCACGTTTTGTTGAAAAGTCACCTTAAGAACCTTCACATTAGACTGGTCGACTTTTAAAGAATAGAAGGAATTGGAGGAATATGAAATGGTCAATAAGCAGGAGTATCAATTATCATGAATCTTATAGTAGAGGGTGGAGGAGAATAGAAAGATGTCAATTCCTAAAGCGGAGTGGTTATGGGCAAGAGCATTTATGACATTTTTACAAGCGTCATAGTGACATTTCGATTAGTAGAAAACACAATCGCTCACAACTCCTAATAAACAAATAAAAATCTCCTACTACCTGATGGGGATAGAAAGTTCACAGCTAAGCCTCAGGCACTTTTCGAAAAAAGTTGACATTTTTTAAATTTTGAGAGGTTTCTCATCATAAATGTCGAAATCTTATATAATATATGGCTTATTCTTCCACAAGGGATTTATTGCAATAAAGTACGTAGATTAACAAACTTTCATAGATTGATTAACTTTTATTCGACAAATAGATTTAGGAGATTGAATGATGGGTAATATATTTAAAAAAAAGTGGTTTAAAAAAGAAGAAAAACAACAAAAAGAAAAAATCGAACAACAATTGGAGAAAACAGAGACATCGAGTGATCACTATGATGCTGTAATTGGACGAATGGCAGCTTTTTTTGCCCATGAAATTCGAAATCCTTTAACATCAATTATGGGTTTCACACAAGTGCTAGAAAACAAACCGAATATCAAAGAGAACCCGGATACTTCTCATTATATTTCTATTATTAAGGAAGAAGCAACACGGATGGAATCGTTAATTCAAGAGCTTCTTAGTTTGTCGAATTCGCACATACATCAAGACAATCTCTCGCTTATTGATGTGAATCATAGTATTGAAAAGATTGTAACCATCTATCAAGTCCACGCTGCTGAAAAAAACATTGAAATAAAAGCGGATTTATCCGATGAAACGTATATTTTTGGGAATGCAAACCGTTTTGAAAGAGTAGTCATCAATTTAATTAAAAACTCAATCGAAGCGATTGAAGAGCATGGGGCTATTGATATCAAAGTTACAAGAGAGAATAAATGGGTTACGATATCAATGATTGATACTGGACCTGGTATTCCTAGTGATCAACTTGAGCAAGTTTTTTATCCGTTCTATACGACTAAAGACGAAGGGACAGGGATTGGACTATCTATATGTAAAACGATTATTGAGACGTTAAGAGGAACACTAGAGATTCAAAACAAACCTCCTAAAGGTGCACATGTGATGATCAAAATTCCAGAAAGTCAGAATTCCCCCTTTAACAAATAAGCAATAACTGTTCATAGTAGTAGATAGGAGAAAAATCAATATGAACTATATCGTACCGTTTATAGTATCCTCATTTGAATGGATTGCCCTTTTATCGATTCCCATCGTCTTTCTAGGGTACTATTATCGTAATTATCTCAAACCAATAATTTTATTAGCATTTATTATGAGTTTGCTTTCGATATTGCTACGGATGACACCATTGCATGTAGCAATCATTATTGGGATCCAAATTTTGATCTTACTATTTCTTGTGAAGTTTTTCTTTAAAGTTAACTTTATGCAAGCTTATGTCATCACTAGTATGGGATATGGGTTTTATAATTTTGTACAAATGCTAATTATCGAAGCCGTTGTTCAAGCTTTGGAATTTCCATATGTTCAAATTTATTTTTCTTTACCAGTCACAGCAACGATACAACTATTTACCGCGGCTCTTATTTTAGGGATATGCTATGGTGCCCATTTGATTAAATTCGAATTGAGTGAGCTACGATATTTGATAGAAGATCGATCAATGAGTAAAAGCTCAAAAAACATCCTAGTTCTCCACTCTGTCTTAATGTTTGTATTTATCTGCCTAATTAACTTTATTTTCCTGACCGAAAATTTTGTTTTTAAATTTTTTACAATCATCATTACGCTAATTCTCACGTTTGTTATGTTGACAGTCTATATCATTATACATAGCCAATTTCAGCAGAAGAGGATCACAGAAGCAAAGAAGTTTTATTTAGATCAAGAACAACAAACAGCAACGATTGTAAAGAAATTGAGTGAAGATTATCAAGGACATTTCAAAGCCATCTCTAAGCTTTGCGAGAGTGATTCCTCTCATTTAATTAAAAAGTATTTGGATGAAAACCAGTTGTATCATAATCCAGCTCCACCTCCAGGTTTACTGGAAACTAACCATCGCTCTGGGTTAGGTCAGTTAGATGAAATGCTTTATGCGCTTCTTATTAATAAACGAAAACTAGCTGCTTTTCTCAACGTTTCTATTGATGTTACAACTGACATTAAAGATGAAGTACAAATTACTTTAGAGCAAGTAAGAAACCTTAGTATTATTTTAGATGATTTAATTTTAGTTCTTTACCAATCGCCCGAAGACCGAGAGAAACGAATTGATTTTCATATCGAAATTAACAATCAAGGGATTCTTTATGAGATATCTAGTCCTATTCATATAAGGGAAGAGCAATCCGCAGAAATGCAGCTATATGATGCCCTTTTACGATTCAAGAAAGGTGATGGGACTGTTCATACGGAATTGAAACCTGTCCATATACGCATCTATGTCCCTTTAACAAAAAGTGGGGGTGTTGAGTTTGTTTGAGAGATGGGCGATGGCCTGTGCCGACCATATAAAAAAGTCTAATCCTGATGAAACAGAGCCGCATGATATTCTTGTATTCGGATTTACGATCGTCATTAATTTGTTGTTTACTTTTTTATTAGCACTAGTATTGGGTGCATTACTAGGTGTATTGGCATTAACATTACAAGTGATCCTATCATTTATGCTCCTTCGTGTTTTAACTGGAGGAGCTCACCTTGAAAGCTCGCTTGCTTGTTCAATTGCGTCTCTATTTTTAATTAGTGCTTTTGTGTGGCTACCTGTCTCTCCTTGGCTCATGTATGTTTATTTTATTAGTACGATCATTTTAATAGTCTTATATGCACCTTACTATGAGCCACATCAAGTACAGCATTCAACAGAGTGGGAGAGGAAAAAGAAATACGCTGCTATCGGTTCTGTTTGTATGGGTATGCTTATCTATCTACTTTTTGGACAACCTGGTTTTGTTTTTGGTTCACTACTACAAGCTTTGTTACTAACACCAGCTAGTATTACATTAACGTATAAACTCAATACATTGATCAATAATGGGAGATGAGAATTGTGAAAAAAGCTGCAAAATACGCATCACAAATGACGCTTGCCCTATCTAAGGTATTTGTTAGTGCTTCTAGTCCCGCATTACATGCTCCAAAAATTCCCGAAAGCTTAAAGAAAGCGAAATAAGAGATATCGCATAGAAGTACGATTTAGTCTCATATAAAGAGGAAGGCTTCTTGACTGAAGTTTGTTCAAAATTTGAACAACAGGATGAGAGGAAGTTACTGTCGATGAATGTATGGCAAAAGTAACAGGCAGGCCTATTCATAAAGGGCACGGAAAAAGTGAATTTCACACTTTTTCCGTGCCCTTTCACTTATGATAGAGAAACCCGTTCACAAAGTACGTGATGATTTCTACATCGTCTTCAGTTACCTCACGCTCGAAATACGCGGACATGTCTGTTTTGATTTTCTCTAGATCTCCTTCATGTTTCTTTGTTAATCTAGCACTTGTTTCCAATATTGAAACAAAGCTAGCAAATTTAGCCTTTGTTAATGGTGCTGGGTGATGAGAGAGAAAGTAAATTTCTGCATCATAACCTTTGATCGCCTCTAGCAGCTTACTCATCTTTTCAATCGTATAGTGCCACTTTTCTGCGTACATATTTGCATAAAGGCAGTCACCGAGAAACAGCGCTTTTTCCTCTGGGATATAGAGGAGATTCGAGTCAGGTGAGTGATCTCCGCCGATATGTTCAATGATACAAGTAATCCCACCGAGATTTAGTTTTAGTTGCTTTTCAAAAATAATCGTCGGATCTGGTATGATAACCTCTCGCTTACTTCCGAGCTCTAGTTTTATCGCGTCTGCACAAAACGGAATTTCAATCCCTGCTTCGACACGTTCATCTAACGGCTTGTCTTCCCATGAAAACTTCTGTAGTTCATTTATTTTATCACTGGTGATGACATTGGCGATGGATGGCATATCCATTTCATACAAGCCAAAGACATGATCCCAATGCCAATGGGTAAGAGCGAGAAGATCTCCGCTAACATGATAGGAAGCTAATTGCTCTTTGAATCGTTTAGCATGACGAGAAGAATTCCCAGCATCAATCAACAGTGTTTGCTCGTCTCCGACGACCGCTGCCAATATCGGGCGATCTGTTTTTTGATATGGAGGGAGGTATAAGAGGCGATTGGAAAGCTTTTGTACTGTTTGCATGTATTCGAACTCCTTCAAGAATGGTTGTACCGTTATCATTATATCCTAATTCTAAGCTGACAAACCAACCTTGCAGTGGCTGGTTCTACAACGATAGCGTAGGGAGCTGTTCAAGTACTGACAGCGTTCAACAAGGCCACCACAACAAACAAAAAAGCCCCCACCAACAGATGTGTTGATGGGAGCAGCTTGGACTTATGATTGCTTTAAAAATTCGATTTCTACTTCATTTCTTCGTGGTTCACGTTTGAACAGATATTCGCCATTACGAATCGATGCTAGTACTTCTGCACGCTCACGGATCGCTTCATAGGCATCTTGTGCGTCTAAGACGATAAAGTTAGCTGGTTTGCCGGCTTCAATGCCATATTCATCGTTCACTCTCATAATGTTTGCTCCGTGGTAGGTGATCAGGTCAAACGCCTTATTAATTTCATCAATGTGTGTATAATGAGCGAGGTGGATCCCATTGTCTAAAATGTTCATCATGTTTCCATTCCCTAATGGGTACCAGTAATCGGCAATTGAATCTTGAGCAAACGCGACATGATTTCCGTTATTTAAGAGCTCTTTTACTCGTGTGAGGCCACGGCGTTTAGGGTAATTGTCACCTCGACCTTGTAAATGGGCATTTTCAGTAGGACACGAAATAAAATTAATTTTTGATTCTCTAAATAAACCTAACATTTTATTCGCATAACTGTTCTCGACCGCACCAAAGCTACATGTATGACTGGCTGTCGTATATTTCCCATAGTTTTTTTCCATAACAAGCGCATTTAACACTTCTAGAAAGCGACTATTTGGGTCATCATTTTCATCACAGTGAATATCAATCATTACGTTATATTTTATCGCCAGGTCTACGATGCGTCTTAATGATTCAACCCCATGCTCATAGGAAATTTCAAAGTGAGGGATCCCTCCGGCTACATCAGCTCCCATTTCAAGTGCTTGTTCCATTAAAGCTTCGGCCCCTTCATATCTGAAGAATCCTTCTTGAGGAAAGGCTACAAGTTGTAATGTAACGACATCTTTTAATTCTTCACGTAGTTTGATTAAAGCTTTCATCCCTGTTAAGTTTGGATCGGTAATATCTACGTGTGAACGAATGAATTGGATCCCTTTATTTACTTCTTTTTGAATTCCTTTGATTGCTCGCTTACGTACCATCTCTTCGGTCAATGATTTCTTATTATCACTCCAGCGCTGAATCCCTTCAAATAATGTACCTGAGACGTTTGCATTTCCTTCGCCTAGCCCTGAAAAGATATAATCTAAATGTAAATGAGGATCGACATAAGGTGGCAATACTAAACGGCCCTCTAAATCAATCACTTCATCCGCGTTTTCTAAATCATGACCTATTGCTTTAAATTGACCGTTTTCAACTAGAATTTCATTAGAATCTGGCTCTCCATATATCGTCGCATTAATAAATTTTTTCATAGTTACTGACTCCTTTACATCCTTTTAATTACATTTGTAAATAGAACTTTATCCATAATGGTGCCAGGCACCCCAAAAAGGGTGCCTGGCACCATTATTAATTTCGGCGACCCCTAAACTCCTTTTGCAAATTTTTAGGCGATAAATTATATTCCTTTTTAAAGAGTCTATAAAAGCTAGAATAATCTTGAAAACCGCATTGAATGGCGATCTCTTCAATGGAGAGCTCGTTCTTCTTAATTAACGTAACAGCTGTGGCTAGCCGTTTCAATAATACATATCGATAAAAGGGCACCTTCATATGGGTCTTAAAATAATGAGAAAAATAATATTTACTTAAATGAAAATGACTGGAAACGTTGTCCAAATTCATATCTGGATCAGTCAAGTGCGTCTTAATATAATCAATGATTGCGTTTAAGCGTTGATCGTGTTCATTTCTTAAATGATTAGTTGGCTCTCCACTAGCAGGATGTAAGATCATTTGGAGACCTTGAAATAATAGGTAATGTAAGGCAAATGAATGGTGATCACCATTTTCTTTTTTACGATCACTTATTTCTTGAAATAGTGAGAGAATCTCCTTTAAGTTTTTGGCATGGAGGTGAACAACATAAGAACCTTGAGTCTTATGGTAAATAAGGCTTTCATTCATGGAAGGAGAAATCGATAAAAATTCTGCCAATAGCGATTTGCTGATGGTGGATACGATTCTCTCATAGGTATTAAAGTCAGTCACTTTTGCTTGATGTACTGCGTACGGGGGAATGATGACAACGTCCCCTTTGGTGAGGGAATAGGTTTTACCTTCACAAAAAAATTCACATTCTCCTCCTAAAAATACGAGAATCTCCATTGCGTCGTGACTGTGCGTTCGAAATAGCGGCTCAATCTCGGAATAGTTCTCCAACGATTTGTCTGGTTGCCTACTCCAATAATGTGATCTATACTTTTTGCTCCAGTAAAAAACCTCAAAATTCTTATTGATCACTGGCATAAATGTAGATTCTTTCATATAGTGCTCCTCTTTTTTATAGCAAGATATACAATATTTTTAGCAAAAACAGCAATATATTTTATTTGTTTAATTGATATTATATCACTATATATGACAGTTAATAAATTTCCGATGAAATGTAAGCCCTATCTTTTTGGGGGGAAGGGTGCAGGACACTTGAGCCTCAGCGATAATATTGTCCTTTCATCTGTTCAACTGGGTGATCATTTCACCAGTGGATGAAGTCGTCACGATATCTGATGATGGGGCTGACATTCATCTGTATTAAGAGCATGCAATTTCATTTGAAGAATAAATCGTTCCCTTTCGATGTCAACGAAGGGAAGTTAACATTAAAACCGATTAGGGGGAGTTCACGTGCATAAGCAACCAGAGTTACAAGTGAAAACGAAGAAACTCATTGAACAGGATGGTTTCATTTTTAAAGATTTAAATAATAATGGAAAGCTTGATCCATATGAGGATTGGCGTTTAAGTCCGAAAGAGCGTGCAGAGAATCTTGTTTCTTTGATGACTATCGACGAAAAAATCGGGATGATGCTCATTAATTCACGTAAAATGGGTCTTGCTCAAGAGGATAAAAGCAAGACAAGCCATGATGGTGTATTAGATGAAAGTATTATTGAAAAAGGTGAAACGATTTTCGCTGTTAGCAAAGTCTATGGAACGACGCATACGATTGAAAACAGGCACCTACGACATTTCATTTTAAGAGATAACTTCAGTCCAGCTGAGATGGCGGAATGGGTGAACAAGCTAAATGAAGTAGCGGAGGAAACACGCCTAGGGATTCCTGTTATCATTGCCTCAAACTCTAGAAATGAAAATGGAGAAGCTGTTTTCGGCATGAATGATGCCATTGGGATCTTCTCTACCTGGCCAGGAACGTTAGGGCTGGCAGCAGCGGCAAAGGGCGATATAAAAAATGGTGGCGATGCCTCTTTAATTAGTGATTTTGCAAGAATCGCGAGGAAAGAGTGGAATGCGACTGGTTTAAGAAAAGGTTATATGTATATGGCTGATGTTGTTAGCGATCCGAGATGGCAACGTACGTATGGTACGTTTGGAGAGGATCCGGAATTTATTGCAGATGCGATTGGGCGCATTATTGACGAATTCCAAGGAGAAACACTAGGAAAAGATAGTATCGCGATGACAACGAAGCATTTCCCAGGTGGGGGATCGAGAGAAAATGGGTTTGACCCTCACTATGCAGAAGGAAAATGGAATCTATATCCAACGCCAGGCAGCTTAGAAAACTATCACCTCCCACCTTTTAGGGCTGCGGTTGAACATGGGACATCTTCTATGATGCCTTATTACTCGATTCCAAGTATTAAGAAAAGTGTCGTTCAGGAATTTGAGGAGGAAGATATTCCATTCGAAGAGGTTGGATTTACATTTAATCACTATTTCCTAAATGATATCCTGCGTGGCAAGCTTGGATTTAAAGGCTATGTAAATAGTGACAGTGGGATTATCAATAACATGAGCTGGGGTATGGAAGATCGAAGTGAGGCAGAACGTTTTGCTAAAGCGATTAATGCAGGAACTGATTTGGTCGCCGATACAAACGATATTGAAAATCTTAAATTGGCTGTCAGCAAAGGCTGGATAAGTGAAAAGCGAATTGATGAAGCTAATGTACGACTTTTAACAGAAATGTTTGCATTAGGTCTATTTGATGACCGTACGTACAATGAGCCAGAAAAAGCAACAGAGGTGATTAGTACAGAGGAGCATTGGGACAAAGCGTACGAAGCTCACAAAAAATCAGTGACTGTACTGAAGAATTCAAATGAAACCTTACCATTGACAGCGGACAAGCTCGATGGGAAAAAGGTTTATGTTGAAGTGTTCCATAAGGAAGCGGAAAGAGCCACTTTCTATACAGACAAAGCGAGAACGGAAGCGGAAACGCTTGGACTCTTTACGTTGACAGATAACTACGAAGAAGCCGATACTGCCATTCTGTTCTTACATCCTAAATCTGGATCATACTTTAATGCCACACCAGGGCTGTTGGAGCTTGAGATCTGTGAGGACAAAGTCAACTACGCTCTGGATGGCTCATTGTATCAGGAAACAACCCTTACTGGGATGGACCATCTCCAAGAAGTAGCCGATAGCATCCATAGCCGCGGCGGAAAGGTCGTCATGAGTGTGAATGTCATCTTGCCATGGATCTTAGGAACTGTAGAACATATGGCTGATGCATTGATTGCAGGCTATGACACCTTCTTCGATGCACAGTTTGAAGTGATCGCTGGACATCATAAACCAACAGGTGTCTTACCTTTAACCTTACCGGCAAGTGAAGAGGTTATTGCTGTTTACCAAAATGGCGAATGTGTATCACCGAATGATGTACCAGGCTATGATAAAGACAAGTATATGCCAGCAGGAATGACCTATGCCTACAAAGATCGTGACGGCAATGTTTATAAGCTAGGTCATGGATTGAGTTATTAAGGATAGGGGTGCCAGGCACCATGACATGGCACCATGACAAAAAGCAGAAGGTTAACACTATGAGTTAACTTCTGCTTTTTTTGTCTAGCTCAGGCGCCATCGGCTCGAGGTCACTCAGATTATTTTGTGGATAAGTCTTGATGTGCGGTGCCAGGCACCACAATAAAAATATATAGAAAAAGTTTTATATACCCATAAAAAAATACCGAATTGTCATCAACCCCCAAATGTAAGCGCTATTTTAAAAAATCTAAAAATTTAAATTGACTGAAAACTGAAATTATATTATTATTTTACTATTCTATCATAACGAAAATTCATACTATCAGAGAAAGTAAGGTGTTCCTTATGTCGCAGATGTTAGCTTTAGTCATTTTAACTTTTATTTTATTTATTGGAGATTTTGTATCAACGCGCACAAAGGCCTGGGTACCATCGGTTTTCGTATGTGCGGCGCTGTTCCTTATAGGATATTGGACATTCTTCCCTCAAGATATCGTAGCGATAGCGGGTATCCCGCCGGTCGTCGCGACGATGGCAATGTATCTACTAATAACCAATTTAGGAACATTGCTTTCCCTTAATGAATTGAAAAAACAGTGGAAGACGATTTTGATTGCCCTCTCTGGGATTCTAGGGGTTGTTGCGATCCTAATGACAGTTGGAACGCTTTTATTCGGCTATCAAACGATGATTGTTGCGGTTCCACCATTAGTAGGTGGCGTTGTTTCTTCATTAATTATGTCGGAAGCAGCTGGTGCTGCAGGGCTCACCACTCTAGCGGTATTTGCCATTGTCATCTATGTCATCCAAGGTTTTGCCGGCTACCCAATTACATCGGTCCTCTTAAAGAGAGAAGGAAAACATCTATTAAATCTATATCGCAATGGACAACTTGAAAAGAAGCAGCTCACTGAGGAGGAAGAAGTGGCTGCCACAGTGGAAGCAGGTGCAACGAGATGGAAAATGCCTGAAAAGTATAATACTAATTTCTATAAATTTTTCAAGCTTTCTCTAGTAGCTTACCTAGCTTACCTTACGTCGACGTTACTAGCACCAGTTGTTGACATTAGTCCATTCATCCTTTGCTTATTGTTCGGGGTCATTGCCTCCAGTGTCGGTTTCCTTGAAAAGCAAATATTGCAAAATGCAAATGGTTTTGGCTTTACCCTTCTTGCGTTAATGCTATTCATCTTTGATGGGTTAAACCAAGCAACTCCAACGATGATGTTGGGTATCTTGTACCCGCTTATCGGTACGATCATTATCGGTCTGATCGGCATGTATATCTTCTCTGCGATCGTCGGCAAGATCTTAAAGGTGAGTAAGAATATGGCATTTGCTGTTTCATTAACGGCACTATACGGTTTCCCAGCTGACTACATCATTCCGAGAGAAGTTGTCCATTCATTAACGGAAGATGAAAACGAAAGAGACGTGTTACTGAGTCATATGCTGCCACCAATGCTTGTTGGAGGGTTCATTACGGTAACGATTGTATCGGTTGTATTAGCTGGAATCTTCGTTGGCTTTTTATAAAAAATGGAGGGTTTTATAATGAAGGAATTATTAAAAGAACAGATTACACAACATATAGAGGAATTAAGTAAATATACAGCAACACTAGGTAATGGGACGACTCGGCTTTCCTACAGTCAGGAGGACTTAAAAGCACGAAATTATCTCAAAGGACAGATGGAAGCATCAGGGTTGACGGTTCGTGAAGATGGGTTTGGAAATATCTTTGGAAAACTTGAGGGAACGATCGAGGGGGCACCGAGTGTGCTGCTCGGCTCACATTTTGACTCCGTACCAAACGGTGGAGACTATGATGGCCCTGCCGGTGTCGTGGCTGCACTTGAAGTTGCACATCTTTTTCAAAAAGAGGGCCTCAAACCGAAGTACCCACTTGAAGTCGTAGCACTTGTTGAGGAAGAGGGCTCGCGATTCGGTGGTGGCCTGATGGGCTCAAGGGGAATGACCGGCCTCCTTAGTGAAGAGGAGTTTAAAGGCCTACAAGACAAGGATGGGGTTTCAACGGTAGAGGCGATGAAAGAGATCGGACTTGATCCTACGCTTCCAAAACGAAGAGAACCAGGAACAATAAAATCCTTTTTAGAATTGCATATCGAGCAAGGTCCGATTTTAGAAGAGAAGAACATTCCGATTGGCGTAGTAGAAGCGATTGTTGGCTTAACACAATATCAAGTAACAGTTACGGGACAGGCAGGTCATGCAGGTACCACTCCAATGGACCGACGCACAGACGCCTTACTTGCGGCTTCGAAAATTATTAGCCGCTTGCCAGAGCTCGCGACCGAAGAAGGGAACGGAACAGTGCTTACGGTTGGTCGCATGAATGTATATCCCAATGGTGCAAATGTTATCCCTGATAAAGTGGTGTTTACCGTTGACATTCGCTCGGGAAAAGAAGAACATGTGCAAAACGTCATCAAAAACATGGAAAGAACCCTTGAGGAGCATAACGATAACGGAATTGAAATCGAAGCAGAACAGATGCTATATATTCAACCTAAAGCGTTAAATCAGGGGATTCGCTCGCTTTTAAAAGAGATGAGCAGTGAGCTCGACACTCCGTATTGTTCGATCAATAGTGGGGCAGGACATGATGCCATGGTCTTTTCTGATGTTACTGATGTGGGAATGCTGTTTATCCCAAGTAAAGCAGGGCTAAGCCATTGTCCGGAAGAATGGTCTGATGCACGTCATATTGCTCAAGCGGTTCAAATTTTTTATGAAGCAGCGAAGAAATTAACGGAGGTGCAGTCGTAATGATTCATCAAAAAATTAAAGAAGCAATCAGCGAGTATAAGGAAGAACTAACGGCACTACGAAGAAAGCTCCATAGTGAACCAGAGTTATCTTGGCAAGAAGAAAATACGACAAGATTTGTTTGTGAGTATTTGGAGAACCTAGGAATCTCTTATCGACGGGCAAAACCAACAGGGGTGATTGCAGAAATTACTGGTGGCAAGCCTGGTAAAACAGTAGCCCTTCGTGCGGATATGGATGCCTTATCTGTTGAACAGTTGAACAAAGATTTGCCTTATGCGTCCAAAGAGGACGGGAAGATGCATGCTTGTGGCCACGATGCGCATACGGCGATGTTATTAATTTCCGCAAAGGCTTTGAGTGAGAGCAAAGAGGAGTTACCTGGGAATGTTCGCCTGATCTTCCAACCGGCTGAAGAAGTGGCAGAGGGAGCGAAAGAACTTGTGAAGCAAGGGGCTGTGGAAGGCGTCGACAATGTATTTGGGATTCATATTTGGTCGCAAATGCCAACACATAAGGTCAGCTGTCATCCGGGACCTTCCTTTGCTTCGGCAGACCTTTTTACGGTCACATTTAAAGGAAGAGGTGGCCATGGTGCCATTCCTCAAGACTGTGTTGATGCAGCGGTTGTAGCTTCATCGTTTGTGATGAATGTTCAGCCAGTGATTTCAAGAACGATTGATCCGCAGCAACCAGCGGTATTAACAGTTGGAAAAATGACGGTTGGCACTCGCTTCAATGTGATCGCAGAAAATGCCGTCATTGAAGGAACCGTTCGTTGCTTTGATCCTGCGACACGCGATCATATTGAAGAACAACTCACTCATTACGCAGATCAAGTAGCT
Organism: Desertibacillus haloalkaliphilus; assembly: GCF_019039105.1. Classification (NCBI taxonomy): domain Bacteria; kingdom Bacillati; phylum Bacillota; class Bacilli; order Caryophanales; family Bacillaceae; genus Desertibacillus; species Desertibacillus haloalkaliphilus. The sequence continues at coordinate 38,921 of NZ_JAHPIV010000021.1, read as the reverse complement.
GCTCTATACGGGGCAACTGCAACTGTTGAATACATTCGCGGGACACAGCCAGTCATTAATGATGAATCAAGTGCGAAACTTGTTCAAAAGGTAGCAGCAGAAGCCTTCGGTGAAGACGTTATCTATTACGAAAAACCAACCATGGGCGGTGAAGACTTTAGCTTCTACCTAGATGAAGTACCTGGAAGCTTTGCATTAGTTGGTAGTGGTAATCCAAACAAGGATACCGAGTGGGCTCATCATCATGGGAAGTTCAATATCGACGAAGACGCTCTTGCCACAGGGGCGGAGCTGTATGCTCAATATGCGTGGGCCTATTTGAACGACTGAACGACTCTTCTTTGAAAGGGAGAGGTTATTAACATAAAGAATGCGATGAACCCCAAATCTCAAAGTGGTTTGGGGTTTTTATGCGTTTGTGGACTATTGCAATTCACAGTTGTGAGAAATTATAATGAATGGATATCAAATAAACGATTGGAAACTATTTTATGAATAAAGGAGGAAAGAATCTATACAAGTGAAACTGGCAGATATAATTGAAGGAATGGAGCTTTCGAAGATTTAATGACAATGTCATTCGGTTAGGAATTGCTGAACAATGGTATGACTACCGGACCATGGGTGCCAGGCACCATTTTATGGTGCCTGGCACTGCAAGAAAATTAAGGTGAAAAGGTGTGTTTAAATGAGCGATCGTAAAATTGATCTAGCTGATGTAATAGTAGAACTCAAAGAAATGCAGAAGGATTTAAGGGAAAAAGAGAGTCGAATAACCGAAATATTAGAACAGCTAGAAGAGACGAGTGATCAACCGGTAGTAGTTGAAAGCAAGTCGGACCACTCTCAGCTTTTTTATGATGTATTGAATCGTGTAGAAGCGCAAATTTCAGGGCCATCGTTTGCGACGTGGTTTAGCAATTTGGAAGGGTCTTTTGAAAATGATACTCTAACCATTACTTGCAATAACTTATTTCAGCGTGATTGGGTGGAGAACAGGTATAGACCAATGATTGAAGATTCGATTAAGGAAATAACTGGCGGGAACGATATAACTGTAGAGATAGCTTCACTAGATGATCAAGGTAAATTCTTAGCATCAGATCATACGTTACCTAGTAAAAAGGTTGACGTTGAGGCGAAGTTCGATAGTTTAGAATCAAAGCTAGATGAGGTTTTAAGTTATCTTGAAGAAACAAGGGGTAATAAGTAATCTTGGGTGCCAGGCACCATTTTATGGTGCCTGGCACCCAATCATTTCTCCCCGACATACTTCAGCGACTGTATATGCGTTTTCGACAAAACAATAACCTCTTTAATAAACTCTTCTAGAGACTCATGGAACCCTGTTGTAATCCAATTTGAAATCAGCCCGTAAAATCCGAATGCAGTATAGCGGGTGAAATAATCCATATTAACCGGGATGTTGTGGATCGTTTCAAATATGAATTTCTCCTGATAGATGGTTAAAATCGTTTGTTGGAATTTTTTTTGTAAGCCCGGTATGGTGTCCTCGTATTTGATCAGCTCAAAAAAATCCCGGTTTTCACAGATAAAGGAAACAAAGTAGAAGGAATTGGCGTCGAGCTTAGATGTCGATATGGTTCGATCAGGGACATACGGTTTCCCTACCGATTCCTCAACCCCGGTAAACATCGATTCCATTAAGTCCTCTGCTAACTCGAATTTATCCTGATAATGAATATAAAAAGTACTACGGTTATAATCAGCTTTGTCTACAATGTCCTTTACGGTTACGGCGTGGAAGCCCTTCTCCTTAATCATTGCGATCAGTGCAGACTTTAAGTGTGTTTTTGTTCGATTTTTCCTCTTTGTTGTTATTTCCTGATTGCTCATATGTACAACCTCCAACAATTAGACAGAATGATAGAAAGTGTCTATTAAATAAGCATCTCAAAAGATATTGATGATTGGTTCCCGATAGTTACTGGCGTAAAATTAAATTGTAAGCATTTACAAAAGTGTATATACCTTTATTATACAGGAGGTTTTCATAGTGGGTAAATTACAAGATAAAGTAGCAGTCATCACTGGAGGTGCATCCGGTATTGGTGCAGCAACTGCACGCTTATTTGTTGCTGAAGGAGCGAAAGTAGTACTCGTTGACTTAAACGAGGAAAAAGGAAAAGCGATGGAGGAAGAGTTAAAAGGTCTCCAAGCTGAAGCGTTATTTGTAAAAGCAGATATTACGAGCGAAGAAGAAGTAACAAATATTTATAAACAAACAATCGATACATTCGGTAAAGTTGATATTGTATTTAACAATGCAGGAATTGGTCGTACGCTTCCGACGCATGAACTAGAGTACTCTGAATGGAGAAAGACAGTCAATGTTGACTTGGATGGTGTCTTCCTAGTAGCCCGGGGAGCGATCCGTGAAATGTTAAAAGCTGGTGGCGGTACAATCGTAAATACGGCTTCGATGTACGGATGGGTTGGTGCACCTGGAAACGCAGCATACAACGCGGCAAAAGCTGGTGTGGTCAACTTAACACGTTCTCTCGCACTTGAATATGCAGAGAACAATATCCGCGTTAATGCCCTATGCCCAGGATATATTGATACACCGATCATTCCAGAAGAAGTAAAAAATCAGTTGTCAGCGGCGACGCCAATGAAACGTCTTGGAACCTCAGAAGAAATGGCAAAAGCAGTACTCTTCATGGCTAGTGATGACTCGACATTTATGACAGGAAACAGCCTAGTTGTTGACGGTGGATTTACAGCACAATAATAATGAAGGAGCGATAAAGTGATGTTATTCGAAGATAAAGTCGTACTTATTACAGGTGCAGCGGGTGGAATTGGGATTGCTGCTGCAAAAGCATTCGCAAAAGAAGGTGCGAAATTAGCATTAGTAGATTTGAAAAGAGAACCATTAGAAAAAGCGGCAGAAACGGTTGATGCAAAAGAAAAATTACTATTAACAGCTAACGTGGCGAATGAAGATGAAGTGAAAGCATATGTTCAAGAAACAAAAAATCATTATGGCCAGATTGATGTCTTCATTAACAATGCAGGAATCAATGGTGAATTCAAAAACATTACCGAGCAAACAGAGGAAAACTTCCAAAATGTATTCGGTGTTAACGTGATGGGGGTATTCTTTGGGATGAAGTATGTTCTTGACGTGATGAAAGAACAAAAGAGTGGTGCTGTAGTCAATACGGCTTCTAACGGTGGCCTTTTAGGAGCGCCTGGAATGAGTGCATATGTTGCATCAAAACACGCAGTCATCGGCTTAAACAAATCAGCAGCTCTTGAAGTGGCAGAATACGGTGTTCGTGTCAATGCGGTAGCTCCATCTGGTGTAAACACAGAAATGATGCGACGAATTGAAACAAATGCTATGGGTGACAAATCAGAAGAAGCTAGAAAAGCTTTTGAAGCTTCTGTTCCAATGAACCGTTATGCGACGGCAGAAGAAATTGCAGACTTAATGGTATTCTTATCATCTGATAAGGCGTCCTTCCTTAATGGCTCATACTACAGAATTGATGGTGGACAAGGGGCTACATCGGTTTAAGGAGAGTTAATGAGGGTGTAGATGGGTGCCTGGCACCAAAAAAAGGTGCCAGGCACCCATTAACAATACAATGATAGTAATAAGGCTCAAACGATGATGTTTTGGCCTTTTTTTGTTGCTGAGATCTTCGTCTGCGTGACATTTATTACAAAACTTCTAGTTTGCTTGTTGTACAATATAAGGAAAAGGTAAAGAGGGTGGAAACATGGGTGACAAGTTAAAGACTCTGTATGATGAAATTGGTGGGCAAGAAATGATCGATAAGCTTGTAGATGCCTTTTATCCACGTGTTTATGCGGATCAAGAGCTCGAACCGCTATTTCAGGGAGATATAGAAGAGATCAAAAGGAAGCAGCGTATGTTTCTGTCACAATTTTTAGGTGGTCCAGCGCTTTACAGTCAAGAATTTGGACCGCCTGCAATGAAGGAGCGACACCTCGCCTTTGAAATTACACCGAAAAGAGCACAGTGCTGGTTAGATTGTATGAAAGAAGCGTTTCAGGAAGTAGGATTAGACGGTACACCAGCCGGAAAGGCCTTTTATGATCGTTTAGTTCAGGTAGCGGCAATCATGGTTAATAGTCAGGATAAAGAAAACCACGGAAGGTAACCGTGGTTTTCGAGGTGCCTGGCACCTCTTTTAGAAGTTATTCATCATACCACCTTCTCCGTGACACGCATTAAACATTTCCTCTTGCTGATCTGATGATAAGTTTGGATGCATTTGCTCAATAAAAGGTTTCATTTCTTCAAAGGTAAAGCCATCACTCCCATTAGAGTTTGCTGCAACAAATGTTGTACCTCCTAGTAATACGGCTCCGGTTAATACCCCAATGATTATTTTTTTCATAAGTATCATCTCCTTTCTTAACTTAAGAATACTGCTCATAAATGGAGATGCTGTGGTGAACTTATGTGGAAGTTGTGAAGATTGTAGTTTTCAGCCGATCGGATGGTACTATAGAGAACAAGAGGTGATTTGGTGACGAAAATTCTGATTGTTGATGATGAACATATGATCCTTGAAGTGTTAGAGGCTTACTTTGAAAAAGAAGGATGGCAGATCTTTCTCGCTAAGAATGGTGTAGAAGCGTTAAAGAAAATAAAGGAGAATGCCCCTGATATCGTTATTTTGGATCTCATGCTACCAGACATCTCAGGTGAAGAGGTCTGTAGATTAACGAGAAAAGAAAGTGATGTTCCGATTTTGATGCTTACGGCAAAATCAGCAGAAGAGGATTTAATTAATGGAATTGTCATCGGGGCAGATGACTATGTAACAAAGCCATTTAGTCCACGAGAAGTCGTCATTAGAGCTAAGGCGATTTTAAGAAGAGTAAAGAAAATCGGAATAGCGAATAAATTGTCATTCAATCATGGGGATATGAACATTGATCTAGCTAAAAAAGTGGTAGATATTGGTGGCAATTCCGTCATTTTAACCCCGATTGAATACAAATTATTGGTCGGCATGGCAAGTTATCCAGGTCGTGTGTATAGTCGAGCTGATCTTCTTGATAAAGTCCAAGAGGGTGGGGCTTATGTTGAAGGGTATGAACGGAGTGTTGATACACATATAAAAAACCTACGGAAAAAGGTTGAGGCAGATTCTCGTCATCCCGTATACGTTTTGACTGTATTTGGTATGGGGTATAAGTTCGGAGGGACACCAGATGCGTTTGACACTACGTTCTAAAATACTATTTTACCTGTTAATTGTGTCACTTTGTGGGGTTTTTCTGACAAGCTTTTCGATCTTATGGGGGTTTGAAAATCATTTTGATGACTATTTGCAAAAGAATAGGGAGGAAAGCAGTGGTCTTATCGAAGATGTGGCCATCCAATCCTACAAAGAAACAGGTGAACTTGTTGATGACCAACTAGTACATGTCATGCACCAACAGGCCATGACAGATCATTTATTTTATAGAATTTATAATGTGAGTGGTCAACCCGTAGCTGATACAACGATGATGCTCGGAATGCATGGCAATAGAGGGATGCAGTCAGGTGATGATCAGGCAATGGATTACGAGAGTAATTCTTATCAACTAACACTTGATGGCGGGAACATTGGTACGCTAGAAGTTTATTATCCAAAGGAAATGATAGGCGAGGATGTTGCCTTTTTAGATACGATAAAAAAGAACATTTATCTAGCCATTATCGTGACAGTTATTTTAGCGTTTTTGTTTAGTATGTATTTTTCGAGACGTTTAACAAATGGATTTCAAAAATTTTCAAAAGCGATTCAAGAACTACAAGGTCATAATTGGCGAACACGAGTCCCTGTTCAGGAAGTAGCGGATGAGTTGAAGCCACTTGGTGAATCATTTAATCAACTTGCAGAATCATTAGCGAAAGAAGAATCGCTTCGGAAGCAGTTCACCGCAGATTTTGCTCATGAAATAAGGACGCCGTTAGCGACGTTAAGAAGTCAGCTTGAAGCATACCTAGATGGTGTATTTGAGCCAACGACGAAACGATTACATCAAAGCCATAATGAATTGATGCGGTTGGTTCGCTTGGTGAATGAATTGGAAGCGTTAATTGCGGCTGAAAACCCACAAATAAAGCTAAACAAAACACAATTAAATATGCGCAAGTTATTCCTTTTCATAGAAGAGCAATTTCAACCAGCTTTTCACGAAAAGGGTGTTCAATTCACTATTGAAATGCCCAAAGATGATGAGTGGCTAACTGCGGATCATGATCGCGTCGTACAAATGTTAACGAATATCATAAATAATGCTCTTCAATATACCCCATCAGGGAATGAGGTATTAATTAAAGCCGTGAATGCTGATGATTATCTAGGATTTTCTATTGAAGATGAAGGAAGTGGGATTGCAGAAGAAGATCTGCCTTATCTTTTTGAAAGGTTTTACCGTGGAGATAAATCAAGGGATCGGAAAACAGGTGGAATAGGAATAGGATTATCAATTGTAAAGGCGTTAATAGATGCACACGAAGGGAAGATTCAAATCGACAGTAAGGTGGATGTTGGTACAAAGGTGACGGTTGTTTTCCCTAAGGATAAAAGTTGATGTAAAGAACGTGATGAGGTAGAACAAGCGCTACGGTGGTTTAGCCAAGGGAATATAAGATAAGATCGCAATAAATTAAGATCAAGCCCTTTACAAACCATACGATAGGGGGGTATAGTGTATGTGTGAGGTTAACAAATGACTCAAACATTCCTAGAAATTTAATAGAACATAGATACTCCTTGAACGTAAGAAGAGATAAACATTGGGGAACCGTCTGACGGACCGTGCGACATGAAGGGCTATTGCTCAATGTTACTAGAGTTTTTTATAAGAAGGGAAGGTATGAGTTAGTTTCTAAATGGGAGGGGAGAGCTCCATGAGTGAGGAGAGACATATAACCGTTGGTGTAGCGGGGATGACTTGTGCCGCCTGTTCAAACCGAGTGGAAAAGGTATTAAATAAAATGGACGGGGTAGACGCACAAGTGAACTTGACAACAGAAAAAGCAAGCATCGATTATGACCCGTCAACAACGACAATAGAAGATATCGCCGCCAAAATTGAAAAAATAGGGTATGGGGTACAAACGGAAAAAGTCGAGTTCGATGTAACCGGAATGACTTGTGCTGCTTGTTCAAGTCGAATTGAGAAGGTGTTAAATAAACAAGCAGGAGTAAAGCTTGCTAGTGTTAATTTAGCTACCGAAAGTGCAACGATAGAATATAATTCTGGATTAATAGAAGAACAAGACCTTATTGGTAAAATTCAGAAGCTAGGTTACGATGCTAAACAAAAAGCTGATGAGAAAGAGAAACAATCACATAAAGAGCTACAGCTAAAAAACATGAAATGGAAGCTTGTGATATCAAGCATTCTTTCAGCCCCTTTACTGATCACGATGCTCGACCATTTGTTTGGGATGAATCTCCCACATATTTTTATGAATCCATGGTTCCAGCTCGTTCTAGCAACTCCAGTTCAATTTATCATCGGCTGGCAGTTCTATGTCGGTGCGTATAAAAGCTTACGTAATAGCGGTGCCAATATGGATGTGCTCGTTGCACTGGGTACAAGTGCAGCGTATTTCTATAGTCTCTACGAAGGGATGCGAACGATTGGTAACGTTGGTTATCACCCACATTTATACTTTGAAACGAGTGCGATTATTATCACGTTGATTTTATTTGGAAAGTACTTAGAGACGAGTGCGAAGAGTAAAACGACATTAGCTATTTCTAAGTTGCTTAATTTGCAGGCAAAGCAAGCACGAGTGCTTAGAAATGGTGAAGAAGTTATGATTCCTGTTGAGGATGTTAAGGTTAGCGATCGCTTGGTCGTTAAACCAGGTGAAAAAATCCCTGTAGATGGATTTGTGGTGAAGGGTAGAACGTCTGTCGATGAATCGATGATCACAGGAGAATCGATCCCGATTGAAAAGAATATCGAATCAATGGTTATCGGTTCCACTTTGAATAAAAATGGAACGATTGAAATGGAGGCCACTAAAGTTGGTAAAGATACAGCTCTTGCATCGATTATTAAAGTCGTCGAGGACGCCCAAGGGTCCAAGGCGCCGATTCAACGCTTAGTCGATGTGATTTCAGGGTATTTCGTACCGATTGTTGTCGTTATTTCGATTGTTACATTTATTGTTTGGATTTTATTTGTGACTCCAGGCCATATGGAAATGGCTTTAATGGCTGCGATTGCTGTTCTTGTGATTGCATGTCCATGTGCGTTAGGTTTAGCAACACCGACCTCAATTATGGTCGGAACCGGAAAAGCAGCCGAAAATGGTGTTTTGTTCAAAGGTGGGGAACACTTAGAGCGTACTCATCAATTAAATGCCGTTATTTTTGATAAAACAGGAACGATTACAAAAGGGAAACCAGAAGTAACTAACTTCACCGGTGATGCCGAGGCATTGAAACTGTTAGCTAGTGCAGAAAAAGGTTCAGAACATCCACTAGCAGAGGCGATTGTCGCTTATGCGACCGAGCACGAAGTGGAGTTGGTTGAAACCGATGATTTTTCCGCCATACCAGGCCATGGTATTCAAGCATCTATTTCTGGTGAACAAGTCCTTGTTGGTACGAGAAAGTTAATGAATGATCATCATATTGATGTAAGTGATGTTGAAAATGAGTTATTGGAGTATGAAACGGAAGGTAATACGGCAATGCTAGTCGCGATCAATGGACAATATCGAGGAATCGTTGCTGTAGCAGATACCATTAAAGAAACGGCTGTTGAAGCGGTTAGCCAGCTAAAAGAATTAGGGTTAGATGTTATTATGCTCACAGGTGATAATGAACGAACTGCTCAAGCGATTGCCAAACAAGTAGGAATTGATCAAGTCATTGCTGAAGTGTTACCAGAGGAAAAAGCAAATAAAGTTAAAGAAGTGCAGTTAGAAGGGAAAAAGGTAGCCATGGTTGGTGATGGGATCAATGATGCCCCAGCGCTTGCGACTGCAGATATTGGGATCGCGATTGGCACAGGTACGGAAGTGGCGATTGAAGCAGCTGATGTGACACTTCTCGGTGGAGAGTTATTACTCATTCCAAAGGCAATCAAGTTAAGTAAAGCTACGATTAAAAATATTCGCCAAAACTTATTCTGGGCTTTCGCCTATAACAGTGCAGGAATTCCAATTGCCGCCATCGGTTTATTAGCCCCATGGGTCGCAGGTGCTGCGATGGCGTTTAGCTCTGTTAGTGTTGTTTCTAACTCCCTTCGCTTGAAGAGGGTTAAAATATAAAAAACATGGATATTGAAAGGAGAACGAGAGTATGAATACGACATTAAATGTAAAAGGTATGACTTGTGGTCATTGCAAGAAGGCAGTAGAAGGTGCCCTTCATGAATTAAATGGAGTAACAAGTGTTGAAATTGACTTAAGCTCTGGTAAAGTGGAAGTAACTTATGATGAAGCAAAAGTTACCGTAAAAGAGATGAATGAGGCTGTTGAAGATCAAGGCTATGATGTTGTAGCCTAATGAGCCGGGACAAAGGGCTGGGGCAAAAGGTAAACAAACCTTTTGTCCCAGTTTTTTCATTGATCGACATCGTTTTAGTGGACGGGCGCGTAGGTATTTTCCTAGCGATGACGGTCTGTAAAAAAGCTATTTCTGTATGGAATATATTTGTTATAATAAATATCTGTTGAAAAAAATGTCGAATAAAAACAACTTGGGGGGTACAGATGAGAAAGTGGTTTGTTTTTCTATTAATTTACGTAGTCGTTGTGCTAACAACGGGGTGCTCGGAAGAGGAGACGACCTCGATTGTGGATGAAAAGATTAAAATCGGCGTGATGTTGTCGGACGTCGGACTTGGTGATCAATCATTTAGTGATTCGGCTTTTTCGGGTTTAGAACAAGCAAGGGATGAATTAGGCATTCTTTTTGATTATCGGGAATTAGACAAAGTAGGTGACTATGAAACTGGTTTGAAACAATTAGTAGAACAAGGGAATGATCTTATCATCGGGCTTGGTTTCATGATGGAAGAAGAGTTGGTAAAAGTCGCTGAAGCATATCCAAATCAACAATTCGTTCTTGTTGATAGTGTGATTGATCTACCGAATGTAACGAATGTAACGTTCAAGGAACATGAAGGCAGCTTTCTGATCGGGGCGATAGCTGGAATGAAAACAGAATCGAATGTTGTTGGATTTGTTGGAGGAATGGACTCTCCGCTTATTAGAAAGTTTTACAATGGATATAAACAAGGGGTAGAGGCGGTGAATCCACATGCAGAAGTTATCTCAAGGTTTGCCGGTGATTTTGGTGACGATCAACTTGGAGAAAGCATTGCAGACGAACTAATAAAAGAAAGAGTAGATTACATATATCCATCAGCAGGTTTTACTGGTGTAGGAGTTATTCATAAAGCACAAGAAGAAGGGATTTACTCGTTTGGGGTTGATTCCGATCAATACTTTTTAGGTGAAGAAACGGTTGTAACATCAATGCTGAAAAATATTGATGTCGCTATGCTAAACGTTGCAGAAGAGCTATATGAAAATGGCGAGCTCAATGGTGAGGATTTAATATTAGGTTTAAATGAAGATGGTGTAGGGCTTGCACCTATTCGTGTCCTTTCTCTCACACCTGAAGAAAATGACGAAATAAACAACTTGATTAATGATATAACGTCAGGGGTCATTACGGTTAAAGAATAAGTGGAAAGGACGAGGATCATGAAGCTAAAACAAAAATTGATGTTAAATGCACTATTACCTTTAATGATTGCTTGTATCATTATTGGTTTTATCGCTTTTCAGATGACACAGGTACAATCGTCAAATGAGGAAAATGTCGATCAGTTAGTATATGTTGAAAGATTAGCTAGTTCTGTTTTATCTGTTGAACAAGGACTGAGTAGTTTTGCTTTAACCCAAACCGATTCAAGTGTCCACTCTGTTCAAGTAAATGTAGAAAATACGCATGAGATACTTCGCCAATTAGCTGATTTATTGGATGAAGAACAGGCACTAACAGTCGTTCGTAAAATTGAAGAAAAGCTCATAGACCTAGAGAATGATGCTATAATCGCTTTAGAGAATTATAATGTTGCAGAAGCAAGTAGACAATCAATTCGAACAAGTGGGATACAAAATGATATTCACTTATTACAGTTAATGATCGATGAAAATTATCAACAAGCGCAAACAGCGTTAACAACGAATATTGAGTTTATTATTGGATTTGCCATCGTGGCAGGTTTGATTTTATTAGTTGGAACAAGTACTCTCTCTTTCATTATGACAAATAGAATCGTAAAGCCAATTTATGTATTAGCTAATCATGCTGATGCAATTGCGAGCGGTAATCTTAAAAAGACGTTAAATAAGACTACTAGAGAAGACGAAATTGGTCAGTTACATAATAGTTTTGTCCGGATGAATAGTGACTTGAAAGCGTTAATTTCAAACGTATTAGATACTACGCAAAATGTAGCTGCTTCTGCAGAACAATTAAGTGCAAATGCCGATGAAGCATCGAGTGCAACAGAACAAATCTCCAGTGCTATTCAGGAAGTGTCTACAGGAACTGAAGATCAGTTGGTTAATGTTGATCAATCGAATCGTAATGTTGCTCTAATTTCTCATGACATTGAATCAATTTCAAATCAAATTGAACGTGTGACAAAATCATCGCAGGAAGCATCATTTCAATCATCACAGGGGATGGAGACAGTAGGCCGAGTGATTGATCAAATGGATATCATTAATCGTAATGCTGAAAATACGAGTAGTGTGATTGAAGGGTTAAATCAACATTCAAAAGAAATTGGTCAAATTATAGAACTAATTACTGACATTGCTGAACAAACGAACCTGCTAGCCCTAAATGCTGCGATTGAGGCTGCACGTGCAGGGGAGCATGGTAAAGGATTTGCGGTTGTCGCTGATGAAGTGAGAAAATTAGCTGAACAATCGAGCCAATCAGCTCAGCAAATAAATGATTTAATTTTACTTATACAAGAGACAACGAGGAATGTCGTTGACTCCATGGAAGATGGCAATATAGCTGTTAAAGAAGGATCAGCATTAGTTACCGAAGCGAGTCATTCTTTCAGGAGTATTACTACGACCGTTTCAAGTGTAGATGAACGAATGAATGAAGTGACAGTATCACTCAACCAAATTATTAAAAATAATCAAGCATTAATTACGTCCATGGCCAGTGTCTCTGAAATTACAAAGTCAACGTCTAGTCATTCACAAGAAGTCGCTAGTGCAACTGAAGAGCAAACGGCCTCTATTCAAGAAGTTTCAGCTGCAACAAGAGCATTAGCAGATATGGCTCAAGGACTCCAAGATAAAATAAGTAAATTCAAGATTTAATTAAAAAAAGCTTTAGGGGGGGAGTTTGTGTCGGTTCAAACTAAACGTGCATATGAAGACATTGCAGCCAGTGATGGGATTCGAGTATTAGTTGATCGTATTTGGCCACGAGGGATATCCAAAAGTCAGTTAGCAATCAATTTCTGGTATAAAGATATTGCACCATCCACCGACTTGAGGAAGTGGTTCAACCATGATCCGGAAAAGTACCCTATATTTAAAGAACGGTATAAACAAGAATTAAAAGACGATTCACTCAAAAACCAAAAACTTTTAGAACTAAAGAGTTTAGTTAGAGAAAATAAGCAAGTAACCTTAGTCTATGGTGCTAAGGATCGGAACTACAATCAGGCAGAGGTTTTGAAGGAACTTCTATCTGATTCATAACAACTGTAAATCGTTAACCACTGTGAACCAATGATAAAAACCCCCTATCGATAAGACAACTGCTGTCTACATCGATAGGGGGTTTACTTACATAGCTTTATTTCGAGATTTTAAACTGATTTACTTCATTTGTAAGCTGTTCAGCTAGTTTTTCAAGTTGTGTAGCACTGCGTTTTACCTCTTCCATTGAGGTTAGAGACTGTTCCGTTGAAGCCGCTGTTTCCTCTACACCAGAAGCGGATTCTTCTGAAATCGAAGAAATTTCTTCAAGAGAAGTATTGATATTCGTACTTTCTTCGGTAATTTCTTGTAAATGACTTGACACACTTTTTACCATGTCTATCATGTGATTTACCGAATCGCTAATCGAGACAAAGGTATCGCCAGTTGTTGCTATTTGGTTCGATCCCTCATTCACTTCTTCATATCCTTTTTCTAACGCATTAGCTACGTTATTAGATTCTGCCTGGATATTACTAACAATGCTTGTAATTTCACCAACAGATGATGAAACTTCTTCTGCGAGTTTCCTTACCTCATCTGCCACAACAGCAAAACCTTTACCGTGTTCTCCGGCACGTGCAGCTTCAATCGCTGCATTTAACGCTAAGAGGTTCGTTTGCTCGGCGATTGCCTGAATCACCTCAACTAACTTTGAAATTTCTTGTGACTGTTTATCTAATCCTCGAACTTTTTGGACCGTACCTTGAACAATTTCGTCAATGATCTCCATCTGTTGAATCGATTGTTCCATCATTTGACGACCATTTTCCGTTTTTTCAAATACTCCTTTAGATTCTAATGAGACTTTTTCTGTATTTTCATTTGCATCTTTTACCTTTTGCACAAAATCTTCCATCAATTCAGATAAATTGCTGACGCTAGTCGCCTGCTCTTCCACCCCAGATGAAAGGTCTTGCATAGTTGATGCTATTTGCTCACTACCTTCACGCACTTCATTAGCTGACTGAGCAAGTTCTACACTTGCACTAGAGACACTATTTGTCGCATTTGAGACACTCTTTATTACACTTTGTAGATTATCTTGCATTTGGTTTGTTGCATCTGCAAGTTCACCTAATTCATCTTTACGTTTAAGGGTGATATGATCTCTTCGTAAGTCTCCAGAAGCAATCTCCGTTAATCGTGAGGCTAATAATTTTATCGGCTTCCCGATACTACGTCCCATGAATAGACCTATAATAATTGCACCAGCTACAGCAAGTACAACCGTACCAATAATTAAGTAAAACATTCGATCAAAAGCATTTGAACTCTCTGTGTAATGATCTTGACCAATACTAACATTTAGGTCAGTCAGCTGTTGTAAATCTTGTCGAGCCTCTCTAAAATATCCCCCAGAAACAACCATGTTAGTAAGCGCTTGTTCGTATTGTCCACTTATAATATACTGTGCATTTTCTTGAACAGTAGACGAATATTGGTCCCAATTTTGTTGGAGATCGACAAATATTTCTCGTTCACTATCTCTTAAGTTTGAAGAAGCGTAAAGATCTAAATAGTAATTGAGATGCTCTAAGTTATCTAGTGCATTTTGTACTCTACTTGGATCTTCCTCAGCTATTCCTGATAACATTTGAACCCGAGTATTTTCCATGATACGAACGATGTTTGTTAAATACCCTAGTGGCTCCATACGATTTTCATACATTCTTTCGTTGTAATCATTTATCGTGTACATTCCAACTATTGCCACTGCACCTAAACAAACTAATAAAAAAACAATGATTAAATAAGAAGTGATTAGCTTCCCTGTGATCTTCATTTAAACCTCTCCTTATAATGGTTGAAGTGCCCTCGTTAAATTCCACATATGTATATCATAGCTATCAGTATTTTCATTTAGGTCGTCTACTATAGATTTCGGCTATAGTAGGTCATTCTCTGATGTAAGGAATTGTTGATAGTTAATTGGTAAGATGACGCAAAACAGTGAGGGGAATATTATAGTACAAAGAGTTTAGAAATATGGATATTTCTATAGTGTCTTCTAATTTTTTTAGCATTTACACTGATAAAATAGTACTATAGTTACCTCTATTAAAGAAGTGATTACCTTATTTTCATAATTTTAAGTTTTGTAAACGGAGACAAAAAAGTTAGTAAGTAGCCCATATCCAACATGAAGGGGGCTAAAAGACTTTTATAATTATGATAAAAGGCACTTGTATATTTGATTGAAGTGTGAACAAAATCACCTTTCCATTTTTAATAAAAAGTGGTACTATCTACATAATCTTTACATATTATTTACATTGTTTACATAAATTTTATATCCAAGGGGGCCATTCAACTTGTCAGTCGTGTTGTTATCTAATGCAATTCATTACGATAATGCCTTAATCGGTTCAAAAGCTATGAACTTATCAAAAATTAAAACCGTTTTAAATAATATTCCTGATGGGTATGTCGTAACTTCAGAAGCGTTTAAGGAATTTTTATCGTTTAATAATATTCAAACGGATAGTAATGAAAATATCAGTTCAGAAATATTGAGTGCCGAATTTTTCGACGAGCTAAAGGAAGAGATTGTTAAACACTATGAAAATCTCAAAAGTCATGTAAACTATGCGGTAGCTGTACGTTCTTCGTCTGCACTAGAAGACCTTGAAGGTGCTTCATTTGCAGGTCAGTATGAAACGATTTTGAACGTAAAGAACGAAGAAGACCTTTTACATAGTATTAAACGCTGTTGGGCTTCTTATTTTTCATCTTATGTACAAGAATATGCTCAGCATAACAATATTTCTCTTGCAGATGTTCAAATGGGCGTGCTTGTACAAGGGATGGTTAACGCTGATGTATCTGGTGTCATTTTTAGTTCCAATCCGGTAACCCACAATCAAGATGAGATACTGATCAACGCCAGCTATGGTTTAGGAGAAGCGATCGTTGATGGTAGTGTAACACCAGATATGTTTATCATTCATAAACAAAGCAAGCAATTGACGAAAGAATTAGGACTTAAAGAAGTAAAAACAATTCCTACAGAAGATGGGAATGAAACGATTGATGTTCCTACTGATAAGCAGGAAGTATTTTGTATTGAAGAGACGATGATCGAACAATTATATACGCTTACGAAAGAAATTGAATATTACTACAGACATCCAGTCGATATAGAATTTGCTATTCATAATAATCAGATATTTATCTTGCAATCGAGACCTATTACGACGCTACTAGGAGGGAAAGTTTAATGAGTATTTTAATAAGTGGAGAAGAATTTAAGGACTTCAAAACAAATTTATTTATAGCAGAAGAAGAGAAGAATTTATTTTGGCAGTTAGATGGGGCACATTTTCAAAAGCCATTAACTCCATTGTTCTCTTCCTATATAGCGCCTGCAGTATCGGCAGGAACATTAGAAGCCTTTGAAAAGTTGAAATTACCGGTTAAACAATTTCGTGTGAAAATGGCAAAAGGTTATTATTATCAAACCGTTCCGTTACACGATAATGTAGAAGAGCGATTAAAAGAGCATCAAGAGGCAATGACTTCAGTTTTTCCAAGGTTAATGGAAATTTTTAATGAATACGTTGAGGAAACCATTTTACCTTTTTATGAGCGTTTGGATGAATATCAAAAACAAAACTTAACATTGCAAGAGGCGGAACAAAAAGTAATCGAGCTAGATAACATGTACAAGAGAATTTGGTCGATTCATTTTGAAGTTGTTATGCCACGATTATCAATGGGAGTAGCTATTGAAGAGGTTTATGGAGAATTATTAAATACTAAAAACACGGCAGAAGTCTATGATTTGTTATTAGGGACTATGAATAAGTCACTAGAAACGGATCGAGAACTATGGAAGCTATCTCTACTTGTAAAAGGCTCGTCAGTATTAACTAAAATCTTTAACACTACTAACGCCGAGCAATTACAAGCTACACTTGAGGAAGTGGAAGAAGGACGCAAGTTTTTAGATTCTGTTCAATCCTTCCTCGATGTATATGGGTATCGTACAGCAAACAGCCATGAATTTGCAGATGAGACATGGATAGAGAACCCGTTCCATGCTTTGAAAGTTATCAAAAACTATCTTGAAAAAGATTTTGATTTTGAAGCTGAACTGCAGGAGGTTATATCTAAGCGAGAAAAGAAAGTCGGCGAAGCTCTTTCTAAAATGCCAGAGGGCGAACTAAAAGAGCAGTTCAAATCATTACATGAGATGGCATTGAAAATGTGGGGGATCGATGAGGATCATCATTTCTATATCGACGCCATGCTACCTGCAAAAGCTCGTCCGTTCTTATTAAATGTTGGGCAAACGTTAGTAAAGCACTCAGTAATTGAACAGAAAGAGGATGTAGTCTTTCTATATTTAGATGAGCTAGTAGAAGTGTTGAGAAATCCTAAACCATCACATGATCTCATTAAAGAGCGAAAAGAAGAACATAAGTACAATGAATCTCTCACGCCTGCTCCATTCTTTGGAGAACCTCCAGAGGGGCCAGTTGACCCTATAGTTGAGCGAGTATTTGGGAGCAAAACCAATGAAATTAGTGAAGAAATGAAATCATTCTCTGGTTATGCAGGTTCTCAAGGAAAGCATACGGGAACTGTAAAGGTTGTTAGTGGTCAACATGAATTTGATAAAGTTAAAAAAGGGGACATCCTCGTTTGCAAAACAACAACCCCTCCTTGGACCGTGTTATTTAATTTAGCTGGTGCTATTGTCACTGATGTAGGCGGCATCCTCTCCCATGCAGCTACTGTTGCTAGGGAATACGAAGTTCCTTGTGTGATTGGAACAAAAGTCGCAACATCTACACTAAAAGATGGCGACGTAATTACAGTGGATGGTACAAAGGGAGAAGTTATCATCCATGAACAAAACTAAACAAAATTTAATATTGATGGGCATATTAACAGGAACCTTTTTGGTTCCTGTTAATTCTACTATGATAGCAGTTGGCTTACCTACAATTTCGCAAGATTTAAATGTCTCGGTTACTAATGTTACTTGGGTCGTTACAATTTATTTGATTGTTATGGCAGCAGCTCAGCCGATCGCTGGTAAACTAGGTGACATCTACGGCAATAAAAAAGTCATGCTGTTTGGTTTTAGTTTATTTTTCGTCTCATCAATAGCATGTGCTTTTTCATTTAATTTACTTTCTTTAATTGTATTTCGGTCATTACAGGCTCTGGGTGGCGCATTAGCCACACCTAATGCAACCGCTGTGATGAGGCATGTGATGCCAAAAGATAAACTAAGTAATATATTTGGTTTTTTCGGTCTTGCAATGGGGCTAGGTGCGGCAATCGGGCCTATGCTTGGTTCAGGCTTGATCACTCTCTTTAGTTGGGAAGCGATCTTTTGGGTCAATGTTCCATTTCTATTAATCTCAATGACCCTTACGTGGTTTATCGTTCCTAGTGTAGAAGGGATAAGGAATCATTCATTAGATATATTAGGGTCTATATATTTAGGTACAGTCCTAACACTGTTTACGCTAATCGTTACTCATAGAGAATATCTTAATGTATTAACTTTACTTTCACTACTTGTTGCGATAGCTTTATTCATTTATCAAGAGAAAAGGGCGAAAGTGCCACTTATTGAATTTCAAATGTTTAAGAACCTTCAATTTTCTGGTTCGAATATCTCAATATTAATTAATAACTTTGTGATGTACAGTACAATACTTTTCGTACCACTTTTATTTGAGACTTTTCATTTCAATATCAATATGATTGGGGCTTTGTTGTTCGCCTTTTCTTTAGCAATGTCCCTATCGTCATTGCTAGGTGGGAGGTTGGCAAATAAATATGGCAAAGGGAATGTGATCAGCTTATCTTTTGGGCTATTATCGTTAACAACGTTGTCCTATTTCTGGTTTACAAATGAAGTATCTGTGATCTATACGCTGATCGTTCTCATCTTTGGCGGGTTCTCAGTAGGGATTGGTGTTGCATCAATGCAAGCAGCAAATATTGAGTCTGTATCGAAAGAGAAGTCGGGAACAGCGTCTGGTATCTATTCAACATTTAGATATATGGGGGGGATGATCGCCTCTGCGGTCGTGAGTGTCTTAGTAGGCACAAGTATGTTATATATCCTGCTATTAATCTTCTCGTTGGTTGGTCTACTCATTTCCATTATATTGGTCCAAAAATCAGGTGTGGAGCAAAAAAGTACATTAACTGGATAAGAGAAAATTAGATCACGACAACATACGATCCTTCACTCATATGTTGTTTTCGAAAACTTTAATTGATTATAAATAATTCAGCCAATACTTTGAGGAATAATCAGAGTATTGTTTTTTTTGGTCTGAGTAATAGTTTGGATATAGTATCATAGTCTCTTCTCAATTAATTAAAGTAGTCCATTTTGTGTATAGCAAAAATATCATGTATATAGGTTCACCTTTTTAAAAATAAATAAAATTTATTTTAGGCTCTTTCCACCATAGAGTTTTTTTGATATAGTAAACAAAGTCTATAAAAATACATATTAATGAATGATTATTAATAGTTTAGGAGGAAACAGCATGAAGAGATTGTTTATGGCATGGTTAGTACTGGTGCTTGCATTAAGTCCAGTCTTGCCAATGTCACTAACTGGTCAAGCGAGTGAGCAGGAGACTGGATCAGTAGTAGAACAAATGGAGTTAGAAGTGAGTCAGTCATTATTGTCATTGACTGAAGTTCGTACAGTCGATGTGACGTTTGAAGCTGGCGAACTTGTAAATCTAGAAGAAATGGATTGGAATTTTGGAGGTAAGAGTCTTAGTGAATGGAAGAAGTGGGACTCTGAATCTAGTGAATACAGTGGTGAATCTTTTATTCAAGTTGTAGAAGATCCTCATTATGTTGATGATACGACGGTGGAAGCAACCTTACGATTTGACTTACCGTATGACACGGAAGATTTATCTCCACGTACGATTCGTGTTCTATACCCAGAATTAATGGGGGAATATGAGCTAGCACTTGTTGATCCTGAAAGTGGCTTAAAAGCAGCTACGACTGTAAAGCTGAATGTATATGATGAATTCCTTGAATATGATGAGATTAAACCTGCGATTGATAATATTTTTCTAGAAGCAAATGATCAAAATGACCGCTTCTTAGAATACAAGTCGTTAGGGGAATCTGTTGAAGGGCGAGATATTCATTTTGTTGTGTTAGCTAGAGACGAGGAAGCAGTGACGAACTATTTAGATGAAATGTTACCAACTGCGCTTGAAGATCCAGCGGATGTACTTGAAAAGCTAGAAAATGGAACAGCTGGAGACTATCAAATTCCTATTTGGTTTAATAACATTCATCCTGATGAAGTTGAAGGTGTCGATGCACAGGTTGAATTATTAAAGAAGTTTGCGTTAGAAAATGAAGTAACATTTCATTCGACGGATGAGGATGGAGAAGAATCTGTTGTTACATTTGACGTTGATGATGTGCTTGATGATGTAATCTTCTTATTTAATTTCACTACGAATCCGGATGGACGAGTGGCGAATACTCGTGCCAATGCAAATGGATTTGATTTGAATCGTGATAACGCGTACCAAACACAAGTAGAAACAATTGCAGTAAATGAAGAAATTGCAAAATGGACGCCATTATCATTTATTGATATGCATGGGTATGTAGAAGGTTTTCTCATTGAACCTGGGACGCCACCTCATAACCCTAACTTCGAATATGATTTACTTATTGAAAGCATGATGGAGCAAGCGCATGAAATGGGACGCACGGGTGTGGCGAACTCTGATTTAGAGTCTTACTTTATTCCGTTAACCGATTGGGGTAGTGGTTGGGATGATATGACGCCAGCCTACACTGCCATTTTTGCGATGTTGCATGGGTCACTAGGTCACACTGTTGAAGTACCTACATTAAGTCAAGATTCATTATATGCAATGGAACATGTAGGGATCGGTGCAACAAAATACGTGATTGAAAATAAAGATGAATTGTTTAAAAAGCAGCTCGAGATCTTTAAACGTGGTGTGAACTCTGTAGACGACAGAGCCGTTGACGAGTGGTTTGTGAATGCTGACGGAGAAGAAATTGGCCGTGTTCGCGGTGATAACGAAAACTTTTTCCCTGAATACTATGTCATCCCATTTGATGAGGATAGACAGAAAAATAAACTTGAAGCCAATGAAATGGTAGATTACTTGATTCGAAATGGTGTTCAAGTTGAAAAAACGACCACTGCTGTCACTGTAGCTGGAACAACGTATGAAGAAGGGACCTATATCGTTTCAATGAACCAAGCCAAACGTGGTTTCGCTAATGCGATGTTATATACAGGAGACAACGTTTCTGATTGGGATGCGATGTATGATCCAATTGTCGTCAATTTCCCAGCGTTACGTGGGTTTGATGCAGATGACGTTCGTGTTGAGGGTACCTTTACAGGAAAGACAGTCGAAGTTGAGACTGCTGAGACGTTAACAAGTGATGTTGATCAGTCTACTGACAAACAAATACTTTCAAATTCAACAAATGATGTGATTAAGGTTGTTAATAACCTATTAGCGGCTGGAAAAGACGTTGAAGTCGTTGTCGAAGAGAGTGATGTGGCAAGTCAAGGAGACTTCATCGTTTCTACGAATGATCTTCTTCTGTACGCGAGTGATTATGTATTTCATGCGTCACCACTAACAGATGAACTAATGACAGAAACGCTTGTACAACCGCAAGTAGCTGCCATTGGATCAGACCAAAACAAATTTGTTTTACAACAGCTTGGTTTTGAGCTTGTTGATGTAGAAGATGCGGATGTTGTCGTTGATGATACCGGAGCGGTTGACGTAAGTGAATTATCTGGTAAGACGTATGTCGGCATCGGTGGTCGTTCCCTTCAAGCGGTTGAAGATGCTAGCTTACTAGAAGGGTTTGACGTTCAAACGACTGCATTATCTCATGAAGGCCTTGTAAAAGCTAATATGAATTTTCATTTACTAACGTCTGGCTATCAAGCGGATGAATTACTTTATATTACTACTGGTTCATGGATTTCTTCTGTCCCAGCAGAGGCTGAAGTTCTGGCAACGGTCGTTGATACAGATGACTTCTATGTTGCTGGTTGGTGGCCTGGTCATGAAGGAGCTAAGGGGCAGACACTTGCCTTTACAACGGATCTAGAGGACACAACTTTCACTTTATTTGCTAATGAATTAGCGTTTCGTGCTCATACGAAACATAGCTACCCTTTATTAGCCAACAGCATTTTTGCTTCAATGGTTGACGACGCTGAAGTGCAGGAACCATCTATCCCTGCTAACCCGGTATTCCCTGATGTAGCAGAAAGTCATTGGGCACAGGAACAAATTGAATCCTTACATGAAGCAGGTGTCATTAACGGTCATCAGGATGGAACATTCCAACCAAGTCAATCGTTAACTCGTGGACAGGCAGCTGAGTTAATGACGAAGGCACTTGATTTAGAAATGATTCAAGAGCGTGCGACCCCTTCTTTTAGTGATTTATCATTAGATCATTACTATGAACCGTTTGCATCTGCGGTAAAAGAAGCTGGAGTCTTTAGTGGTCACTATAATGGTACATTCGGTGCTAGTGAAGGATTAACGAGGGAACAAATGGCGACGGTTCTCGTAAATGCGTTTGACCTTGAAGCGACAGGTGACGACGTAACATTTACGGATGCAAGTGCCATTGCAAGTTATCATCAAGACGATGTGAAAGTGCTTGCTCAACATGGAATTACGACGGAATCAGAATACCGCCCTACCGATTCAGTGACGAGAGCAGAATTTGCGGCATTCTTATACCGTGTGTTAGGTAATAAGTAGGCATATATGAAGTGATTAGAACTTGAAGTGTCCTTCATCGGTTAGATGAAGGACATTTTTGATGAGATTAGAGCTGTGATTGTCCTTCATAGGTAGTGTGAAGGACATTTTTGATGAGATTAGAGCTGTGATTGTCCTTCATAGGTAGTGTGAAGGACATTTTTGATGAGATTAGATTTGATGAGATTAGAGCTGTGATTGTCCTTCATAGGTAGTGTGAAGGACATTTTTGATGAGATTAGAGCTGTGATTGTCCTTCATAGGTAGTGTGAAGGACATTTTTGATAGGAATAGAGCCCGAACTGTCCTTCATCGCCAGTATAAAAGTTCAGAAGGCTTACTCGCATCTCCTTCATATGATAAGTACACTTGACATTATACCTACTAGGGTATATGATAATCATATCACATCAATTCAATAAAAATAGACATGCGAGTAGGTGGAATATGGTACTTATAGGTTCTATCGTCATCGTCATCTTGATTTTTTTGTATAATAGATATGTGCCAATCATGGGTCTTGAGCACATCGAATTAGAAACTATTGATCAAGACCGTAGTACTCTACTTGATGTTAGGGACTTTTCCGCTGCTTATCATCAACCTGTTGAAGGGGCGATCAATATTCCGTTAGCTTATTTGAAGAGATATTACCGCGATGTGGGAGCGGAAGATGTTTACATTCTCTCAGCTGAAACGATTGATGTAAACATGAGTGGACGGCTTTTATCAAAGAAGGGGATCCGTGTTAAGGGGTATCATTTAATACAAACGTTCACTGCAAATCAATCAACATGTAGAAAGGGGAGCGAGTCGTATGGAATACAATGATCAAATGAAACATCGAGTCAAACGAGTAGAAGGACAGGTTAAAGCGATCTTACGGATGATGGAAGAAGAAAAAGACTGTAAAGATATTGTTGTACAAATGTCAGCAGCGAGGAATGCATTAGATCGAGCGATTGGTGTAGTGGTAAGCACGAACCTTGAGCAGTGTGTTCGGGATCAAATTGTTAAAGGTGAAGATACAGAAGCTTTCATCCAAGAAGCTGTAAACCTACTTGTGAAAAGTAGATAAGTATGGGTACCCACTCTTGTACGATAAGTAAATAGATATATTTCTTTTTATACCATACGAGGTAATTAGGGCGATGGTTGACGTATAATTAACGTTGTACGTCAAAATTTTTTGTTTTCATATATACCCATATCGGTATTTAGGTGAGAGGGAAAAAGGCTAGATTAAACGGCATCGACCATGATACTCGGTCATTTAGCCAACCGTAGCTGAATAAATAGATACTAAACGTGGAGGGATAAAAATGCATTCAGATAAAGTGTTAGATGCAAAAGGTTTTGCCTGCCCGATGCCAATCGTTCGTACGAAAAAAGCCATGACTGAGCTAGAGTCAGGTCAAGTGTTAGAAATCCATGCAACAGATCAAGGGGCTAAAAATGACTTAGCGGCCTGGGCAAGCTCTGGTGGTCATCAGTTGGTAGCAGATGCTGAAGAAAATGGCATCTTAACGTTTTGGATTAAAAAAGGCTAAAGGAAAGGGCTGTTCTAAGAGGTAAATCGTAACCTTTTTTAGGGCAGCTATCTTTTTCTTGAAAGGAGATTGTAAAGTGGATATTACATTTATAATTGTTATCTTTTTGATTGGTTTTATCGGTTCGTATCTTTCGGGGATGCTGGGGATTGGTGGGTCGATTATTAAGTATCCAATGCTTCTCTATATCCCCCCACTATTTGGTCTCGCAGCCTTTAGTGCGCATGAAGTCTCAGGGATTAGTGCGATTCAAGTATTCTTTGCCACCCTTGGTGGTGTATGGGCATACCGAAAGGGTGGCTATCTAAATAAAACTCTAATTACGTATATGGGCGTTAGTATTTTAATTGGTAGTTTTATTGGTGGTTATGGTTCGAAACTAATGAGCGAGGCTGGCATTAATATTGTTTACGGAATGCTAGCTTTAATTGCAGCGATTATGATGTTTGTACCAAAAAAAGGAATTGATGACAAGCCCCTTGATGAAGTGACATTTAATAAGTCACTAGCGGCATCTCTTTCTTTTATTGTAGGGATTGGTGCCGGGATTGTCGGAGCTGCTGGTGCATTTTTATTAGTACCGATTATGCTCGTGTTTTTAAAAATTCCAACGCGGATGACGATTGCATCCTCATTAGCGATTACGCTTATCTCATCGATCGGTACAACAGTTGGAAAAATTTCTACGGGTCAAATTGATTATTACCCAGCATTTATTATGATTGTTGCTAGTTTAATTGCATCTCCACTTGGGGCGATCGCGGGTAAGAAAATGAATACGAAACGCTTACAACTCTTGTTAGCGATCATGATAGCAGCGACAGCGATCAATATTTGGATGGATATTTTGTAGAAATGTTCTTTTTCTAGGTCAGTTTCACCATTGTCATATACACGTTTTATAAAAAAACATGCAAAGTGTGATTTTTATCACATCATACGCAGGAAGATCGGTGTAATATATACTATGTAGGGTATATACCCCATAAGGTAATTAGAGGAGGCTATCATAATGAATCATAAGAAAATTGTCATCGTCGGTGGCGTTGCCGGTGGGGCGACTGCAGCAGCACGTTTAAGAAGAATAGATGAAAAATCAACAATTGTAATGTTTGAAAAAGGTGAATATATTTCATTTGCCAACTGTGGTTTGCCATACTACATTGGTGAGACGATCACCGACCGAGAAAAGTTATTGGTGCAAACCGTTGAAGGAATGTCAAAAAAGTTTAACTTAGATATTCGTAACTTAAGTGAAGTGGTTCGTATTGATCGAGAGAATAAAACGGTCATTGTCAACGATTTACAGTCAGGGACGACCTATGAAGAAACCTATGATGAGTTAATCTTATCCCCTGGTGCACGTCCAATTGTTCCACCTATTCCGGGGTTAAATGAGGCAAAGTCAACCTTTACATTACGAAACATTCCGGATACAGACAAGATCAAGGCCTATGTCGATCATGAAAAACCGCAACGAGCTGTAATTGTTGGTGGTGGATTTATTGGACTAGAGATGGCCGAAAATTTATATGATCGTGGGATCGACGTGACGATCATTGAAATGGCTGATCAAGTGATGGCGCCCCTTGATTATGAAATGGTAGCATCCATCCATGCCCACTTGGAAGAAAAGGGTGTACAGCTTATTTTACGTGATGGCGTAAACTCGTTTGCCGATGAAGGAAGTAAAGTCATCACTCAAAATGGAAAAGAAATTGAAACGGATATGATTATTCTATCGATTGGTGTTCGTCCTGAAAATGAGTTAGCGGTAAATGCAGGGCTAGATGTCGGTGAACGTGGCGGCATTCAGGTGAACGAATATTTACAAACAAGCGACCCTCATATTTACGCGATTGGTGATGTCGTTGAAGTTAAAGATTATGTCAATAACCAACCTACAATGATCCCCCTAGCATGGCCAGCCAATCGACAAGGGCGGATTGTGGCCGATAACATTTATGGGAAGCAAGTAACCTATAAAGGCACGCTCGGCACATCGATTGCTAAAGTGCTTGATTATACAGTCGCAACAACAGGAAATAACGAAAAAACGTTAAAACGCTTAGGTATTCCTTATGAGGTTGTTCATTTACACCCTGGTTCACATGCTGGCTACTATCCTGGTGCAGCCCCAATCGCGCTAAAACTTATTTTTGATAAAGAAACGGGTGACATTTACGGCGCACAGGCAGTAGGGACAACTGGGATTGATAAGCGTATTGATGTGATCGCAACAGCCACTAAAGCAGGATTAACTGTCATGGATCTTGCAGACCTAGAGCTAGCCTATGCTCCTCCATATTCTTCAGCAAAGGATCCTGTCAATACGGCTGGATATGCAGCTACGAACATTGTCGATGGTGTAATTGAAACCGTTCAGTGGCACGAAATTGATGAGGTTGTTACAAGCGGTGGGACATTAGTTGATGTGCGTAATCCAATTGAATTAGAGATGGGCTATATCGAAGGTGCCATCAATATTCCTCTTGATGATTTACGAGATCGATTAGCTGAACTTCCGCAAGGAGAAACGATTTATGTCAACTGTCAAGTAGGGTTACGTGGTTATTTAGCGTCACGTATTTTACAAGAGAATGGCTTTGAGGTGAAGAATCTAGACGGCGGTTGGAAAACTTACTCAGCGGCGTTTTATAAAAACCAACAAGATTGCAACATCAAAACCGATGATTCAGGTGTTGCCAAGGTCGAACGTAAGGAAATGATTGACCAAAAGGCAGACGTGAAAATTGATGCAAGTGGGTTGCAATGTCCTGGACCGATTATGAGTGTAGTAAAAGCTGTAAAAGAGATGGAAACAGGTCAAATCCTTGAAGTATCGGCCACAGATGCTAATTTTGTACGTGATTTACCTGCATGGTGCGAAAAGAATGGTCATGTCTTACTTGAGCAACAAACGAATCATAAGACGATTAAGGCCTATATTAAAAAGCAATAACTTCAACTTGAAAACATACCCTTATAGGTATATAATATCTATAAGGGTATGTTTGTATGTATGAAAGGGAGATGGATGATGGATAAGGACAAAGTCTGTACAACAAAACAGTGAGGGCTCAAAGGTAGGGAAACAGACGGGGAAAAGGTGAAAACCAAACCACCAATATGACCTGCGGTTTACCTTTGGCTCCTGGTAGGAGTCATTTTTATCCTTTATAGTGTGGGTGGAGCTTTCCTGTCGCTATTTTAGCTAAACAAAGCAGAAGTGCATCATCATGGTGTGCTTCTGCTTTTTGTTCATACCCCCGCTTTCCCCTGGCGACGCTCGATTGTGCAGACTGAATCTCTCTAGAGCGGAGGAACATAGATATAAAAAATGGTATAAAGAGAATAGCTTCTTAAACGTTTCTTAATATTTAAGACGTATCATAACATATAGTTTGAAGGGGGAAAACGATGGGAGAATATTTGGAACTAGGACAGATCCGTCTTCCTGTTCAATGGGTGTTTATTGGCTTGGGACTTCTCATAGCTTATCTCGTGATAAACAGTCGTGTGAAGAAAACGGATTTGAATAATAAGCACGTGGTCGATGGTCTGTTTAATGCACTTTTTTATGGATTCATTGTTTGGAAGTTGAGTTATGTACTCTTTTATCCGATCTATGCATTTACATACCCAGTAGGCATTCTTTATTTTGATGGAGGCAGACGAGGTGTCTTATTAGCTTTACTAGTCGGAATAGTATACATCTATAGGTATGCACGTAAGCGACAGATTGGTCTGTTACCATATAGTGAGCTTATCATGGCGGGGGGGTTTGCAGCTTCAGCTGTTTACTTTATTCACGTTACGGTGATGAATCCTCTTTTTTATGTCGGTCAGATCATGTTAGCTCTTGGTTTACTTGTTGTCATTTATAAAGAGCAGCAAGTAGGACAAGTGAAGACAATCAGTAATGTGGCCTTAATGTATAGTTTAGCTCAACTCTTTTTACATTACTTTTCACAGCAGCCACCGTTATTTCTAGGACTTACAGCGTGGCAACTCATATTTGCGATAGTAGCAGTTGTGATCATTATTTTACAGCAGAAGGGAGAAGGTTATGAAAAAGCTTAAAAATGTGTTTGTGATTGCGCTTTTAGCCGGGTTAATTGGTTGGGGGTTACTAAATGCTGGAGAGGACAATGCAATTGATACACCTGTTAATTCGGATTTATCCGATGTAGAGGTGGGAATTGAGCAAGGCAACCTCGCACCTGATTTTGAGTTAGAAACCTTAGAGGGAGAGGCGTTAAGACTATCTGATTTTCGTGGTGAAAAAGTGATCTTAAACCTGTGGGCTACGTGGTGTCCACCTTGTCGAGCCGAAATGCCGCATATGCAGGATTTTTACGAAAAAAATAAAGATCAGGATATGACGATCTTAGCTGTCAATTTAACAACGCAAGAAAGAAATACGAGCGCAGTAGAGCCATTTGTTTATGATGAATTCCAGCTAACTTTTCCGGTCGTATTAGATGTCGACGGTGATGTCGGAACGATGTATCAAGCGTATTCGATTCCAACCACGTACATTATTGATACTCAAGGGCTGATTCAAAATAAGGTCGTTGGACCAATGTCGTATGAATTAATGGAAACATTGATGGATTCGATCGATTAAATGCAGGTGGGGGTTAATAGTGAATACGAAAGGAAAGTCGATTTTAATTGTAGAAGATGATCCGAAGATTAGACAATTAATAAAGATATATCTTGAAAACGATGGGTATGAAGTGTGGGAAGCCGAGGATGGCAAACAAGCGATTGACATGTTTGAACGCTATGATCCATGTTTTGCAATTATTGATTTAATGCTCCCAGAAGTTAGTGGTGAAGAGGTTTGCCATTGGATAAGGGTAGAGAAAAAGAGTGATAGCCCAATTATTATGGTGACAGCAAAAGTCGATGAGAAGGACCGCATTCATGGTCTCAAAATCGGGGCTGACGATTATATCACAAAACCATTTAGTCCAAATGAGCTTGTCGCTCGGGTTGAAGCGGTGCTTAGACGCACAGCCAATCGTTGCAGTAAGATCAGTTACCAAGGGATTACTTTAAAACCATTTAAGGGTGAGGCAAATTATCGGGGAGCGAACCTTTCATTAACGAAAAATGAAACGAAACTTTTACATCTATTCATGCAGCATCCTAATCAAGTGTTATCGAGAGAACAAATGATTGACTATTTATACCCCCATGCTGAAAAGGACATTACAACTCGTACCATTGATGTCCACGTTCGTCACTTGAGGGAAAAGTTAGCGCAAGTCGATGCCCCAGATTGTATTCAAACGGTACGAGGAATGGGGTATAAGTTTGTTGCCTTTTAGCTATTTTTTTCGACCATGGTTTCACGTGAATTTGATGTGGAGAATTACAATTGTCAATAGCCTAGTTATTGGCGTTGTTATTTGGATCGTAGGGATCTCAGTAAAGGACTATGCATGTTATTTAATTGAACAGGAAAACACACTCACTGCCGCACAACGTGCCGCATTTATTAACCAAATGGATTCATATCTCGTTTTTGCAGTCATTCTCGCAGTGATTGTTGCGGCGATTGTTCATTTTTATTTTATCCATTCCTTATTAGATCCGCTACGTACACTAACGGAAGCGACGAAAGAGATGACAAACGGTCATGAACCTAAACCAATTCCGATTGCAAACGATGATGAGATTGGAAAGTTAACGGAGCACTTTAATCATATGGTTCAACAAATAAAAAGAAACGAGGACGCTCGTGAAAAGTTGACAAGGAATGTTGCTCATGAATTACGCACGCCGCTAACGAATATTAATGGCTACCTAGAAGCACTACGCTCGGGAGTGATTCAAGGTGATCGCAAACTGTATGATTCTTTATATGAAGAATCATCACGATTAACGGAATTGGTCGAGCAGCTGCAACAAATCAACATATGGCATGCAGGGACGCAAACGTCTCAGGATGAGTACGAGCGCTTGTCGATGAAAGATTTAATTGAACAACAAATCGAACATTTTCAGCTACAACTTCAAAAACAAGCGATTGAGGTTAGGACCTCAATCGAAAATAAAGAGGTAACCGCTAGTGAAGGTGGTCTTAAGCAAGTATTGAACAACTTATTTGAAAATGTTCTTCGTTATGATCGAGGCGGCTGGATGGAGGTTCAAGGGATGATGACTGAAAAGGGCTATAAGGTTCAGGTGAGAAACGAAGGAGTTCCGATTCCTGTGACTAGCCCAGATCAGCCGTTTGAACGCTTTTACCGAGCTGATGGATCACGTAATCGAAAGCTAGGAGGGTCTGGTTTAGGCCTTGCGATTGTAAAGGAAATTATTGAGAGTCATGATGGAGAGGTTGGCTTTCAAACGAATGAAAACATACATACATTCTCGTTTACGTTACCGGTTAAATAGTTTTTGAAGTGGTTTCAAAATAGTTAATTTTACAGGGGTGTCCTAAATTTAGGGCACTCTTTTTTTATGATGTGAAGAATATGGCAGGGACGATTTAGGGTTAGAAAGGTGAGTTAGCGTGAAAATAAACAGGGGAGGTGAGGTTATTGGAAGTAGAAGTTAATAAAACGTTAGATGCCAAAGGGTTAGCATGTCCGATGCCAATTGTAAAAACGAAAAAAGAAATGAACACACTTGAACCTGGACAAGTCATCGAAATTCAAGCAACGGATAAAGGGTCGACCGCGGATATCAAAGCCTGGGCTGAGAGTACAGGTAACCAATATCTTGGAACAGTAGAAGAGGTTGGCATTCTAAAGCATTATCTTCGCAAAGCAAGTGCCGAGGAAGAAGTGACAGAGAATAAGCACCCTGATTTGATTAGTTTCGACGAATTAGCAAAGAAAATTGAAGGTGAAGAAAAAATCACCGTCCTAGATGTCCGAGAACCTGCGGAATATGGATTTGGACATATTCCAGGTGCGATTCATATACCACTTGGTGAACTTGAACAACGATTTGAAGAGTTAGAAAAAACGGATGATATCCATGTGATTTGCCGTACGGGAAGGCGTAGTGACTTCGCCGCACAGAAGTTAGCAGACAAAGGGTACAAAAATGTGAAAAATGTCGTGCCTGGCATGCAAGAATGGACAGGTCCAATCAATACCAATCATTAAAAAAGGAGTTGTCACTAATGAAAGTTGCAATTATTGCTGCGAATGGAAACATGTTTGATGCGTATAAAGTGTTTAACATTGCAACAGCAGCTGCAGCAACGGATGCTGAAGTAGGGATTTTTTTTACCTTTGAAGGCTTGAACTTAATTCATAAGGAAGCACATAAAGCTTTACCAATGCCAGAAGGGACTGAGCATTTTCAAGAAGGGTTCCAAAAGGCAAATGTTCCAGCAGTGGATGAGCTTGTTGGAATGGCAAATGATATGGGTGTAAAAATGATTGCATGTCAGATGACAATGGATGTGATGAGCCTTGAAAAAGAGCAGTTCATTGATGGTATTGACGTAGGTGGAGCGGTTACATTTTTGACTTTTGCCAAAGATGCTGATGTAACACTTACATTTTAATGAGGGAGGTTCATTATGGCGCAAGCAACAGCTATAAAAGGAATATCGGTCGAGGAACTTACGAAAAAGATTTTAAATGGAGAACAAATCTTTATCTTGGATGTGAGGAACACTGGTGATTTTGATGATTGGAAAATTGAGGGTGAGAATGTTCATATTATTAACCAACCTTATTTCGATTTAATCGATAGCATTGATCCGATTATGGAACATTTACCTAAAGGCGAACCAATTTATGTGATTTGTGCCAAAGGTGGCTCCTCAGAGTTTGTTGCCCAACAAATTGCTGAGGCGGGTTATGATCATGTCTATTCAATTGAAGGTGGAATGAAAGCATGGAGTGAACATTTAGAGCCGATCAAAGTTGGAAGTTTAACTGGTGGCGGATCGATTTACCAGTTTGTAAGAATTGGTAAAGGTTGTCTCTCGTATTTGATCGAATCCAATCAAGAGGCCGCGGTTATTGATACAGCCCGTATGATTGAACCGTATGAGAAGTTTATGAGTGAACATCAGGTAAAGCTGACGCACGTCCTTGATACACATCTGCATGCGGACCATATCTCTGGAGGTCGTGTTTTAGCTGAAAAGCTCGGAGCAACGTATCATTTACCGCCAAAAGATGCCGAAGAAGTGACGTATTCCTATGCTAAGCTTGAAGATGGTGAAGAAATAAAGGTAGGGAACGTTACGATCAAAGCGATTTATTCACCAGGGCATACGATCGGAAGTACGTCCTTTATCATTGATGACCAGTATCTGTTAACTGGTGATATTTTATTTATTGACTCAATTGGACGTCCAGATTTAGCTGGGAAAGCAGAAGATTGGGTAGGAGACTTAAGGGATACTTTATATAGTCGCTATAAAAAATTAGCCGATGAGTTAATGGTTCTTCCTGCTCATTATATGGGGATTAAAGAAATGAACAAAGATGGAAGTGTTTCTGCAAAGTTAGGCAAGCTATATAAAGAAAATCATGGGTTAAATATTTCTGATGAAAATCAATTTAGAAAAACAGTTACCGAGAATTTACCACCACAACCGAACGCTCATCAGGAAATTCGAGAGACGAATATGGGTAAAATAAGTCCTGACCTTGAGGCGCAACGAGAAATGGAAATTGGACCAAACCGTTGTGCGGTGCGTTAGGAGGAATCGATATGAATGCTGATAAAGTGGTAGATGCTAAGGGACTCGCTTGTCCGATGCCGATCGTAAAAACAAAGAAGGCGATTGACGAGTTACGATCTGGGGAAGTGTTAGAAGTGTTAGCAACTGATAAAGGAGCTAAGAGTGACCTTGCTGCCTGGGCAAGCTCTAGTGGGCATGAATTTATTAGCGATAGCGAAGAGAACGGTGTTTTTACATTCTATATTAGAAAAGCTTAAACCACTTGGGGGCCTCACCTCGAGGCCTTCCTTTTACATATTGGTTAAGTTGCAAAGTTGAGATGACGAGAGGGAGGTGATTCATTGTTAAAAAAATTTATACCTGCATTAAATTGGTTGCCGAACTATCAGCTTGACGATTTACGAGGTGATATATCGGCAGGAGTAATAGTAGCGGTTATGTTAATTCCACAAGGTATGGCGTATGCGATGCTAGCAGGGTTACCACCAGTCGTTGGATTATATGCATCTACTATCCCTGTGATCGTTTATGCCTTATTTGGAACGTCACGGCAATTGTCGATTGGACCAGTGGCGATGGACTCCTTATTAGTGTTTGCTGGTGTCTCCTTACTAGCAGAACCAGGTACAGATCATTATCTTTCATTAGCGATAACGTTGATGTTGATGGTTGGACTGATTCTATTCCTAATGGGTGTGTTACGACTCGGATTTGTTGTCAATTTCTTATCGAATGCGGTGATTAGCGGATTTACATCGGCAGCCGCCATTATTATCGGATTAAGTCAATTACAGCATTTACTTGGCGTTAATTTAGAGGCAGATCAAAATGTATTTGATATTGTCTGGGAATCAGTAAATAGAATTTCTGACATTCATTGGCTTACGCTTGTGATTGGTGTATTAGGGATTGTCTTATTAATTGGTTTAAAACGATATCCGAAGATTCCTGGCCCCCTCGTTTTAGTCGTCGTCAGCATTTTAGTTGTATTCTTTCTTCGTTTAGATCTTCGAGGCGTCAACATTGTCGGGGAAGTGCCAAAGGGGCTACCGGCATTTAGTATGCCTGTTTTTTCAATCGAGGTGATCCGTTCACTACTACCGATTGCTTTAACGATCTCATTCATTGCATTTATGGAAGCAATATCGATAGCAAAGGCATTTGCCACAAAAGAAAAATATAAAATTATTCCTAACCAAGAGTTAATAGGGATTGGACTAGCGAATGTAGCGGGGTCTTTCTTCTCTGCTTACTCAGTAACAGGTGGTTTTTCTCGTTCAGCGGTGAATTATCAAGCAGGAGCACGTACTCCACTAGCCTCACTGATTACGGCAGTATTAATTATTTTGACATTATTATTTTTTACAGGCTTATTTTATTACCTACCAAATGCTGTTCTTGCTTCGATTATCATGGCAGCCATTTATAAATTGATTGATGTGAGAGAAGCGAAGAAACTATTTACGATTCGTAAAGCAGATGGTTGGACGTGGGTTATTACCTTTTTAGCAACACTTGTATTAGGCATTGAAGTTGGCATTTTGCTTGGGATTTTGTTCTCATTACTTGTATTTATTGGTCGAAGTGCCTACCCTCATGTGGCCGAACTAGGATATATCAAAAACGATCGTGTATTTCGAAACGTCGAACGCTTTCCAGAAGCAAAAACCGATGAAGAGGTGCTTATTTTTCGAATCGATGCTTCGCTTTACTTTGCTAATATGACGTTTCTAGAAAGTAAATTATCTGAGGCGATAGCCGAGAAAAAAGGGATTAAATGGGTCATTTTAGATTTTTCAGGTGTCAACTCCATTGATGCTGTTGCTATTGATTCATTGGAACAAATCATGAAGAACTCCCGCAGTGGTGGCATTAAGTTCTTATTTGCTGCTGTTAAAGGACCAGTGATGGATTTATTAAAAAAAGCTGAGTGGGATAAAAAATATTGTGAAAACCTAAAATATCACTCGATCCAACAAGCATTAACTGCGATCGACAAATAGGAGGAACTATAAATGTTTGATTATACAGTAGAAACCCAACGTAGTATCGATGAGGCGATTGAAAACTTAAAGGCGAGTTTGATTGATGAGCAGTTTGGTGTGCTTTGGGAATTTGATATTGAGGCGAAATTACAAGAGAAAGGCCTAGATTTCAATCAACCTTATAAGGTGTTAGAGGTTTGTAATCCACATGAAGCGAAACGGGTGTTGGATAAAAATAAAATGGCTGGATATTTTTTACCTTGTAAAATTGTTGTCTATCGTGACCAGGAGGTAACGAAAATAGGTATGCCAAGACCAACCGCGTTGATCAAAAATATCAATAATGAAGATTTAAATGAAGTCGCAGCTGATATTGAGAAAAGACTTGAACAAGCCATCAATCAAAGCATTTAAATAAGATAAAGTCTCTTGGGGGGACGCGAGACTGCTGAAAACATAACAGGCAAGCTAAAGGGCACTGAAAAAGTGAATGTCACACTTTTTCAGTGCCCTCGGGTACTCGAGAAGCTTTTTTATAGTACTGACTAAAGGTTGTTGACAACATACCCTTATGGGTATATACTGTAGATACAGTGTTAATGCAGTTGACTTGTTTCAAAGAGCAGCAATTACACTTAAAATATAGACTTGACAGTTGATAGTCGTCATTGTATAATACCCCTACAGGTAATCAAGAGATATCAGATGATATTCAACCGTCAAAAAAATAAGTAAGCATAAATGGCTATATTTTTTTGATCAATAATATACCCTTACATGTATATGTAAGAAAAAATTAAAGGAGTGGAAATTATGTCAGAAAAAAAGAAAACAACGATTATTCTTTTTAGCGGGGATTATGATAAAGCGATGGCTGCATTCATTATTGCAAACGGAGCAGCAGCTTATGATCATGAGGTAACGATTTTCTCAACATTTTGGGGATTAAATGCGTTTCGTAAAGACGAGCATGTTCCTGTGAAAAAAGGCTTTTTAGAAAAAATGTTTGCAAAAATGATGCCAAGAGGTACAGATCACATGGGGCTATCGAACATGAACTTTGCTGGAATGGGACCGAAGATGATTAAGCATGTGATGAAGAAACATAATGCCATGCCTCTTCCTGATCTCGTTAGCATGGCTCAAGAACAAGGCGTGAAACTCGTTGCATGTACGATGACGATGGATCTGTTAGGATTGCAAAAAGAAGAATTAATCGATGGTCTAGAATATGCAGGTGTAGCTGCTTACCTTGCTGATGCTGAAGAAGGGAACGTAAACTTATTTATTTAATTAACGTAAGGAGATAAGTCGATGGATGCAGTGATTAATGGCGTACTATTTTTGCTCGTTGTCCTTTTTATTGTCAATCGTTTTTTGCCTGTCAAAGGGGTTACTCAAATATCAACCCAAGATTTAAAAACAAAGTTAAGAAAAAAAGACGTTCAATTCATTGATGTTCGAACACCAGGTGAATATACGAGAAATCATATCAAGACGTTTGAGAATATTCCGCTTCATGAACTCGCAAAGAATGCAAAGCTCTTGTCAAAAGAAAAAGAAGTTGTTGTTATCTGTCAAAGTGGGATGCGAAGTACGAAAGCAACTAAGGTTCTTAAAAAACTAGGTTTTCAAAAGATCACCAATGTCAAAGGCGGTATGAGTGCTTGGAGATAAGCGAAACGGAGGTTGAGATTATGAAAGAAATCACACCTGAGAAAGTCGTAACGTTACCACAATCATCAATCATTGACGTACGTGAGCCTGATGAAGTGGCTGCTGGGAAAATTCCTGGAAGTATCAATATCCCGCTTGGATTATTGGAATTTCGTCTACATGAATTAGATAAAACAAAGGAATATATCCTTGTTTGTCGCTCAGGGTCTCGAAGTGCAATGGCGACGAAATTTCTTGAAAGTCGAGGCTATCATGCTACGAATATGGTTGGAGGCATGATCGAGTGGAGAGGTCAGATAGATTAAATTTTTTTAAATTTTAATATACCCCATAATGTATAATCTGAGGAGGAGTTATAATGGAAACCATTAAAACAGATCAAGTGATTGATGCAAAAGGGTTGGCATGCCCAATGCCAATCGTGCGTACAAAAAAGGCAATGAATGATCTCGAGCCTGGTAAGGTGATGGAAGTGCAAGCGACAGATCAAGGATCAACAGCTGACCTTAAAGCTTGGGCAGAGAGTACAGGTCATCAGTATTTAGGAACAATTGAGGAAAATGATGTTTTAAAACATTATCTTCGCAAATCAACCGATGAAGAAAAAGCTGAAAAGAAACATCCACATGTAGCAAGTAATGAGCAGCTTCAAGAGACGTTAGCAGCTGGGGAGAATGTTGTTGTACTAGATGTACGTGAATCAGCAGAATATGCATTTGGCCATATCCCTGGAGCAAAGTCTATTCCGCTAGGTGAGTTAGAAGACCGTGCTACTGAACTTGACAAAGACTCTAAGATTTATGTCGTTTGTCGAACTGGAAGTCGTAGCGATTTAGCTTCTCAAAAATTAACCGAAGCAGGTTTTAATGATGTATTCAATGTAGTCCCAGGAATGAGTGAATGGTCTGGTGAGACTTCAAAATAAATGACGTTAATGAGTTTTTGGCGATATAAAATATAAGGGGGCAATAACATGTCAGTACGTCCAATGAATGCAAAAGAAGTAGCAAACAAAGTCATCAATAAAGAAGCATTTTTTATTTTAGATGTTCGTAATGAAAGTGATTTCGCTGATTGGAAAATTGAAGGCGAACAGATTGAATACTACAATATCCCCTATTTTGAACTATTAGATGGGGTCGAAGAAATCCTTGATAAGGTTCCAACGGATAAAGAGGTTTTAGTTGTTTGTGCAAAAGAAGGCTCTTCAATGATGGTAGCAGAGATGTTATCTGGACAAGGCTTAACAGTCGCTTATCTTGCCGGGGGCATGAAAGCATGGAGTGAGCATCTTGAGCCGATCAAAGTCGGTGACTTAAAAGATGGTGGAGAGCTATACCAATTTGTTCGTCTCGGTAAAGGTTGTCTTTCTTATATGGCCGTCTCAAACGGTGAGGCAGCGATTATCGATGCGACTCGAATGACCGATGTGTATCTTACCTTTGCTGATGAAATCGGTGCAACAATTACACATGTGTTTGATACACATCTCCATGCCGATCATATTTCTGGAGGCCGAACCATTGCTGAGGCAACAGGTGCCACATACTGGCTACCTCCTAAGGATGCAACAGAGGTTGTTTTCAAGTATGAGCCATTAGAAGGCGGAATGGATGTTTCGATTGGGAACACAACGATAAATATTCACGCCCTCTATTCACCGGGGCACACGATCGGGTCGACGTCATTTGTTATTGATGAGAAGTACCTATTATCTGGTGATATTCTGTTCATTGACTCGATTGGAAGACCTGACTTAGCGGGGATGGCTGAAGACTGGGTTGCTGACTTAAGGAATTCATTATATAAGCGATACCGTGAGCTTTCAGAAGAACTAGTGGTGCTCCCAGCACACTTTATGATTATCGATGAAATAAATGATGATGGCAGTGTGTCCGAGAAGTTAGGTACATTATTTGAGAAAAACCATGGGTTGAATATTGAAGATGAACAAGAATTTAGAAAAATGGTGACGGAAAACCTACCACCACAACCAAATGCGTATCAAGAAATCCGTGAGACAAACATGGGTAAGGTAACACCTGATGAAGATAAACAGCGAGAAATGGAAATTGGGCCAAATCGCTGTGCAGTCAGATAACAAAATAAATTTTAAAAATAAACTGGAGGTTTTAGAATATGAATTCAAATAAAGTATTAGATGCAAAAGGGTTAGCTTGTCCGATGCCGATTGTTCGTACAAAAAAAGCAATGGAAGAGTTAGAATCTGGTCAAGTTTTAGAAGTTCATGCGACAGATAAAGGGGCTAAAAATGATTTAACTGCTTGGGCGAAGTCAGGCGGACATGAATTAATTGAAGATCGAGAAGAAGATGGCGTTCTAATGTTCTGGATTAAAAAAGGATAAAACAAAACTAGTCGAGGCTGGGACAAAATGAACTGCCCCCTGTCAAGTAGACAGTGGAAATAATAAAAATGACCTAAGCGGCTTTAGCTCTAT